>DAOTTY010000415.1:0-14746 GCA_034437575.1 Anaerolineae bacterium | reverse complement strand
GGGGCGCTGATGTCATTGGCCACGAGTAGATCGACGCCTTTGCGTTTTAGCTTACCCTGCGCGTTTTCCAGCAGGTTTTCACTCTCTGCGGCGAACCCGACCACCACCTTTGGTGCCCCGGATGCTTCGCGGGTGGTTTTCACGCTCAGCAAAATGTCAGGATTGCGCGACAGTTCCAGGGACATGGCCTCGCGGCTGTCGGCCTGCTTTTTGATCTTTTGCTCGCTGACATGCGCGGGCCGAAAGTCTGCAACGGCGGCGGCCATCACCAGCACATCCACATTGACGGCGTAGTCCAGCACCACGTCGCGCATTTGCTCTGCCGTATCAACGTGATGCACCTTTGCCCCGATGGGGTCAGGGAGGGTGTGGGCTGCTGTGACCAGGATCACATGGGCACCTGCGTCCAGGGCGGCCTGGGCGACAGCGTGCCCCTGCTTGCCACTGCTGTAATTGGTGAGGTAGCGCACGGGGTCCAGCGGTTCGCGGGTGCCGCCCGCCGTGACCAAGACGCGCCTGCCTGCCAACGGCCCGTCTTTGCCCAGTATGCGGCGGATGTGACCAAGCAGGGTGGGGGTTGCTGGCAGGCGGCCTTTGCCCACCAGCCCAGACGCAAACCGGCCTTCTTCCGGCTCTATAATGTAAACGCCCCGCGCCGCCAGCGTGTGCCGGTTTGCCGTCACCGCCGGGTGGGCGTACATGCCGCCGTCCATTGCCGGGGCGACCATGACCGGGCAGCGGGCCGCCAGCGCTGTGACGGTCGTGAGGTCGTCGGCCATGCCTGCGGCCAGTTTGGCCAGCGTATTCGCTGTTGCCGGGGCGACGGCCAGCAGCGCAGCGCCTTCGCCCAGGCCCACATGCGCGATGTGCGTGGGCAGCCCGCCGGATGTATCTGACTGCCACATATCCGTATACACCGGGCGTCCGGTCACAGCCTGGAACGTGAGCGGCGTGACGAACTGCTGCGCGGCGTCCGTCATGACCACATCTACCAGCGCCCCGGCCTGGGTGAGCCGGCTGGCCAGGTCAACGGCTTTATAGACGGCGATGCTGCCCGTTGCGGCCAGGATGATGCGTTTGTTGTTGAGATGAGAGATGGGTTCCATAAGGGGGGAGGGGTCACTTGCCCCGGTGGTCATACCAGACGGGCACTTCCAGGGCCTTGCCAATGTGCGCCCCGGCGATTTGCAGGCCCGTTTGCACCTCGGCGTTTTCCAGCGGCACAATCGCCTCGGTTCCATTCAGGCTGGTGGGGCCGGTCAGCGGTTCGGCTTCGTCCTGGCTGATAAGGTAGTAGTAGTCGCCGCTGGTCAGGCGCAGGTTGATTTCGCCATACTGGATGATGGCCTGGTCGCGCTGCGGCTTGACCACCTGGCTGACGTACACGCTATCGACCTGCTCGCGGCTCATGCGCCAGATGGGCTTCTGTTTGGCACTGTCTTTACTGCTGATGACGCCCCAAATCTGGCGGGTTTGCGGGTCAATCACGATGCAGCGCGGCTTGAAGGTGAGTTCGTACAGGCTGTAAATCACCAGCCCCACCAGCAGCAAGGCGGTTGCCAGCCCCAAATAGGGCAGCCACTCCGGGCGGGGCAGGGCAATGTCGCTGAGGATGGTGGCAACGGCCAGCGCGATGTAAATCACCACCCACAGGCTGTACCAAAACACCCGCCGCAGCCGTTCGCGTGCCCACTTGCGATCTCGGATGAGAGCCAGCCAGCCGTTGCTTTGCCGCTGGAACTGCCAGCCTTGCAGGTCAATGGGCGGGTCGGGCAGGGGCATTGGGGGGCGTTTGGGCAGTGTGGCACGCGAGGTGCTGCTGATGGGGACGATGTTAAACGGGCAGGCGACCTGCTGGGCCAGGTTGCGCCCGGCTTCTACGGCCAACTCGCGGAAGATGTCCTGTTCCGGGTCTGGCCAGACGGCCAGTTCGCACCAGCGGCTGCCCCGTGCGTCGGCCAGCGCTTGATCGAACAGCAGCCCCAGGTGCCACGCCTCATCGTCTTCGCTCCAGCCCAGCACCACCCGCCTAACGTACTGCGTGCTAAGCTGGCCGCTTTTGGGCAGGCGGCGGCTGCGGGCAAAGGCGGTGGTGAAGTGCAGCGGTTGGCCGGGGGCGGCTTCCAGCAGCACGCCGTCGCCCTGCACCGTGTCCACAAAGTCTGTGTTGACGAGCAGTTGCCAGCGGTCAGGCTGGGTGTGGATAATGATGTTTTCGGCGGCAGAAATCCGAGTCATAAGGGCGCGTACACCGGGTCAGGGTTTGTGATTTTGTCTACTTTAACTTACACAGTCTACCGCGCTATAAAAAGTCGGGCTAGTCGGAGTCTGTTGGGGTTGGGTTTCAGTTTGCGATAGGATGTTGTAAGCCGGGGTTGTGGCTTCCGCTGTGCCGGGGGTTCGGTATGATCCACCTATGAAATGAAAGGACGCCCATGCGTTTTTTGCTGATTGTGCTGTGCCTCATCCTGCTGGTTACTAACCCGCCTGCCGCCGCGCAGGCTGATGACCCATCCCCGGCGGAATTTGCCCTGGAACTCATCGCACTGGTGGACGAGCGCGGCGGCACCGCTTTACACCTGAGCAACTTCGGGCTGACGGAGGTGCCCCCGGCACTGTTTGAGTTAACGAAGCTCGAACGGCTGTACCTGGATGGCAACGCGCTCACGCACCTGCCCGCTGCTATGGGCCGCTTGCAGCAGCTTGAGGTGCTTTCCGTCAGCAGCAACCAGCTTACCACCCTGCCGCCGGAGGTGGGCCAACTGACGCGGCTGACCACGCTGGACCTGCACAGCAACAATCTGCAAGCGCTGCCGCCGGAAATCGGCAACCTGACGCGGCTGCGGTCACTCAGTTTGCACGGCAATCAGCTTGCGGTGCTGCCGCTGGAAATTGGCCTGCTGCAAGAGGTGGCGTGGCTGCAACTGCACGACAATCAACTGACTGCGCTGCCGCCGGAAATCGGCCAACTGCCTAACATTTATCGCCTGACGGTAGAGCGTAACCCGCTGGTGTTCCCGCCGCTGGCGGTGCGGTCACAGGGGCAGGCGGCCATGATGGACTATCTGGCGGTGCCGCCTGCGCTGCCCCCCCATCGTGCAGATGAGAGCCTGTGGTGGGTGGTGGGGAGCCTGGCCGGGTGTGCGGTGTGGGTGCGCTTGGCGCTGCCGGTTTATCTGCGGCGATTGGGTGGCCGCCTACGCCGTGAACGCACAGCGGCGCGTCCTTACTCGTAACCCGCAATTAACTGTAGGGACGCGCAACGGCGCGTCCGCTGCCTGTGCGGCTTTGGGCCAGTGGAGGTGGATCACCACACGACCCGCCCGTAAAAGTCATGGATGGCGTTGGGATGCAGGGTGCGTGTGTGGTTGTTTTGCGTGTTGACCACGAGGAAAAACGACTGGCTGGCTTGCAGGATGCGCGTGTCGTCTAGCCACATGGGTTCAGACAGCGCCCCGAACCGCATATCAGACGCGGGGCGGTGTTCACCCGTTGCCCTATCAAACACGCGCAGGTAGTGGGCCGCCCCCGGCTGCTGCTCCACATAGGCGACCTGCGTGCCATCTGGCGACCACACCGGGAACAACACCGCGTTGGGCGGTTCGGTGACGAGGGCCATACGGTGGGTGCTGCCGTCGCCTGCGTTGACAAACTGCAAGTAGTCGCCGTCCCGGCGGCGGGTGGCGCATACCACCTGGGTGCTATCTGGTGACCAACTGGCGTGGCCGGTTGGCCCCTCGCACACCTCGCGCGCGGGGGCGCGGTTGAGGTCGTAGATGTAAATGAGGCGCGAGTAAGGCCCGGCTGTTGCGTTGAACAGCAGGCGCTTCCCGTTTGGCGACCAGGTGATGTTGCGGGCTGTGCTGCCGGTAATAGGGAGGGGGTCGTTAAGGGGTGTGCCATCGGCTGCCACAATCTGCAAGCGAATCTGTTCGTTGTCGGCTTCCCACAGCATATAGGCCACATGCGCCCTATCGGGCGACCAGCTTGCAAACGACTTCACGGTGCCGTCGGTGCTGATTTCCGTCATCTGGTGGGTGGCACCGTTGTAACGCACCAGCTTGTTACTGTAGGGGTCGTCCATGTTGGGGGTGGTGAACACGGCTGCCGACAGATCGGGCAGCCAATCGCCATCGGCAAACGAGACACGGCTAAAGGCCAGCATAATGGCCCGGTTCGCGTCTGCAATGCACATAGCGTTCACCGCACACGCGCCGCGAAAGGCGATCATTGGCGCGGGCATCTGCCCCCCTGTAACTACTGCTATGGTTACCAACAGCGCCACCCCTGCCGCCAGCACCCCCACTCGCTTGCTAAACTTTACCACTGTACCACTCCAATAAACTGCGAACTGTATATCTGCCCGATGGGCCGCACAACATAGTCATCCGCTGCCAAATCCAGTTCGTGAACAAGCGTCCTAACTGCTGTGCGCGGGTCGATCAGCAGCAGGCGATTGGGCACGGGCAGCGAATGAATTAGCGCGGCAGCCCCTAAGCCGCCGTCCACGGGCCGCAGCACGCGGTCAGGGCCGACGGCGTAAGACCGACTGTGCGGGATATACGAGAATAGCAGCATGTCTTGGGCATAGTATGTAGGCGTGAGTACCATGCGTGCAGCCGAGGCCGCCCCGTACTGCTGGCTATATTCCTCGTTAAACGCCCGGATTTCCTCCAGCACGATGCCCGTCTCGCCGTCGATGATGTGAACCACATTGCGCCCCGGCGACAGGATGTAGTTGCCCCCATCTGCTGACCAGTTCGCGTGGGGTTGGCTGGCGGTGCCCGGTTCCTGGCAGCTTTGTGTGGCCAGGCTGCACAGGCGCACCTCCGTCACGCCAGTGGTGGTTACCAGGGTGCCGAAGTACACAAAGCGCGTGCCATCTGGCGACCAATAGGCGCGGGGGCGCTGGCTGGGGTGGCGCAGGCGGTCAATGGCCTGCTTGTCGGTGCCGGTGGGGTTGCTCACCCACAGTTCGTAGCCGCCGCGTGTAAACGACTGGTCAGCGCCTTCAAACACAATTAGCGACCCATCTGCGGACCACTGCGGCGTGGCGAAGTAGTCGGTATTAGACGAAATGCTGTGCAGGGTGGTGCCGTGCCGGTTCAGGATGAGGACGCGCCCCTGGTCACTGATGACGGCCTGGGACATATCCGCCAGCCAGGACGCGCCCACAATGTGGCTGTAGGTGTACACGATGCCCGTGCGCGTATCTTGCAGGCAGGTGCCTATGACGATTTGATCGGTGCAGTAGCCTTCGTAGGCCAGGGTGTAACCGCCCGCTACCCGCCCGCCTATCTGCGCGGCCCCCACCAGCACCAGCACCGCCACCCCCAACACCCCGATGCGGGCTACCATTCCACTACCTGCACATAATCGTCAGCCATAAAGCGATCCAGTTCGCGGGTGATGCGGGTGGCCGGGTCGATGTGGTAAATCACGGCGTCATCGGTATAGCTGGACGGCAGGCGGTCTTCTACCACATAAACGCCGTTTTCAAGCCATTGCAAGCCCTCAAAACGCAGGTCACCCCTAAAGCGGGTTAACTCTGTAACGGTGCCGCTGGCGGTGTCTAGCGTTTGGATGATGGTTTCGCGCTGGACGGTATCCGCATTGATAAACAGAATGGACGCGCCGTCCGGGGCATAGATGGGGGTACTCACAATCGACAGAGCGCCTGACCGGGTGGGGTATTCGCGCTCAATTGTGCCCGTGCCCACATTGAGGACGGTGATAGCGGTTTCGGTGGCGTTGATGTAGGCCAGGCGGGTGCTATCTGGCGACCAGGCGGCGTAAGGGGTGGCCGTGACGCCAATCGTGTTGACCTGCCCGGTGGCTACGTCAACCAGCCACAGGATGGGGGCGAAGTTCGCGCCCCCTGACGATTCGCGGGTGAATACTGCGAGGCGGGTGCCATCGGGTGACCAGTAAAAGGCCCCGGCGAAGCGCAGGTTATTTTCCAGGTTGATGTTGACGAGTTCGTCATAGGTGGTAATTTCCATCACATGCACGCGCAGCCCGGCCCGGCCCGCTGTGGCACTGGCATAGGCCACCATGCGCCCATCCCGGCTGAGCCGGGGTGCAAACCCCTGAGTGGCGTTAAAGCTGGTCGTCAACTGGTTGATGGCACCGTCGGGTTGGTGAAATGACCGGATGCTGTAGTCACGCGGGTCGCTGTACACGTTGCGCTGCATGTCGGGGGACCAGTCATCCACGAAGTTGCCGTAATCGGCCCAGTGGACGACGTGGCCGCTGTGGGCGTCACGCAGGCAGGTGCCCCCCAAAACCGCGCCGCACATGCCGGTATAGGCCACAATCAGCGGGGGTGTTGTGGGGGGCAGCAGCCCCGCGCTGGTTAGCAGGATGAACAGGGACGCCGCCAGCAGCGCCACACGGGGGATGAATTGCAACATCGTTCGCCTTTTACCCTGAGATCAGGGTGTATTTTAGCGAACGATGCGCCAACGTGAAACGCTGTGTGGGCTTTTGCAAAGTTGCATGGCTGCTCATTGGGCGCTGCCCAACCCCGTCACTTTTTTCAAAAAGGTGAGGGCTGAGTCGTTACCAAAAACTGGCCTTTTCGGACGCAAAGCGTCCGAAAACATGGGTTCAAAGGGTGCCAACCCTTTGCCGGGGTGCGGGGACGGCGGCCCCGCGATGTGAAACCGTGACTTTGCAATCGCCCTGGGGATGCGTGTGTGGGCGGCTACAGGTGTTCGTCGAAGAAGGCGATCATGCGCTGGGCGTATTCGTCAGGGATGGCGGCGGCACCTGCGACGTGGTGCAGGTCGGGCAGTTCCCAAACCGTTGTGTTTTCCTCACCCGCAGATTGCGCGTAGCGGCGGGCTATACGGATTTCACCACCGCTGTAGGCGGGCACGACGCCCACGCCGTAGCCAATAAAGTAAATCGGGCGGGGGGCAATGCCCCCAACCACATCATTGACCGGGGGCGGCATGGGTTCCCCCGCCCGAACAGACACAATGCGGTCATAAGCCCACACCCAGGCATAAACCAGCGGGCGTACCCAGGGCTTAGCCATATGTTGCCCATCTTTGGCGCGGGCGGCGGCGGTGCCGTCTGCAAAGATGGCGGCCAGTTCCGGGTTGGCGGCGGCCCCACGCAGCGCGATTTGCCCGCCAATAGAAATGCCCACAATGCCGACCCGGTTCATATCGACCTCACTCCGGCTGCGGAGGTAGGCCAGGGCACCCTCTAAGTCGCGCACATCGGCCCACCCCCATGAGCGTATGCTGCCGTCGCTTTCGCCGCTGGCCCGCAAATCGTAGGCCAGCACGCCATACCCCACCTGTGATAGCCGCTCTGCATGGAAGGTCACGGCGGTGCGGCTGCCACCATAGCCGTGCAGCAAGATGACGGTTGCGCCATTTTGGGGCGGGATGAACCAGCCGCGCAGGGTTAGCCCGTCGCCCCCGGTGAAGGCCACCTGCTCGACATCGAAGGGTGGGGGGGCCACTGGGCGCGGCGCGGGTTCGATGTCTATGCTGGCCCGCGCCCAGGCAAAATAAAAAATCGCACCTGCTGCCAGCACGGTGAAGGCCAACAGCATAGTACCTAGCAGGCGCAGCCAGTACAGCGGTGAGCGGAAGCGGCTGCGTTGGGAGGTGGGGGCATCCGGCATGGTGTTAATGGCCTTGTGGTTAACCTGCTAACCAGAGGCCGTTCAGGGTGGCCCGCAGGTCTACCAGCACCAGGCCGCCCGCGTGTGGGACGTAAAGCACCTGGTCATTGTCAAACCAATCTAGCGACGAGGCGTCTACGCGGTAAACCAGCTCGGACTGTGTGCTGTTAACGCGGAAGATAACCCAATCGCCCTCATGTTCGTGCCCGGCTAAGTAATTGCCATCCGGTGACCATGCCAGTTCGCACACCGGGATGTTGGACAGGGTAACGAACTGCTCATCGCTGGTGTTTTTGTTGCTGATGTACACCTGCAAGCCGCTGGCCGTGGCATAGGCCATTTTGTCGCGGGCGGGTGACCACACCAGCGATCCTGTATCTGAGTGGGTGGCTGTTGCTAACATTGCCAATAACCTCACGTTTATGTCTGCAATGAGCAGGCTTTCTGTTGCTGCTTAGTATGCCACAGGCACCTCGGATGTGTGTCAAAAAGCTGTAATTTCCGCCTGAAAGACGTAAAAACGCAGGGGCGGCGTCAGGGTGTAGCCGGGGCTTCAGGTGATAGATGGCGCTTGAAAGGTCAGGTTGGTGTTGACGAACGGAATGAGGGCCATCACGACGGCGGGGGTGTAGTAGGTTGTGCGGGTGATCGCGTTGCCCGTCAGCAGGCCAATGGAGCCGTTTTGCTGTTTGGAATTGTGCTGGCCGAACACGCGGTCATCAGCGTCACCCAGTTCCAGGCCGCCGCGCACCAGTGCCGCCACCTCTTCCGGCAGGAAGAAGGTACCTGTTTTGCCGTGACCGGTGCGCCCGTCTGCATGGCGGACGACCACCCAGGCGAACACACTCAACGGGCCGCCGGGCAGCGGGTCGCAGCCACCCTCAATCCCGACGGTGTAGGCCGCAGTGGGATGCGCGGCATATGCTGCCTGTGCCCGGTTGCGAGCGCCCTGCCACGTTTCGGCGTCTGTTATGGGCTGCTCGCCCACGCCAGACGGCACACTGACGCCCTTAACGGTGAAGACCTCTGCCGGGAGCATTTGCTCAAAGGCATGACGGGCTGCGTTGATTTTGACGGGGTTGGCCGAGCCGACGATGACTGTATTCATCCTGTGCCGCCCAGGATCAGCAGGGCCTTGAGCAGTGCGAATGCACCGATGCCCGCGTGGGCGGCAACTGCGGCCCGCGTGGACCCCGACCCGGCCCGAATGACCCCCAGCACAAGGCCCAGCAGCAGCGGCTCAATCAGGCTGTACCACGCGCCGGCTGCGCCCGGTGCCGGGTGCGGATAAACCAGTTGGTGAAACACACCGTAAAATGCCGCTGATACAAAAATCGCAACCCACACGCGCTGCGCCGCCCGCAGGGCCGGGTACATCACCCCCCGAAAGACAAGTTCTTCGGCGAGGGGCTGAACCGCCAGCACAAGCAGGCCCGCCAGTACCCAGCCAAACGCACCGGGGCTGGCGGTGTAGATGCTGAATTCTGGGGGAATGAGGATGGCCCCGGTGAAGGGAATGGCCACCAAATCCAGCACAACAGCGGCGGCCAAGCCGATGCTGAAGGCAATCAGCACGGGCAGCGAGGGGTCGTCAAGGCGGAGGGCGGCGCGGGCTTGTGGGGTGCGCTGCGTGGCGGTGATGTAGCCCACCACCAGCACGCCGCCGATCAGCCAGCCAGCGATCAATGATGAGGGACTTTGTGGCGGGAAAACGAAACTTGCCAGCGCAACCCCGGCCAGGGCAATAAAAATGAACGCAACAGCGAACGCCAGCAGCCCGGTGAAGATACCCCAGGGCGGGGCGGGTTCATCGCGTTGCAGTTGCCGCAGTAGTGCCGTCACCGGTTAGCGTCCTTTTCAGGGGGAAGTCGCGGTTATTGTTGTGCGAAAACAGCGCGGGGCAGCACAATAGTACCGTCACAGTCGAAAGCAGCCATCAAGTGTCACGACAGTCACGGTGCGATTGCCGCTGCGCCGAACGCCGTCAGGGGTGTTGCAGCCCGCAGCTTAACTGTGCTGTGGATTACAGCTTGCGCTCAACCGAGAAGCGCACCGCAGTGCGTTCCTGCCCGTCGATGTCCACCTCGGTGAAGTGCGGCACAAAAACAATCTCAATGCTGTCACGATCCAGGTAACCACGGGCAATGGCCAATGCCTTTACCGCCTGGTTGACGGCACCCGCGCCGATGGCCTGCACCTCGGCATGTTCATGCTCACGGATGACGCCTGCAATGGCACCCGCTACGGCTGTAGACCGAGAACGAGCCGAGACCTTAATCACATCCGGGCTGTCACTGGGGCGTCCGTTTTGCGAGTAAGGGGTGCTGAGTGCGTCATTGTAAATGTCTTCGTTATAGTCAACCATGCTTATACCTACCCAACACTTTCGTAACAATAATGGTTACAGCATAAAACACTATACCTTGTGCTGCGCGTACAGTCTACCAGTGCAGCGGTCACTAGCCCGTGATACTAAGCAACTATTGAGGCAGCGCTTAATTTTGCTGCCGCAAATATCCCGTTTTTGACCACTGCCCTGCCATGTAGGGCCGCACAGCCTGCCCAGGCCGTTTGCGGGACGGTTTGCTTAATGTAAGCCGTGTTAAGATTTAATGAAGTTATCCCAAATCCATCTCTTGACAAAATGTTAACAATTGCCTGCCCAGGCGCGGCGTTTTCCCAAAACGCGGCAATTTGATGCGGGTATATCCCAAGTTGGGGCTGCTCACATGCAGGCCCCTGCCGCAGTTATCCCACACGGTTATCCCACATAGGCTTAAGGTTTCGGCGGGGGGGCCGAATGTGGTTGAGACGGCCCCGATTTTGGGCTATACTGCACAGCACTTGGGGGTTACTGATTTGCCCGGCAGTGAGGGGCCACGGCACCGGGAAATCGCCCCAACGTAAACAAGATAAACATAGAAATCACTGTGCGGCAGCACGACCTGCTCGGTCTACCGTCGCCATACAATAAAACGACAACCTAGCGAACGATTGTTTTCGCTCATTGACTTTTGCTCATGAGGGCGATGTTGCTTACCTACCTGCCGCCGTAAGGCGCGGGCTTTTAAGCACTCTGTTAACCTGGCATCGCACCGCATATATCAGATAGGGGAAGGCCCAGTGGACCCGCAACATGCGTGGCAGATTGCCCACACACAATTGGAAATTCAGTTTGACCGCGCCAGCTTTGATACCTGGCTCAAGCACATCACGTTCCTGGAGTATAAGGATGAGGAACGTTTGTTTGTGTTGGGGGTCGTTAACAGCTATGCGCTGGACATGCTGCAACATCGCCTGTATCAAAATGTGTGCCGGGTGCTAAGCGATGCGTTCGAGCGGGACGTGACCATCCAGTTTGAGCTGGTCAAACGGCAGCCGCCCAGCCACCCGCTGGTGTCGGCCTTCCCCCAATATGACGACGACAACGGCGACGGCGACATGCCGCTGTTCCGGTATATGGCGCAGCAGCCCACTGACCAGCCCGCCGCGCCGCTGCATCAGCAGGTGCAGCGCCCCCGGTTTGGGGATGTGCAGCAAAGCGACCTGAACCCGCGCTTCACGTTTGATCGCTTTGTGGTTAACCGGGCAAATTACATGGTCTATGAGGCGGCGCAGGCCGTCGCCGAGCAGCCCAACGGCGTGTACAACCCGCTGATGGTGTACGGCGGGGTGGGCCTGGGCAAAACGCACCTGCTGCAAGCCATCGCCAATGAGTGCCAGGGGCGCGGCCTGTATGTGATCTATGTGCCCAGTGAAGCCTTCGTCAATGATCTTGTGATCGCCATCCGGCGCAAGCAGCAGGCTATGTTCCGCGAAAAGTACCGCCGCGCCGATGTGCTAATTGTGGACGATGTGCAGTTCATCGCGGGTAAGGAAAGCACGCAGGAAGAGTTCTTCCACACGTTTAACGCGCTGTACACCTTCAATAAGCAAATTATACTCGCATCCGACCGTCACCCGGATCAACTGACCACGCTGGAAGACCGCTTGCGCTCACGGTTTGCGGGCGGGCTGATTGTGGATGTGCAGCCGCCAGAGTTTGAAACTCGGGTGGCCATCCTGGAGATGTGGGCGGGCGAACGCGGCGTGGCCGTAGAGCGTGACGTGCTGGAGATGGTGGCCCAGCGTGCCCCGGATAACATCCGCGAGATGGAGGGCGTGTTCAATCAGATTGTGGCCAAAGCCCGGTTTGCCCCCGGCGAGATGAACATGGAACGGGCCGAGCGCACGTTGGACCACTTCGAGCAGCCGCGCAACCACTTTAACACCGTGACGCTGCGGCGTGTGCTGGAAGAAACCGCCGTCGAGTTCCGGTTGGAGGTGAGTGATTTGGTGAGCAAGCGGCGCACCAAGCGCGTGAGTGCGGCGCGGCAGGTGGGCATGTTCCTAGCGCGTGACCTGACGGAAGCCTCGCTGCCGCAGATTGGGGATGCCTTTGGCGGGCGCAAGCACAGCACCGTGCTGCACAGTTGCAACAAGGTCACGGAAGAAATGGCATACGATCTGGCGCTGCAAAATCATGTGGCGACTATTCGGGGGCGGCTGCTAGGGGATTAGTCCGGCGGACGCGCCGCTGCGCGTCCCTACGGGTTACATGGGGTTTGTGTCGGGGCCGCCCGGTGTGGCGGCCCATCGCCCTCAGCCCCTCCCCCGCGCCTAGCCGCGCAGCGGCGGTCGGAAGAGGGGGAGCTAGACGGGGCCTCGGTGCTGTTCTGTACTCGTGCCCAGGCTGCTAAGGGGCGTTCCGTCAATCTGTGAGGGTGTTGCGGCCTTGCAGCAGCAGCGAGAAGCCGATCAGCACGGTGGAAATCACCAGCATAATCGTGCTGATGGCGTTAATCTCTGGCGTGACGGATGTTTTCAGCAGGCCATAGACGAACACGGTCAGCGTGTTGGTGCCCGCGCCGCGTGTGAAAAACGTCACCACGTAGTCATCTAGCGAGAGGGTGAACGCCAGAATTGCCCCGGCCAGGATGCCCGGTGCCACCAGCGGGAACGTCACGCGCCAAAAGGTGCGCCACTCGTTCGCGCCCAGGTCGCGGGCGGCTTCCTCCAGGCGCGGATTCATGCTGGCCAGCCGTGCCCGCACCACAATCACCACATAAGAGATGTTAAACGCGGCATGGGCGATAATCACGGTGGCAAAGCCGCGCTGTAACGCCACGCCAGATGTGCGCTCGATAAACTGGAACACCGTGCTGAAAAACACCATCAGCGATACGCCCTGCGTAATTTCTGGAATGACGATGGGCAGGTACAGGGTGGCATCTAGCCAGCGCTTGCCGGGGAACTGTGTGCGCTGCAAGGCGAGGGCGGCCATCGTGCCGATAACGGTAGATACTACCGTCGCGGAAAAGGCGACAATCAGGCTGATGCGAACCGACTTGAGCATCTCTGCCGTGCTGAAAGTGGCGTCGTTGGCCAACACGCCGTTAAAGATGTTTTCGTACCAGCGCGTGGTGAAGCCGCGCCACACCGCCACCCCGCGACTGTCGTTAAACGAGAAGACGACCAGCAGCAGAATCGGTGCCCACAGGAAGAAGTAGGTCACGAGTGGATTGAGCCACAGGCCCACCCGCCCCACCTGCCGGATGACCCGATCGCGGCGCAGTTTGCCTGCGTCGATTTCAAATGACCGCTGTGGGGCGGTGGATGATGCGCCTTGTGGCAGCGTTTGTTGTGCCATGTTTAAGTCCGTGCCTCCGTTTGGGGCTGGCCAAAGCGCCAGTAAACGAGCAGAGAACCGAGAACGAGCACCATCATGGCTACGCTAATGGCCGAGCCACGCGGCCAGTTGCCCGTCGCGCCGAACCAGTCTGCGATGAGGTTGCCGATCATCAACGAGTTGCCTGTGCCGCCGCCCAGCAGGTCTGGCGTGACGTAGCTGCCAATGCTGGGGATAAATACCAGAATGCACCCCGCCACCACACCGGGCATCGTTCCAGGCAGCACCACCCGCCAAAACGCCGACCAGTCATTGGCACCCAGGTCGTTGGCCGCTTCCACCAGCTTGAAGTCGAAGCGCTCTACGCTGGCGTAGATGGGCAGCACCATAAACGGCAAAAAGCCATAGACCAGCCCCACCAGCACCGCCCAGGGTGTGAACAGCATCGTGATGGGTTGTTGAATGAGGCCGAGGGCGAGCATAGCGTTATTCAGCACCCCTTCCTGGCCCAATATCACGCGCCACGCATACGTTCGCACCAGGAAATTCGTCCAGAAGGGCAGCACGACCAGAAACAGCGTAAACGAGCGCATCAGGCCGCTTTGCCGGGTGCTGATGTAATAGCCCAGCGGGTAGCCCAACCCCAAACAAATCACCGTTGCCAACACCGACACCCAGATGGAGCGCACGAACACCCGCGCCCGTCCGTTGTCCGGCTCAATGATTTCGCTGACGGCTGCGCGCTGCTCTGCGCCAGTGGTGGCCGCCTGGAAGTCTTCGATGCCCGCTTGAATTTCGTCAACTTCGTAGAACTCGCCAAAAATGTCGTTATACGCCTTAAACGTGAGGGGCAGTTCGGCCCCCGTGCGTGAGCGCGTCATAAAGCTCATCATAAACACGATGAGCACGGGCACAATGAAAAACGCAACCATCCAGAACATAGCCGGGAAGGCCAGCCAAAAGCCGTGGCCGCCGTCCGGGTTGGCGCGTTGCCTGCGGGTGGGTTGAACACGCGATGCCATGAAACGTCCCTGTTACACTAGCGGGTATATGAAATTTATTTCTTGGACGAGTCATTTTAATCCATAGGTGGGCGGGTCGCAAATGGTTGAAGCCACCGAATGGGGATGGGGGGTGTTAGCGCGTTTCCACAATTCGCTCGGATTGAGACAATCATCGTTCGCGGGTATGCTTTACGGGGAAGTGGCAAGTTTTGGTAACTGCTCAGCTTGCCCCCCACCCCGACGCTAAAGCGCCACCCTTCCCTCATTTTGGGGGTAAGGGGCTAGGGGCTTAAACAGCGGCACCCGGTGCCTGAGCAGTTACATTTTGACAAGCATTTTACCTTATTCTGCATTTGTGAAAAATGTCACATATGAACGTGCCTTCGGTCACTGCCCCAAAAGGGCATTTAAGGGGATACTTATGGTCAACAG
>DAOTTY010000414.1:0-2800 GCA_034437575.1 Anaerolineae bacterium | reverse complement strand
CGCTTATGAGGCCAACGGCGTCGGGGAATACTGGATTGTTGACCCGGTACACGGCACAGTTGAAGTGTGGACGCAGGGCGCAACCGGGTTCGACCGGCAGGGTGCCTACGCCACCGGCGACACCTTCAAATCTCGCACGCTGGCCGAGGACGTAGCCGTTAAGCCGTTTTTTAACGTGTGAGCGGCCCCTCGCACGGTTGCATATCCGGCGCGTTTCGGGTGACAATGCCGCTCGTGTTGGCACATGAAAGGACACAACCCTATGACCCACTTCCAACGACGTAACCTGCTGACCGCCTTTGTGCTGCTGCTGGCCCTCGGTGCCGTGAGCGCCGTCTATGCCCAGGCAGAACCGCTGTCCTACGGGGCATTTACCTCCGCTACGATTGACACCGCCAATCCGGGGCGCTTTTACGAGTTCACCGGGGCTGCTGGCGATTTCATCGGCTTAGAAGCGCTGTCGATTGACAACGCGCTCGACCCACGCATCAGCCTGCTAGATAGCACCGGCCAGCAAACCCTCGCCGTCAGCACAGATGACCCGTTTCAGGTGGGGTCACAGGATGCCCGCCTGACCTACACGCTGCCCGTCGATGGCACCTTCACGCTGCTGGTGGAAGGCGAAGACGCCACCACTGGCCAGTTCTTGCTGCGGCTGGCCCTGCTCACCTCGCCAGAGCCAGAGCCGCTGTCGCAGGGCGTGGTGACGCCCGTCACCCTCTCGCCAGATATTCCCAGCCGTGCGTTTGCCGTCGATTCATCGCTGGCCAACACGGTGACGGTGAGCAGTACGGTGGCCGGGGTCGCCTACATTGCAGAACTGCGTTCACCCACCGGGCAAACCCTCGCCGTGCAGCGTGGGCCGCTGGCGACGGCCTTCGCCGCTACTGTGGATGGTGACAGTGGCACATACCTGCTGGTGTTGAGCGTCGGGCAGGCCAATCAATCGGCAGCGCTGGAGGTAAACTTTGGCGGGGCAGCAACAGACCTGGGCGAGTCGTCGGTAGAGGCGGCCCCGCTGCCTGATGACCCCGCCGCGACCGAGGAAGCTGTGGTAGAGGGTACAGACGGCACGGGCGACACGACCGTGATTATTCCTGGCAATGTGGCCTCTGCCACCCTTGACCCGTCTGTGCTGGATATTGCACCGGGGGGCAACGACGACGGCCCCGCACCCGTGCCAACGAGTGACACGCTGGCGGCGAACGCGCCAGAAAACCGCTGCACTGTGGTACCGGTTGGCGATGCCGGGGTGAATATCCGCCAGGAGCCGTCTACCTCATCACCTGTGATTGCCTCGATTCCGGCAGGGGAGTTCCGGTTTGGTGATGCCACCAACGGCGCGTGGATTCGGTTGGTCGGTGGGGGCTGGGTATCAACGGGGGTGGTGGAAGCCAGCGCCGCGTGTGTCAATCTATCAGCAGTGAATGCCGGGGCCGGGGCAGTGGATGCGCCTGCGCCTGCCGCGCCCCAGCCCACCCCTGAACCGGGCGTTGCTCCGATTGGTGAGCGGAATTAGCGCCAAATACACAAGGGCGAGCCAACGGCCCGCCCCTGCTGCATTTTTGTTTGCTGCCGCGCAGGGGCAGGCTGCCCCCTGCGCCTAACCGGCAGATTTAGAAGCTGCCAGCCAATGCTGGGAGTTCATCAATCGGGGTGGATTCCGCCGGGGCTTCGACTGTTGTTGCCGGGTTGTACTCTTCCAGGCTGACATCCAGGGTCACGCCAGCCAGGAACGGCATCCCCTCACCGCCCAGGCTGATAACGAGGTCACCCGCTTGCACCAGGCTGGTGGCCAGGTCGATGGACTGGGTAAAGCTGATTTCGCTGCCAGCCGTCACCATCGTGGCTGCGCCCAGGCCCTCAGATGCCTGCGCCTGGGCGTCTTCCATGCTGGTGGCACCATCGCTGGCAATGCCTGCGGCCACAATGCTTTCCAGCGCCGGGTCCTGGACGAACTCGCTCAGCAAGAATTCAATGAAGAACACGGCTTCGCCCGCTTCATCGGCATCGCGGGTGATTTCGATGTAGCCGGGCAGCGCTTCGATGAGCGCGAACACGTCACCAAACACGGCCATCTGCTGTTCGTCGCTCAGGCCGGTGCCGCTCAGGTCACCCTGGGCCAGGGCACCTGGGTCTATCGGAAGCTGGTCGCCAGCAATGTCCTGGATGTCGGTCAGGTTTGCCTGGTCGATCTCGTACCAGGCGTCTGTGCCATCAATGCCGTTGACGAACACGCTCTCGCCTACCACGCGCAGTTCAATGGCAACCGGCCCCAGGCCATCAATGTTGCCAGCAGCGGTCATCTGGAAGGCGTCAGCGGTGATAACACCCTCACCCGCAATGTTGGCGGCGATGACCGTGCCTTCAAGCTCAAAATCTAACGTGGAAACGTAGGAAAAGGCCAGGCTGTCAAAAAGGGTGCTGGTTTCGTTAGCAGATGTCCACAGTAAAAAGTCGTCTTCGCTCAGGCCGAACGTCTCGCCTTCCTGGGCGGCGGCCCCGGCTGCCATCACAAAAGCAGCGACAAGCATCACGGCAGCAGCCAGGACGCGGTTATAAATCGTTAACATGGGGGTCTCCCTTGTGGTTAAAATGGGTGTTTTTGGGGCAAAACTGCCCCGATAAGGTGCAAGTCTAATGTAAGGCGTCACAAACCGCAACGAAACTGGCGTTAAAAGTCGTAAAAGGGTACCTGTCGTTGGGTAAGCATTGCCTTTGCAGCGCTGCTGATTTGCGCTAGGATTTGGGCCATCTTTGCACGGCTAGCGGCTACGAAAGCGTTGCGATTATGAAACTG
>DAOTTY010000413.1:0-6024 GCA_034437575.1 Anaerolineae bacterium | reverse complement strand
GTGTTGATTTGCGGGACCGGTATCGGCATGTCGATTTCTGCCAATAAGGTGCCGGGTGTTCGGGCTGCCCTAACGCACGACACCTATTCTGCTGAGCGTGCCCAACTGAGCAACAACGCGCAGATCATCACGATGGGCGCACGAGTCATTGGGCCACATCTGGCACGCTCTATCGTAGAGACGTGGCTGGATAACCAGTACGTTGAAAACGAACGCAGTGGGCCGAAGGTTAACCGCATGATTGAGATCGAAAACGAATATCGCGGCGAACCGGACAACGTTTAGTTTATCCTATGTCGAGGCTGAAGGCAGCTTCGGCAGTTTACCGAATAGGGCATCGTATGGACTACGAAGAGATACGCCAGCAGGTTTACGAGACGACAATGCAGGCGTTAAAGCTAGACCTGATTTACCTCTCAGCGGGTAATATCAGTGCCCGCGCCGGGGAAAATGCTGTGGCTATTACGCCGAGCGGCATCAAATATGATGAACTGAAGCCGGAAGATGTGGCAATTGTTGATCTGGACGGCAACATCATTGATGCACCCCGCAAGCCCTCATCTGAAACGCCGATGCACACCTATGTCATGAAGCACCGCCCCAGCGTGAACGCGATCTGTCATACGCATTCGCCGTTTGCGATTACGTTTGCCATCCTGGGTAAAACGGTGCCTCAGTGCAACCTGGAACTGTGGTATGTGGGTGGGCCGATTCCGGTAGCGCCCTGGGCGTGCCCAGGTACGCTGATGCCGGGAGAAGAAGCCACCAAGTTGTTAGACGCGCACCCGGAACTGGGTGTGGTGCTGCTCCGCAATCACGGGCTGTTGGCGGTAGGTGGCAGCCTGCCCGGTGCGCTGGATATGGCCTTTAATGCAGAAACGGGCATGAAGACGTACCATCAGGCGCTCCAGGTGGGCCAGCCTGTTCACCTGGAGCCGTCGCAGATCGCTGAAGTGAACGCGGTTTACAAATCGTAGCTTTGTTGCCCGTCGGCAGCGGCGGGCAGCCAAATTATTGTATATTGTTTAACCAAAGCTCATGACAACTCAAAATTACCTCCTCGGCCTTGATGCGGGTACATCGGTTATCAAAGCCTCTGTGTACGATAGGGATGGCAGTCGTGTTGGCACCGCCTCACGCAAGACAGTAACGCAAACACCACATGTGGGCTGGTCTGAGCAGGCTATGGGCGATGTGTGGCGTCTGACTGCTGAAACGATCCGCGAAGCGGTTGAAGCTGCTTCGATTGACCCGGCGGCAATTGCTGCTATTGGCCCCAGTGGCCAGGGGGATGGGGCCTGGTTGCTAGACGTAAATCACGAACCCGTCCGGGCGGCAGCGCTGTGGAATGACAATCGCGCCGGGGCCATTGTGCAGCAGTGGGCAGCCGATGGCGTGCTTGCGGCAGTATTTGAGCGCACGGGCACGGTCATCTGGCCGGGGACGGTGGCGGGGGTATTGGCGTGGCTGCGCGACAATGACCCCGATACATTCAAGCGCGTGGATAGGCTCATCAGCAGCAAGGACTGGATTAAGTACAAGTTGACAGGTGTGCTGTCTACGGATGAAACCGACGCTTCGATTCCGTTCATGCGGCTGGCCGACCACACATATGACGATGCGGTGATTGATGTACTGGGGCTACAGGCGTGCCGCCGCATCTTGCCGGAGTTTGTGCCCTCGCATCAGGTAATTGGCAGCGTGACGGCTGAAGCGGCTGAGGCCTGCGGTTTGGCGGAGGGAACGCCGGTTGTGGCGGGTATGATGGACCTGAACGCGAGCGCGATTGGCATTGGGGCCATTGCAGATGGGCAGGCATTTACCATCCTGGGGACGACGGGCATTAACTGTGTGATTATGAATGAGGCTGACTTTGCGCCAGCAAATGTGGGAGCAACGGCCTGCCACAGTGTGCCAGGGCATTATGTGCGGCTGTTGGGCGCGATGGCTGGCACACCGAACCTGGACTGGTATCTGGATAGCATGGGGCGCGGCTTCCGTGACGAGGCCGGGCGTGCGGGCCAGGATGTGTTCACTTACCTGGATGGCATTGTGGGCGGGGTAGCGGCGGGCAGTGGTGGTGTGATCTTCCACCCTTACTTGCAAGGCGAACGTGCGCCGTTCTTGAGTAGTGCAGCCACAGGTGCCTTTTTCGGTGTGACGGCAGGCACAACCCGCGAACAACTGGCCCGCGCTGTGTATGAGGGCGTGGCATTCTCCGTTAAGCACTGCTACACCACAATCGGGGGTGTGAATCAGGTTTTGCTAGCTGGGGGCGGCAGTGCCAGTAAAACGTGGTGCCAGATGTTGGCCGATATGGTGAACTGCCGCGTATCCGTCCCGGCGGGTGACCAGTTTGGGACGTTGGGCGCGGCACTCACCGCCGGGATTGGTGTGGGTTTGTACGCGGACTATGCCGAGGCCACACAACATACCGTCAAAATTGAGCGCGAGTACACGCCGCGTGCTGAACAGGTCGCTGTCTACGACGCGCTGTTTCCGCTGTATGTTGACCTGATTGAGCAGGTGAGCGGCTTCTGGTCAGCGAGGCAGGCGGTTCTGGCAACAATCAGCGAGATTGTACCTTAATCAACCCAACAAACGGAGACTTTATGAAGTCACTGAGTATTTACGCATCCTGCACGATGGCACCCCGCTGGGTGGAGCGATTCAATAACGAATTTGCGTTTGAGTTCCGCGACTGGTGGGCGACGAAAACGCTGCTGCCCAAAGCGGAATTTATCCCCAAGCTGGCGGAGCGCCACATCCTGATTACGGAGTTTGACGAGATTGATCGTGAGGTCATCGAAGCTGCACCAGACCTGTTCATGATTGCGGACTGCCGCAGCGGGACGGTTAACATCGACAAGGACGCGGCCACCGAACACGGCATCATTGTGTGCAATACGCCGGGCCGCAATGCAGAAGCGGTTGCTGACCTCACCGTGACGCTGATGGTGATGGCAGCGCGGAACCTGCTGCGGGGCATCAACACGCTGTATTCGGGTGACTGGGTGACGGTCGGTTTTGCACAGACATACCTCAACCACATGGGCTATGAACTTCCTGGTAAAACGGTTGGCCTAATCGGTATGGGCTTCGTAGGTCAGCGGACGGCGCACCGACTGCGCGGCTTTGATGTGAAGATTGTGGGCTATGACCCGTATGTGCAGCAGGATGCGGTCACTGACCTGGGCGTGACGATGGTTGATCTGGATACGCTGTTGGGTCAGTCAGATTTTGTGTCTTTACATGTGCCAGTGTTGCCAAGTACACGCGGCATGTTCGGGGCGCGGGAGTTCGGGCTGATGAAGCCGAGTGCGTATTTTATCAACACGGCGCGGGCGGCACTCGTGGACGAAGCCGCGATGGTCGATGCCCTTACCAGTGGTAAGATTGCGGGCGCGGCGCTGGATGTATTTCACACAGAGCCACTGCCGCGCGACTATCCGCTTTTGAAGTTGCCCAACGTAATTGCTATACCCCATCTGGGGGGCGCGACGTTTGAAGTATCTGACCACCACGCGCAGATCGCCTACGAGTCGATACAGGGCTTCTTAGGGGGCAATCCGATCAACGTGCAAAACCCTGACGCGCTTGCCGCCGCCACCGATAAGATGAAAGCTACGGTCAACGGGTAGGATGTGCGTGTTTGACGCTATCAGGGGTGGGGTGGAACGGCAATTGTCTTTGCTCATCCACTTCATTATGATTGTTATCTAACCTGAATACTGGCGGGAGAACAGCAGATTCTATGAGTTTGAGTATTGGTCTCGTCGGCCTGCCCAATGTGGGCAAGAGTACGACTTTCAACGCACTAACCAGGGAACAAAACGCGCAAGCGGCGAACTATCCCTTTTGCACGATTGAACCGAATAAGGCTGTCGTTCCGGTTCCCGATAAGCGCTTGGATAAGCTGGCGAAACTGTCTAAATCTGCACAGACGATTTACGCCACGATTGAGTTTGTGGACGTGGCCGGGCTGGTCAAGGGTGCCAGCCAGAATGAAGGGCTGGGTAATAAGTTCCTGGGTAACATCCGGGATGTGGATGCGATTTTGCATGTGGTGCGCTGCTTTGAGGACGAGAACGTGGTTCACGTTAGCGGTAAGCCAGACCCGCGTGAGGACATCGAGATTATTAACACGGAGTTGATCCTGGCGGATTTGCAGCAGCTTGAAAATAAGGTTGAGCGACTAGAGCGCCAGGCAAGAACCGAAAAAGATGCGCGTGTGCTGCTAGAAGAAGCCAAGCGGGTGATGGATTGTATGGGGGAGGGCAAAATGCTCACCGCGTACCCAGGGCGCAATTCGGATGAGTTTGTTGAACTTAACAAGGCTATGCGCTTCCTGACAGCCAAGCCTGTGATTTTTGCAGCTAACGTGGACGAGGACAACCTCGAACAAGATAACGCTTACGTGCAACAGGCGCGTGAGGTCGCGGCAGAGCAGGGTGCAGAGGTTATCAAGCTGTGCGCCAAGCTGGAGGAAGAAATGGCGGGCCTCACCGATGAAGAGCGTGAGGAGTTTTTGTCTGGGTTGGGTGTTGAAGTTGGTGGCCTGGAGCAGATTATTCGCAAGGGGTATGAAATGCTGGGGCTGGTGAGTTACTTCACCACAGGTGAAAAAGAATCTCGCGCCTGGACGATTCACCAGGGGTGGACGGCCCCGCAGGCGGCGGGCGTCATTCATACCGACTTTGAGCGTGGGTTTATTCGTGCAGAGGTGGCCGACTACGACGCATTTGCAGCTTTGGGGAGTTGGGCAAACCTTAAGGAAGCCGGGAAGATGCAGCTTGAAGGTCGTGATTACACCGTGAAGGATGGAGATGTGATCCTATTCCGCTTTAATGTTTAGGATCGCGGCTTATGAAGTTTGTAAACCTTAACATGCTAAAACAAAATAAAAACGCTGCTTCAGAGCGGCGTTTTTTCGTGTTTGTGTTAAAAGGGCGTAAAAGAAATGGCAAATTAAGTAAAAGTCCGGGATTTGTTAATGAGTTGTCAGGATGTTGAAATTTACTTGCTTCACAAACGAGAATGGATATACTGAAAGACATCAAGCCAACACGTTAACTCTAAATCAAGGTTAAGTCATCATGATCCAGGTTATCAAAAGTTTCTTCACCACCAGCTTCGTAGACGATGCCGAAACCAAGCTCGTTGAAAACGTTCTGGTCATCACGATGGTTTCCGCATCTGTACTGGCAGCAATGTTCATCATCCTGTAAAGCCTGCGACACCTGCACCCTACGAAAAATACACTTCTTTCTAAATTTTCTTTCCGAACTTAACAAGGTACGCCTCATAGCGAGGCGTATTTTGTTTTCTGAATCAGGACGACGGTGCTTGGGCGGCTTTCGCTTCGGTGACGTTTTGCTCAATAAGGTCATGATAAAGCTGTGATAGGTGCTTCGTCATGGGTCGAGCTTCGTGGCGGCGGATGGTGCGGCCATCCACGTCAGTGACGGGCGTTAAGCCGCCAAACGTGCCCGTGACAAAGGCTTCATCCGCGTCGTAGACATCGGTGAGTGAGAAGTTCTTCTGGTAGCACGGAATGCCGTTGGCATGACACACTTTAATAACGTTGCCGCGTGTGATTCCATTCATGCAGTATTGCCCCGTTGAGGTCCACACTTCACCACCCCGCACAATAAAAAAGTTGGTTGCGTTGCAGGTGCTTACAAAGCCGTGAATATCGAGCATCAGGGCTTCGTTTGCACCTGCGTTGAGGGCCTGTACCAGCGCAATGACCTCGTGCAGCTTGCTGTGGCAGTTCAAGCGCGGGTCCAGGTAATCTGGTGAGCCACGGCGCACGGTGGATGTAAACAAGCGCACACCCGCGTCTGTGGTCGTAGGGTCAGCGCGTTTGTGTTCGGCGATAATGACAATCGTCGGTGGGCTGATGGTCAGGCGTGGGTCTTGGGAGGGCGTTTTTTTGATGCCGCGTGTAATCATCAGCCGTAAATGCACATTGTCAGTCATGTTGTTGGCGTCAACTGTCTGCCGCAGTGCGGCAATCAGTTC
>DAOTTY010000412.1:0-5576 GCA_034437575.1 Anaerolineae bacterium | reverse complement strand
ACCGCATTAGCTAACCCCAACTGCCCGGCGGCTTCCAGGATGGATTGCAGCACATAATGCACGGCAATGTAAGCTGGAGGATTGCCATTGTAATAGCCGGAGTTGTTATATTGGCCGCGCCACTCAAGCGCAGCCAGGTATTTGTTCGGTTCATCGGGGTGGTCGATGTACGGCAGGCTGAAGTCGTAAATCAGCAGGCGCGGGACGGCTGCCGCCGCCACAATCAGCAGCAGCACACCCCAAAACAGCCGGTTGGATTGAGAAGTTAATGGCATGGCCGGGTTCGCGTGATTACGGGATAAAACCCGGCCATATTAAGCTAGGCGGGCGGCAGCAACCAGATATGATCCGGCGGCAGGTGCAGGTACACCTCGTCACCTTCGTTGATCTGGCCGGGCAGGTCCGCACTGCGGAGCGCTTCGAGGGTGTGGTCGCCCACACTGACGCGGTAGCGCGTGAATGTTCCCGCATACAACTGCGTTTGCACATGGCCGCAAACTGTGTTTGGCCCATCAGCATCCACAAACCGGATCTGCTCCGGGCGAATGGTCATGGTGGCAGGGCCGCGCTGTTGGTTGTCATCCTGCACGGTGAAGCGGCCCAAATCAGTGTCAATGCAGCAGTCAACTGCCCTCCCCTTGATGAAGTTCACCCCGCCGAAAAACCGGGCGATTTCCTCAGTGGCCGGGCGGCGATAAAACGCCGATGGCACAGCGTATTGTTGCAGCCTGCCGTCAAACAGCAGCGCGATGTCATCAGCCATCACGACGGCTTCCTGCTGGTCATGCGTGACCATAATCGTTGTGATGTTGAACTCCCCCTGCACCCGCCGGATCAACTCGCGCATTTCGTCACGCAGATGCACATCCAGGTTACTCAGCGGTTCGTCCAGCAGCAACACAGATGGCTCCGTCACAAGCGCCCGCGCCAGGGCAATCCGCTGCTGCTGCCCGCCAGATAGCTGCCCCGGCTTGCGGTCGCCCAAGCCGGGGAGCTGCACCAGGTCCAGCATGTCGTTGATGCGCTTGCGGCGGGTGTGTTTATCAACGCCGCGCATCCGCAGCCCAAAGCCGATATTTTCGGCAACAGTCATGTGTGGAAACAGCAAATGGTTCTGGAAGACCATCACCGCGCTGCGCTTTTCTGCTGGAACCAGGCACACATCCACGCCGTCAAAGTAGATCGCGCCGTGTGTGGGGAAAATCAACCCGGCGATGAGCTTCAGTGTCGTGGATTTTCCACTGCCGGACGGCCCCAACAGCGCTGTAATCTTGCCGTCCGGCATATCCAGCGAAATATCGTGAATCGCATCCACGTTTTCGCGCAGGTAGACTTTGGTAAGATGCTCAAGTACAACGTGTGTCATATCAGGTGACTAAACTCGTCCCAGGCCGCTGATGGCGCTCTGTTCGCCGCTCAGGTAGCGTGATGTTAACAACAAAATCAGGATTGCCGGGCCGATGAACATCAGCGACAGCACGGCAATATTGGCATTGTTCGCGCCCGTCGTGGCGGAAAATAACAAAAACGGCAGGGTCACAACCCGGCCCTGCCCGATGAGCAATGTTAGCAAATACTGGCTCCAGGAGATGAGGAAGGCAAACAGCGCCGCCACCACAATACCGGGGAAAATTGCAGGCAGCGTGATAAACCACAACACCTTGAGCGGGTTCGCGCCCAAAGACCGCGCCTGATCTTCATATTCTGTGTTGTAGTTGGCAAACACGCCCGCCAGCGTGAGTACCACATACGGCATCACCGGCACCAAATGCACCAGCGCCACCCCCACAATCGTCCCGGCCAGTTGCAGGCGGATAAAGTTGATGCTCAGGCCCAGGCTAATCACCACCGGGGGCATCATTGCCGGTGCCAGAATCAGGAACTCCACTAACCGCCGACCACGAAAGTCGTGCAGCCCCATCGCCCGCGCCGCCGGTAGCCCAATCAACACCGATACCACCGATACCGCGCTGGCAATCACCGCGCTGACCATCATGGACGCCCACACATCAGAGTTGCCCTGAAAGATTTGCTCCCAGGCACGCAAGCTGAACTGCGAGGGGATGAACTGCGGGTAAAACCACCGGAACGCAAACGCATTGATCGCAAAAGCCGCAAACGGTAAAAACAAGATCACTGCCATAAGCGCGACAACGGCATAACGCAGGATTGGTTTCGTCATGATGCGCTGCGGTAGTTGCCAAAAAACCAGTTGCCGGGGGCGTTGTCGTCATCACTCAGTAAAAACGTCACGATAGCCCGGCCCGCTTCGTACTCGGTCAGCACACCGTCCCCGTCCGTGTCCATCACCTTAAACAGCCTCTCAATCTCCGCCTGGGGGATGTTGCAGGCCCGCCCAAATGCCTGATAATCGTTGAGGCGCACCTTTCCGTCGCCGTCAATATCCAGCAGCTTGACCATAGCCAGTTCAATCGGGCGCACAAACTGATTTTCAAAGTCGGCTTCCTGCTCAACTGATGCAAAAAACGTCAGCCACTCTTGCTGGCTGATGTGCTGGTCGGCGTTGGTGTCTAACTGTTGCGACAGCTTTTCCCACAG
Organism: Anaerolineae bacterium; assembly: GCA_034437575.1. Lineage (GTDB taxonomy): Bacteria > Chloroflexota > Anaerolineae > Aggregatilineales > Phototrophicaceae > DAOTTY01. The sequence goes on along the minus strand of DAOTTY010000412.1, from coordinate 3,017 downwards.
GCCCAGGTAAGCCCGCTTAAGCGCCCGGTAAGCGAGCGACTGTGAGGTGTAGTTGCGGGACTGAGCCACCGCGTCAATAAAGGCTTGAATATCGTTCGTGTTGATAAAACCATTGTTGTCCACGTCCAAAATATTGAACAGGTGCGTTAACTTTTGGTGGCGTATCTGGCTAAAGGCAGTCATCAAAACCTCCCAAAGGTGTAATTTCCTGGTTCAGAAGGATCGTCACTTAGAAAGAAATTCAGCATCAACGTCTGAAAGTCGCGCTGTGATAAAAAACCACAGTCACGCTGATCGAGCAAATCGAAAACCGGGCGCATGTCATCACCAGGGATGCGGCAAACCTCGGCAAAGGACTGCCATTCATCAAAGCTGATTCTACCGTTTTCATTCAAATCCAACATATGGAACAGATCGCGGGCCAGTGGCAATATCCGCGCCGCCACCTCAGATGGCATCGCAACCAGGTCTTTGACGTAGACCGTCAGCTCTTGCAGTTCAATGCGATGGTTATCGTTCAGGTCCATGCGCTGCTTGATGTCCTCGTAGATGGACATGAGCGAGTCGCGCAAGCTGCGGTAGGGGTCACTAAACTGGGAGAGGCCATGCGCGGCGGCCATCTGCCTGGCGATGCGCTCAAAGTCCCGGCGTTCAATAAAACCATTTTCATCTGCATCCAATACCAGATACAGCACCACCACCTTTTTGCGTTGAAGTTCGGGCAACACCGCAGCCTCCACAAGTTAATGGATCACCCTTTTAGCCTACCACATCTTGGCCACCTATGAGGTGCTGCGCTGGCGTGCCCCCATGTAAATGCCCACCAGCACCATGATGATGGCCGCGATAATCATGCTTAGCGCCATCGCTTCGTCACGGTCGCGCAGGTCTGCACTGTTGAAGATGTCTACGGCAATCACAGGCAGCGCCGATGGGAATTGCACGCCCAACACTGCCGGAATCTCATATGCACCGAAGGTAAACGCAAACACGATCACCGACGATGACAGCAGCGCCGGTCGAATCAGAGGCAAGGTTACATAGCAGAAGCGCTGCCAGCTATTAGCCCCCAGGTTGCGGGCCACATCGCCATAGCTGCCCCCAAGCGACTGCAACACCGCCAGTACAATAACGCCGATGAACGGTGTTTCCTTCCACACATACGCCAAGATAATGCCCAGGCCCCAGCGGTCACGCACCAGCACCGGGAAGTCACTCGGAGTGCCGACAAATCCGATTTGGGCCAACCCACGCGAGATCAACCCGCTTTGTGACAGCAAAAACAGCACGCCAATGGCAGCGACGATGTGCGGGATGGGCAAATTAAACTGAAACAGGAACACACCCAGGCGCTTGCCCACGAAAGACTCGCGCAGTACCAGGGCCATCCCCACCGCCAGCACCGCCGAAATCGCTGTGCTGGTAATCGTAGTCCACAGCGAAAGCAATAGCCCCTGCCAAAACTGCGTGGCGTAGCGCTGCCCTGCGATCACCTCAGCGTAAGCGTTTAGGCTGAGGTCAGTCGCGCCAATGCGCGGGTTCCAGCCCAGGCTTTGCAGCAGCCCGTACCACAGCGACCCCAAAAACAACACGACAATAACAGTCATGGTTGGGGCCAGCAAAATCGGAATGCGGTATCTTTCCCAGAAGGTCACAGGGCGTCTCAGTGTTTGCTGTTATTGCCTGCGAGTATACCCCACCAGCCTGACCGGGAGTGTAACCCGCTGTACATCGTCCGTGAATGTTGCATAAACTGTGTGTGAATTTGACCGTGCCGGGGCAACTGACGGGTGGTGTTTTGCGTATGGATGATAGGCTGACACGAAACCGAATCTCCGTTAAGATGAAATAGCAAACTATACCAACAAACCAGTGCGACAAACCATGAAAACACACACCCACATCAAAATTGAGCCGTTTAAGCCGCACCCACTCATGCGGAACCCGCACATCCAAACCATTGCCGGGGCCAACGCCCGCAGCCGCAGCGACATCGAATTTCGACGGGAGCGCGTCGAACTGCCCGATGGCGACTTTGTTGACCTGGACTTTGCCGATGTCAAAGACGCGACCTGGGCCGAACTGGGCGATTACAAACCCATCGTGATGATTATTCATGGGTTGGAAGGCAACGCCCGCAGCGGCCCCGCGCATGGCATCTACCGTTATCTGTCGCATCGGGGGGTGCGCTGCCTGGGCATGAACCTGCGCTCGTGCAGCGGCGAGATGAACCGCACCGCCACGCTGTATCACGCGGGCGCAACCGAAGACATTGCCTATGTTCACGGCTGGCTGGAAGAGCGCTTCCCCAACACGCAAATCGGGTTTGTGGGCATTTCACTCGGCGCGAATATGCTGCTCAAGTACCTGGGTGAAAACGGCGACAGCCTCACAGACCGGTTGGTAGCCGGGGTCGCCATCTCACCGCCGTTTGATATGGTCAAGGGCGCGGCAGTGTTGAGCAAAGGTGCCGGGCTACTATATGCACGGCATTTGCTGCGGTCACTCAAGGCGAAGGCGCTGCAAAAAGCACCGCTCGTCAGGGATCGAATCGACATGAAAGCGGTTGAGGCCGCCGACAACTTCCGGGACTTCGATGGGGCATTCACCGCACCGCTGCACGGTTATCAGGACTGGTACGACTACTACAGCCGCACCTCATCGCAAAACTTCCTGGCAGGCATCCGCGTGCCAACGCTGCTGCTGCGTGCCGTCGATGACCCGTTTTTCGACCCCGCAGACATCCCCTATGAAGCGGTTGCGGCCAACGAATTCCTGTACGGGGGCTTCCCGCAGCATGGCGGGCATGTGGGGTTCATTGAGGGCTGGCGTGTGGGTAACTATACGTTTTGGGCAGAGCGGCAAGCGGCGCGGTTTTTGGCGCTGGTGGTGTAATTTTGTAACTACTCAGGCACTCGGCTGAATTCCCCCATCCCCTAGCCCCTTACCCCCAAAATGAGGGAAGGGGAACACCGCCGAAGGCGGCACAAACCCCTCCCTCCCGCCGCGTAGCGGCG
>DAOTTY010000411.1:0-7887 GCA_034437575.1 Anaerolineae bacterium | reverse complement strand
GACGCTTACTCAAACGGGCTTCTTTCTCTTCGGTAACGGATTTGAAGCAACGCATTCTTGACTTTATTGACTATTTCAATCGCGCTCTGGCAAAGCCGTTCAAGTGGACTTTTAACGGGTGTCCACTTGTTGCTTAACTGATGGTCTATTTCAGCTACTCTGTACTAGGGGATGGGGGAATTCAGCCGAGTACCTGAGCAGTTACCCATGAAGAGCATTTCACCTGGGTGTGAATTGGCCGAAAAGGGCTTGCCAAATGAGATTACGATATATTACAATGCGAGCGCCATTGTTAATTTTCCGTTTAGCTAAAAGTGCCTGCCTGTGCCAATTGAAATTTACCAAACAGATGCGGCTATTTTTGAACTTCATTGGGTCGGCCATGTCACCCTCAAGGACATTGCCGAAGCGCACATGCGGACGGCTGAACTGGCCGAAGCAGGTAAAGTTCCCCATTACGTTCACATCATCGTGATGACGGAACTCAAGCGCTTTCCGCTGGATGTACCCGGATTCATTGCCATCGTATATAAACACAGCGCTTTTGAGGCTGCGCTTTTGGTGGACTGCCCGCCGGCAGTGGCCATTGCCGGGAACCTGCTACAAAAAATGCTCCCGGCCAAACGCATTGAATTCTACCCCAGCGTAGACAAAGCCAACCGCGCTGCCGGGTCAATCTTGTTTAACCTGAGCGAAAGCGTCTGATTGTTACTTACACGACACTGTCTGCCAGGTCTGCCCCGCCCCTGCTTCGCCCCGAAGTCGGGCCGTTTCGCGTTGGCCAGTCGGCCTGCTAACTAGCGTTCGCTGCGCTGCTTGGCGGCGTGGCTGGCCATCGTCACGATGCCCATCAAGCCCTGGCCCTTGCCCATGCTGATGTTTTTGCCAAACAACTCAAACACAATGCTCGGCCCTACCGTTGCCACTTCCTCAACCGGCTGGCCACTCAGCGCATCATTGAGTACAACAGCCATCGCCTTCGCACTCACGCCCTGCGGGTTCAGCACATCGAACCAGAACTTGAGCGTCCCGTCTTCGTTTTCTTCCGCCCACACATAAGCGTCACTCTCGCACTGCTGAACGTGGTTTTCTTCTGGATAGGGCTGTACTGCAATGCGCTCTGGCACTTTGGCCTCGTCAAAGCGGTCAGCCAGTTCAAGCAGATATTCGGTGCGCTCGGTGCGGTCCTGGATAAATGAGAAGTCTTCCAACACTTCTTGCAGCTTGGCAGGAATCTGTGCCATCGGTTACGTTCCTTGTTGATCTTGCGACTGTCTTATCTACTGATGATAACATGACCCTTAGACGGATCAACGTAAGCATTCTATTGATACTCAGGAGGAGACGATGTTCAAACTTAGCAGACAACTCATCGGGCTGGTTGTACTTACACTGGCCCTGAACGTGAGCGCACTCGCCTATGCTCAGGACGACGCGCCGCCGTTTTTAGGCATTCTGTTCGCGCCCGATGGCGTCAGCGGGGTGGTGATTGACGAGGTGGTGGAAGGCGGCCCCGCCGCCGCCGCCGGATTGCAGGTGGGCGATGTGTTGCTTAGCGTAGATGAGACGTACATCAGCACAGAAACGCTCATGGGGACGCTGACCGGGTACAGCGTGGGCGATACGATCACGGTGGGTGTGGTGCGTGACGGTGCCCTGCTCACGTTGGACGTTACGCTGGGCGAGCGTCCGCCGGAACCGACGCTAGAAGCGCCCGCAGCCACCGAAGAGGCCCCTGATGAAGACGACGCCCCCACCACGCGCCCCGTCATTGGCGTGAGCGTGGCTGAAGCCGAGGGCGGCGGCGTAGCCGTTGTGGCAGTTGGCGCAAACAGTCCCGCAGACGCGGCGGGCATCGAAGCGGGCGACGTGATGACCGCTGTAGATGGCGAATCGGTCGCAGATGTGCAGGCCCTTATCAACCTGCTGAATGCAAATTACCGCCCCGGCGATACGGTCACGGTCACGGTGGAGCGCGACGGCGAAGCGCAGACGGTTGAAGTTACGCTGGGTGAAGCGCCTGCCCTGCCCGTCAACGAACTGCTGCAAGTGCCCATCGGCGTTGTTAACTACGATGCCGAGCTGCAAGCCTGGACTGTGGACGGTGATGGGTTAGACGAGTTCGGCTTGCTAGACGGCGACCTGATTACCGAGGTCAACGGGCAGGTGATTACCAACCGGGCGCAGTTGTTCGACGCGCTGAGTGCGGGTGTGCTGGACCAGACGATTACACTGACGGTAGAGCGCGACGGCGACACGCTGCAAGTGGATGTGCCCGTGATTGTCATCGCTGCGATGGTTAACACGGTGGACATCCCACCGTTTGAGGTGCCCTAGACCGCACAAACCAAGGCCATGTGACCCGGTTGCACGGTTTACATGGCTTACTCATGTGGATTTACTCTCCATTAAGATGAATTTCAGGTGCTGCTTTACTGCTTCATCTATACTGACGTCTATAGTCAGTAGAGTTTGTGCCATGACAATCCAACTAAGAGTTCCCAACAGACACACACAAATCCATACATCTCCGGTTCGCATCGCGTGGCCCCAGCGTATGGTGCGGCCTATTGCGCTGGCCCTACTGCTGACAAGCGTCCTGTTCGTCGCCGTGCGTCTAACCTTCCCGGTGACCACACCCACCCCGCAGCCCTACCTGGGTGTCCGCTATTCGCCGGTAACACCGCTGGGTGTGCGCGTGGACGGTATCCGTTATGGCAGCCCGGCAGCCGCTGCGGGCCTGGAACCCGGTGATGTGATCTTCGCTGTCAATCAGCGCTACCTCAATGATGGCAACCTCTCTGCGGCCCTGCGCGAGTTCGCCCCCGATGAGGAAGTTACGTTCAGTGTGCATCGCAACAATCGGTCGCATCAGATGGGGGCAGTATTAGGCCACCAACCCACCGCCAACGCAGCCTCTGAATTGACGTTACACGCTTCACAGGTGCATCTCGGTGGGGTTAGTGAGGCCAACATTACGTTTGACACCGACAAGTGGGTGTGGCATTTGCACGACGCCCCGCAAGGTAGCTTCCTGCACAACGCAGGGTTTCGCAGCGGAGATACCATCGTCATGATCGACCAGCAAAAGCTGCACAGCCGCAACCATCATCAACTCATGACCATGCTGCTGTTCCATGATGTTGTGGTACTCACGGTTGAGCGGGACGGGGCCATGGTGGATGTACCCGTGCCGGGCAAGCTGGCCAGCCTACTGCTGTTTAACATGGACAGTGCGCCCCGCACCATCCCAACCCCACCCCGTGAATAGTTTCGCCGGTGTCATCGCACCGGGCGGTTAGCCGCAGCCGTTGCCTGTGTCGTCTTTACCGGGGGGGCACCCGTCGTTCGTGACCTTCGGCACCGAACGGCATTCCGTCCACTGAAACTCGTACAGCTTATCTGTGTAGCTGCCAATGATGTTCAACTGGAACTCGCCAGAGGCGGGCAAATAGTAGATAGCGGGCTGTGGGTCGAACCAGGTGCCTTCGGCCTGGCCCAGCAGCGTGTTCTGGCCGGTAGTGGTTGCCTGGATGATGCCCGCTTCGATTTGTTCTTCTGGCACCCACAACACTTCCTTACCCCCGGCAGCTTCCGAGTTTGGCGCAATGACAACAAAGCCGCCGCCGTCGGTGTATGTGTCCCAGGGGGTGTGGGTGGCATCGGCACAGTAAACCCCAATGCCGTCCATATAGTCGTACTGGTTCAAACGGCCATCATCACCGTCCCAGCCGTCACCGCCGGGGTGCGGCCTGTAAGTGCCGATGTCTTGTGCGTTCAGGTAAAGCGGTGCAGCCAGCAGGGTCACCACGGCCATCATCAGGGCAGTTGTGCGTAAGCGGTTCATGTTGGATATTCCCTTTCAGGTTAGATTTAAGCGGCGTCACTATACCGCACAAAAACACCGCTCCCCAGGTTAAACATTGCATGAGAGGCGGTGCGGCGGCTGCTATGAAGTTGAGCGGCAGTGCTTTAGCCGATGTTGATGAGAGTCCAATTGCCAGAGCTGGACCCGGCTGAAATGGACGCTTCATAGACGGTTGCGCCCGGTCCCTGAATTTGTATGCCGCCCACATCGCGGCGGGCGCTGGTTTCAAAACCCAGTTCATCGGCCAGCGGGCAGCCCAGGTTACCGCTTTCGTAGCCGTTCCAGATGGCACCAAACCCGTTAATCGGGGTGGACGAACAGGAACTATCTGCTGAGCCGCCGCCATCTTCATCGTCGTAGATGCGAAGCGAGCCGTTATTATCGAATACCCAAATCTGGTCGGTATCCTCAAACCACATCATGACGCCGTTTTCAAATGGCTGCCATGCGGCGAAAACCGAGTCCGTAAAAACAGAGTCTTTGAGAGGGTCTTCTTGAGCGGCAGCGATGCTTACAAGGCCCAGCATCAGGCCCAGGCTGAGGATAATCGCTGTCATATGTCTTGTCATGGTCATGCTTGACTCCTTAACTGTTCAGGCTTTGTTCAGTTTTACCCAGCCATGATAGCATCTGCGCGGAGGTTCTTTCAAGCAAATCATGTAAAAATCCCCCCAATTTCCTACTCAGGTTTGTCAACCCAAACCGGGTCCGGCGTGATGTTGTCCTGTGGGTGTGGGCCACGGTCATCCAGGCCGGTGCTTGCCATCGTCATCAACGGCGTTACGGTCATGTCCTGTTCGCACGCAATCTGGCAGCTCAGGCGGAAGTCGCCCAGGTTACCCTGGTCTTGCAGCTTGTCGCGCTCGGCTTCGGTCATCTGGGCAGGTTCGCCCTCGCTGATTTCCACGCGGCAGGTGGTACACTTGGCATGGCCGCCGCAGCGGTGCAGGATGTCCACATCAGCCTCGCGCAGGGCCAATATCAGGCGCGTGCCTTCAGGCGTTTCAAATTCGGGGCCGTCGGTAACCGTGATCTTGGGCATGGGGCCACTCCTTGATGGTATAGTGAAATAGGGCTATATCAGATAGCCTGTTTACGAAGGTAACGAACCAGGATGATGATTATGTTAGAGCAAACGCATCGCATTGTTAGCCTGCTACCGAGCAGTACGGAAATTGTGGCTGCGCTGGGCTGCGTAGGGCAGCTTGTGGGCCGTTCGCACGAGTGTGACTTCCCCGCAGGTGTTGAATCGCTGCCGGTGTGTACCGAACCTAAATTTGACCCGCACGGCACCAGCGCAGAAATTGACCAGCGCGTGAAGGCTATTTTGCAAGAGTCGCTGTCGGTGTACCGCGTCGATGCTGACCTGATTCAATCGCTGGCACCAACGGTTATTGTCACGCAGTCGCAGTGTGAGGTGTGCGCCGTCAGCTTTGACGAAGTGCAGCGCATGACGTGCGATTTCCTGGATACAGACGCGCAGCTTGTGTCATTAGAGCCGAACGGCCTGGACGATGTGTTTGCAGACATTCAGCGCGTGGCAGACGCGCTCGCCACCCCTGAGCGCGGCACGGCGCTGGTCAGTCAAATGCGTGAGCGCATGGACGCGGTTGCATCCCAGGCGGCAGCCCTGCCGAATAAGCCAACCGTCGCCCTCATCGAGTGGATTGACCCGCCGATGGCCGCTGGCAACTGGATGCCGTCGCTGGTGCAGATGGCCGGGGGGGTGAACCTGTTCGGGGAGGCCGGGCAGCATTCACCGTGGCTGGATTGGGGCGCGTTCATCACCAGCGACCCGGATGTGATTATCGCGCTGCCGTGCGGCTACGATATGCCCACCACCTGCGCCGAAATGCCGCTGCTGGCCGCTCGTAATGGCTGGCACAACCTGCGGGCTGTGCGTGAAGGGCGTGTGTTTGTAACCGACGGCAACCAGTACTTCAACCGGCCCGGCCCGCGCCTGGTGGAATCGCTCGAAATCCTGGCAGAAATCCTGCACCCACAGGCGTTCGACTTTGGGCACCGGGGGCGGGGCTGGCAGCCGTTTAACTAACGCAGCGGCAGTATGTAAGCTAGCGGGGTTGGGGTGAGGGCTGAGCAGTTACTCTTTCACAGTGGGGAGAAAGGGAGCCAAGACGGTTTGCTCAAGTCCTCATTAGGGGGTGGCAGCCTGCCGGTTGGAACAGTGGGGCTTGATGCACACACAAGCCCCACTACTTGCAGCGGGCTACAGCAGCCCGGCCTCTTGTTCTGCCTGGAGCAGCGCGGCGTCGAAGCGACGCAGGCCCTCATCAACCGTGTCGCGCTCAATCATCAGCGGCGGGCAAAAGCGAATCGCGCTTTTACCTGCCCCCAGGATGAGCAGCCCGTTATCAATGGCAATGCGCTCGGTGCGGTCTCGGAGGGCTTTGGCTGGGGTGCGATTGGCATCCAGCACCAGTTCTACGCCCAGCATCAGCCCGTACCCGTCGATGCGGGCGTGCTGCAAGGCTGGGTGGCGCGGGCGCATTTCTTCCAGCGCAGCCCGCATGTGCTGGCCCTGGACGGCGGCGTTGGCCATGTAGCCCCCTTCTACCAGATCAAGCGTGGCCAGGGCCGCCGCACAACTGACCGGGTTCCCGGCGTAGGTGCTGCCGTGTGCCCCCGGCGGCCACGTCATGATGTCTTTGCGGGCGATGAGGGCACCGAGCGGCATCCCGCTGGCAATGCCCTTTGCCGAACACACAATATCCGGCTGCACGTTGTGATTTTCGATGGCCCACCACTTGCCCGTGCGCCCAATGCCGGATTGTACTTCGTCGGCAATCAACAGGATGCCGTGACGGTCACAAATTTCGCGCAGTTCTTGCACGAAGCGGGTATCTGGCACGATGTAACCGCCCTCACCCTGAATCGGCTCCAGGATGATGGCCGCCACGTCCTCCGGCGGTACGGTACGCTGGAACAGCATGTCTTCAATGTAGCTGGCGCAGATGCACTTCGCCACGCACTGGCTTTCTTCGCGGCCATGCCCGCAGCGGTACGGGTTGTTATAGGGCACATGGTGCATACCCGGCACCAGCGGGAAAAAGCCGTGCCGCTGGACGGGCTTGCTGGCCGTTAGCGACAGCGCCCCCATGCTGCGCCCGTGAAACGCGCCGAAGAACGCGATAATTTGCGTGCGCCCGGTGTACCAGCGGGCCAGCTTGATCGCGCCTTCGACGGCTTCGGTGCCGCTGTTGGTGAGGAACACACGCGCTTCGTCATCAAACGGGGCAATCTGCGATAGGCGGTCGGCCACATCCACCTGGATTTCGTAATAGTAGTCCGTCCCGGCGATGTGGATGAACTTCTCGGCCTGTTGTTTAATCGCTTCAACGACTTGCGGGTGCGCGTGCCCTGTGGCGGTGACGGCGATGCCTGCGGCAAAGTCAATGTAGTCGTTGCCGTCTACGTCCCATACCTGTGCGCCGCTGCCCCGTTCTATGACGAAGGGATAGCGCGGCACCATCGAACCGGACATGCGCTTTGTGTCGCGGTCGATGATGGCCTGTCCTTTAGGGCCGGGACGCAGTTGGGTCATTTCACTAACCATGATGTCTCCTTGACAGTTGTTCGTTGCTATCTCCTAGTGTAACGGGTCTGGTGCAAGGCAGCGATAGCCATACACGAACACGGTAGGGCGATTGCAAAGTCAAGGTTTCACATCGCGGGGATGCTGTCCCCGCACCCCTGCAAAGGGTTAGCACCCTTTGCACCCGTGTTTTCGGACGCAGAGCGCCCGAAAAGGCAAGTTTTTGGTCACTTTTTTCAACGGGTTTGGGCAGCGCCCAATCATCAGCCATGCAACTTTGCAAAAGCCCTGACGAACGCGACTATGCGCTGGCGGGCGATACGAGGGTGAGGGCCAGCAAATTGCGAGTCCACGCGTAACTGCTCAGCTTGCCCCCCACCCCGGCGCTAAAGCGCCACCCCTCCCCCACTATCGCCGCTACGCGGCGGGAGGGAGGGGTTTGTGCCGCCTTCGGCGGTGTTCCCCT
>DAOTTY010000410.1:0-1535 GCA_034437575.1 Anaerolineae bacterium | reverse complement strand
GCGTAACGTTTGTGCAATCATCGGTCATGTCGTTTCGGCATGCCCCCAATCGGATTGTTTGAACAGGGGGAGGACTTCTTGAATCGCAACCTGGCCCGACAGGACAATGGTTGCCCCAGCAAACGGACTGTGATCATCGAACCGCAGCGCCATGCCGGTTGCGGTGGTGATGACCTCGGCCCGACACTGCGCCAGCACCCGTACCAGGGTCTTGACTTCGCCAAGTGCCTCCCGCAGGGCATGATGCGCATCACGCACCAGCGGACGCAGCCACTGCGCGGCCCAGCGCACAACATTGGCGGCGAACAGGCTGACCTGCTCCTGGATCTGCATACCGATGGGCGACCGCACCAACGGACGGCGCATGGTCAAGACCCCCTGCTGTTCTTTGATGCCCGCTTCAATGACCTGACGGGCATTGTATTGCTGGAACCACTGGGGGGGCAGCATGTCTGTTCGTCCATAGCTCAGCAATGTGGTGTACCGCATTCCGGCCCACCGTGTCCCAGGTGACATCAGCGGCAATGCCCCGACGCAGGCGGGTGGCGGTCTGGCTGTTATGCACTTTCGTCACCACGGCATAGCCCATCTCAATCAGCCAGGTCAGATTGTCATCCGTCCTGAAGCCCGCATCCACGCGCACGACCAACGGCAGCGGGGCGATCAGCCCGGTGTTCTCTGTCGCCAACTGATCGTGCCACTGCTGCAGCGCCGTCTGCTGCTGGTGCAGCGTGGCGATCTGCTGGGCCACCCGCTGCTGGCGGGTCGCCAGGGTCACCAGCCGCTGCTGCAGCCGCTGCCGGCGGCGCGCCTGCGTGGCCATCCAGCCACAGCGGTTGGTCGCTCCGCAGCAGCGCCAGCACCTCCGCATCCACCAGGGGTTGGGTGATCGCCCGCAACTGCAGGATGAGGGCGGTCAGCGTGGCCGCATCGGCAGCGGCCAGGGTTGCGACTCACGCCCGAATAATGGGCGAAGGCGGTCTGGCCCCAGGCCTGCGCGACCAGCGGATCGCGGGTGCGCGGGTGCGCGGCGGCGTCAAAGTCCTGCAAATAGTCAATCCCGCCCAGGATACCGACCAGGAACTGGATGAGTTTCTCCTGCGGGGCATGGTCATAGGTGCGCTGGGCCAGGGGCACCTGTGCCGGTTGGTCGATCCGCCCCAGATTCTGGGCATACGCCCCCAGCAGCACCAGCAGGGCGTGATCGGTGACCGTGGCAACGGGCGGATTGGTGGGTGGCACGGGCGGCACGACTGGGGCAATCCCCGGTGTCGGCGTGGCCTCCGGCGGTGGCACCGACCCCACGCCCCACCACGACCATCCGATTGCCCACAGATGCGTGGTCATATCCAGCAAGGCGGGCATCCACCGCAACGGCGGTATAATCATTTTGGCGTCCTTTCGTCTGGTCAGGTTGCTTTGGCTTGCACCTGCAAGTCTGACACAGATGGAAGGACTCCGCGAGCATTCAGTTGTCAATGTTCAAAAATGAACTGGTGTACGACGACTGAGCGTCTGATTGCACAAACGTTACG
>DAOTTY010000409.1:0-2013 GCA_034437575.1 Anaerolineae bacterium | reverse complement strand
GCAGCAGCAGCACCAGCGTGGACGTGACGCGGGCCATTAGCAGCGGCCAGCCCAGTGAGGTTGTCGTGGCGGCGGCAATCAGCACGGAAAACACGCCAATCGTCACGCCAGTAGCCACCGGCAGCGCCAACTCGCCAAGCTGCACATGGCTCACCGCGTCTGCCCGACTGATCCACCACACGGCCAGCAGGGCCAACGCAAAGCCCACCAGCGTCAGCCCACCGGGCAGGCCGTTAGCGCTCACCCCCACCAACACCGGGATGACCCCCGCCACAATCGACGTGACCGGGGCGACCACCCCCATCCGGCCCACAGCCAACGCCTGATACAACAGCGCCAACCCGAAAGCCCCGGCAATCCCGGTGAGGGCACCCAAAAACAGCACCTGCCCCGTCGGCACGGGTTCGCCCAGGGCCACCGTCAGCGCCACAATCACGCCCAGGCCCACCGCCTGAACCACCACAATCACCTGATAAATCGTGCCACGCCGGGTGGCCAGCCCGCCGCTGAAATCCCCCGTCCCCCAACTCATTGCGGCAAAAATGCCGTAGACTGCTGCTAACAGGGCTGTCGTCAACTTGTCTGCTCCGTGTGTGCGATGATCTCTTGTGCTGCCCGCTGGCCGCTCAGGTACGCGCCGTGAACCGTTGCCGCCCAGGGGACGGGTGCGGTTGCCTCACCCGCCCAGAACAGCGTTTCAGCTACCGGGCGGGCCAGTTGGGCGCGGCAGTCTACACCACCGGGACGCACCACACTATACACGCCACCCGCAAACGGGTCATCAGACCAATTTTGGATGTGGACGGCAACCGGGTCGGGCACGGCCTGGCCCAGTTCGGCCCGCAGCGTGGCCAACCCCTTGAGTCGCATCCCCTGCTCACCAAACTGGAACAACTGCCGCGCCCATTCGCCGGTGGCAAAGGCGGTCATGGCAAAGGGCGTGTTTTGCCCCTGCCGAAAGTTGGGCGACCACCACATCGGCGGGTTGCGCTTGCTGTATAACGCGCCCACGCCCTCCGGCAGCACGGGGCGGTCAAACACATACACGATCTTCAAGCCCGGCCCCATTGGCAGCGCCCGCAGCGCCTCGATTTTCTCGTCGGGCAGCGGCGGGTCAAAGTGGACGCCAGCCGCATTGAGGACGCCGTTGGGCAGCGCAATCACCACCCGCTCCCCGGTGAAGCGCTCCCCGTTGGTCGTAACCACCTGCACCTCGCCCGGCTTCCAAATGACCTCGGTTATCACCGCCCCCAACCGGATGTCCAGGCCGTGCGCGACGTGTTTCACAACGCGGTCGTACCCATCCAGGATGCGCCAGTCTTCGCTGCCGAACGCCTCGTCTTGCATCTCTTGCAGGGCTGCCGCCGCACTAATGTGATGAATGCCCTCCCCCGTCGCATTGACGAAGCTGCGCCGCGCATACTGGAGTTGGGCTGTGGTGAAGCCCACCCGCATCAGGTAGTGATACAGGTCCTCGTCCTGGCTGCCCACGTCCACGTCGGGCAGTTCCCAGGAACGGGTTACATCGAAGTCAGGGTCGGTGGCGCGGGCCTCGCGCATGGTCAGCAGGCGGTCATCCTCCATGCGGACCAGGCTGTCGTCCAGCTTTTGCCAGTGGGCCGTCCGCAAGCCCAGCTTATTGACAACCGGCCACAGCGGCCCCTTTTCCCCGTGAATGTACTCCGCCCCCATTTCGACGGGCAGCCCGTCTACAATGTCGCGCCGGGTGAACACCCGCCCACCCACGCGCTCGCGTGCTTCCAGCACAGTAACGTTATGCCCCACGTCCGTCAGGTGGCGCGCTGCTGACAGCCCGGCCATCCCTGCGCCCAATACCAATGTCGTCATGACCACCTACCCGCTTTCTGGATTCACTCAAAACTTGTAACTGCTCAGGCACTCGGCTGAATTCCCCCATCCCCTAGCCCCTTACCCCCAAAATGAGGGAAGGGTGGCGCTTTAGCGCCGGGGTGGGGGGCCAAGCTGAGCAGTTACCAAAACTTGCCACTTCCC
>DAOTTY010000408.1:0-3469 GCA_034437575.1 Anaerolineae bacterium | reverse complement strand
TGTGTGTATTTCTTGAGGGGCAAATTTAGGAGGTCGACATTATGTCAAAGACAACTCGTCTGTGGTTGGTACTAGGATTGAGTATTGTAATCTTGAGTGCTGCTTTATACTCAGCAGCTTTATCACCTAATTCGGTGAGTGCGTCTGTAACAGATAAGACCAGCAAGGTAAATCTGGATGATGTCTCAAGGCAAGATGATATGGATGCGTTCGCTTTTGTTACGCCCATACCCGATCCCCAATCAATAGTCCAAGGACGAGGGGCTAGAGCTTATACTATCTCTAAGCGGATTTCTCAAGCGTCCTTGTCGTCTCCCCGTAACCCTAATGCTACAGAGTGGCACATCGAATGTGTGGATTGCCCCAAGTTTCTTCATAGTACGGGCAACCGTAGCTTGCAATTGGATGCTGATGGTCATCCGCACATTGCCTACGGTAGCGATCACCTGTACTATGCCTGGTATGATGGCACAATCTGGCATTATGAGACGGTGGATGATAGCCCTGGTGTGGGCGTGTTCACCTCGCTGGCGTTGGACGGGTCGGGACAGCCACACATCAGCTACTATGACGGTGATCTGAAGTATGCTGTTTGGACGGGCAGTGCGTGGGACATCCAGACCGTGGATAGCGCTGGGGTTGTGGGCTGGGACAATTCGCTGGCACTGGACGAGGCAGGGGAGCCGCACATCAGCTACTGGGACTATACCAACGGTGACCTGAAGTACGCGGCGTGGACCGGCAGTGCGTGGGACATCCAGACCGTAGATAGCGGGGGAGATGTGGGCAAGCACACCTCGCTGGCGCTGGACGGGGCGGGGCAGCCGCGCATCAGCTACTGGGACGAGACCAACGACGACCTGAAGTACGCGGCGTGGACGGGCAGCGCGTGGATCACTCAGACCTTAGATAGCGGGGGGGATGTGGGCAAGCACACCTCGCTGGCACTAGACGGGGCGGGGCAGCCGCACATCAGCTACTATGACGCTACCAACGATGACCTGAAGTACGCAACGTGGACGGGCAGCGCGTGGGACATCCAGACTGTGGATAGTGGGGGGGTTGTGGGCAAGTACACCTCGCTGGCGCTGGACGCGGACGGGCATCCCCACATTAGCTATCATGGTGGTGGCGATGATCTGAAGTACGCGGCGTGGACGGGCAGCGCGTGGGTCAGCGAGACGGTGGATAGCGAAGTGGATAGCTTAGCATATGCGGTCCGGTTCACCTCGCTGGCACTGGACGGCGTGGGGCAGCCCCACATCAGCTACTATGATGGCGGTGATCTAAAGTGCGCGGCGTGGACGGGCAGCGCGTGGGTTACCCAGACTGTGGATAGCGGGGGGAATGTGGGTTGGTACACCTCGCTGGCGCTGGACACAGCGGGGCAGCCGCACATCAGCTACTTTGACGATGCCAACGATGACCTGAAGTACGCGGTGTGGACGGGCAGTGCGTGGGACATCCAGACCGTAGATAGCGGGGGAGATGTGGGCAAGCACACCTCGCTGGCGCTGGACGGGGCGGGGCAGCCGCACATCAGCTACTGGGACGAGACCAACGGTGACCTGAAGTATGCGGCGTGGACGGGCAGCGCGTGGGACATCCAGACCGTGGATAGCGAAGGATGGGTGGGTACAAGTACCTCGCTGGCGCTGGACGGGGCGGGACAGCCGCACATCAGTTACTATGACTGGACCAACGGTGACCTGAAGTACGCGGCGTGGACCGGCAGCGCGTGGGTCAGCGAGACGGTGGATAGCGGGGGGGATGTGGGCGAGCATACCTCACTGGCGCTGGACGGGGCGGGGCAACCGCACATCAGCTACTATGACGAGACCAACGACGACCTGAAGTACGCGGCGTGGACGGGCAGCGCGTGGGTCAGCGAGACGGTGGATAACGCTGGGGTTGTGGGCTGGGACAATTCGCTGGCGCTGGATGGAGGGGGGCAACCGCACATCAGCTACTGGGACTATACCAACGGTGATCTGAAGTACGCGGCGTGGACGGGCAGTGCGTGGGACATCCAGACCGTGGATAGCTTTGGGTATGTGGGCAAGGACACCTCACTGGCGCTGGACGGGGGAGGGCAGCCGCACATCAGCTACTATGGTAACGGTGATCTGAAGTACGCAGTGTGGACGGGCAGCGCATGGGATATCCAGACCGTGGATAGCGGGTGGAATGTGGGCTATGATACTTCTCTGGCGTTGGACGGGGAGGGGCAACCCCACATCAGCTACTATTACTATACCAACAAAGACCTGAAGTATGCTTACTTGGTAGAGACGTGCCTCGTACCGCTCAACAATGTAATTCTCAGCGGCCCATCATCGGGCGAAATTGACGCTACCCTCACCTTCACCGCCACCCCACAACCCAGCGACGCCACCACGCCCATCACCTACACTTGGTCAAGCGACGGCCTGGTCAGTGGACAGGGGACGGCGCAAGCGACGTATCAATGGAGCAGCGCGGGCAGCAAAACCGTCCAGGTCACGGCGCGTAACTGTGGCGGGCAGGATTTCAGCGACAGTCAAACTGTGACCATCAGTGAGCCACCGCCCACTTGTGACCAACCGCTCACCGATGTCAGTCTCAACGGCCCATCGTCGGGTGAAATTGACGCTACCCTCACCTTCACGGCCACCCCGCAACCCAGCGACGCCACCACGCCCATCACCTACTCCTGGTCGAGCGACGGCCTGGTCAGCGGGCAGGGTACATCGCAAGCGACGTATCAATGGAGCAGCGCGGGCAGCAAGACCGTCCAGATCACGGCGCGTAACTGTGGCGAGCAGGATTTCAGCGACAGCCAAACTGTGATCATCAGTGAGCCACCCCCCACCTGTGACACACCGCTCACCGATGTCAGTCTCAACGGCCCATCGTCGGGTGAAATTGACGCTACCCTCACCTTCACTGCTACCCCACAACCCAGCGACGCCACCACGCCCATCACCTACACTTGGTCGAGCGACGGCCTACTCAGCGGGCAAGGCTCGGCGCAAGCAACGTATCAATGGAGCAGCGCGGGCAGCAAAACCGTCCAGGTCACGGCGCGTAACTGTGGCGAGCAGGATTTCAGCGACAGCCAAACCGTGACCATCAGTGAGCCATCCCCCACCTGCGATACGCCACTCACCGATGTCAGTCTCAACGGCCCATCATCGGGTGAAATTGACGCTACCCTCACCTTCACAGCCACCCCGCAACCCAGCGACGCCACCACGCCCATCACCTACACCTGGTCGAGCGATGGCCTGGTCAGCGGGCAGGGGACAGCGCAAGCAACGTATCAATGGAGCCTCGCGGGCAGCAAAACCGTCCAGATCACGGCGCGCAACTGTGGCGAGCAGGATTTCAGCGATAGCCAACTTATTACCATCACGACAACTCCCACTGAATGCTTAGCTGTTTCACCGCTCACACTGACCTTTAGCGCCGTGGTCGATGGGTCAAATCC
>DAOTTY010000407.1:0-10263 GCA_034437575.1 Anaerolineae bacterium | reverse complement strand
TGAGGGCGAAGACGGCGTGCTGATGGGCACCAAAACACTGTAGGGGTTCGGGGTCGTCTCTATTCGCCTTGCCGTGCGCGGTGTTTGCAGTAAGGCGAATAGCGGCAGCAGACGGCCAGATGGCCGTCTGTATAAACCTGTGATGACCTGTAGAGACGCGATCTATCACGTCCGATGTGCCGTAACGACTCAGGTACTCGGCTGAATTCCCTCATCCCCTAGCCCCTTACCCCCAAAATGAGGGGAGGGGAACACCGCCGAAGGCGGCACAAACCCCTCCCTCCCGCCGCGTAGCGGCGATAGTGGGGGAGGGGTGGGGGGCAAGCTGAGCAGTTACCAGGGCGGGCAATTATGCTCAGTGTGATCGGGTTCAACGTCCTGGGCGATGTGCTGGACTCGCAGTTAGGCTAAGCCCGGTTCAGGCCGTCATGCACAAGGGGCCGCCCCATCGGACGGCCCCCTGCACAAATATCGGGATGGGTTCGGGTTACTGCTTACTCTGCGAAGCCAACCCCTCGGAAGTCCGTGCGACCGGGGAACGTGTGCATATCCAGCCCCGTAACGCCTTCAACGTGGCCGCCCACTACCGGACGGAAGTACACAATGATGATGGGGCCTTCCTCAAAGAAGATTTCGCTAATCTGATTGTAGATGTCAGCGCGGGCTTCAATGTCAGTCGTTGTAGCGGCTTCTTGGGCCAGCGCGTCCAGTTCCTCATTAGACCAGCGGGCTTCGTTGAACACCGCACCTGTGGTGTAGGCCACGCTCAGGTATTCCTGGGCGACCGGGCGTTCGCCCCAGGCCGTCATGCCAAGTTGGGCGTTCAGCCAGTTATTTTCCCCCTCAGCATAGTAGACCTGCTCTGGCACGACCTGCAACTCCACGTCGATGCACGCCTGGCTCCACATATCCTGTGCGAAAACAGCCACCTGCGGGTACTCAAGCGTATCACCCACGTAGAAGGGCACCTGCACGCGGGCCTCGCCGTCAACCTCGGTCACGAAGCCGTTGCCTGTGCCGTCAGCGGCCACGTCGGCAATCAGCGCACACGCCTGTTCCGGGTCATAGCCACGGTTTT
The DNA here is from genome assembly GCA_034437575.1 of Anaerolineae bacterium. GTDB lineage: Bacteria > Chloroflexota > Anaerolineae > Aggregatilineales > Phototrophicaceae > DAOTTY01. Next base: position 9,185 of record DAOTTY010000407.1, on the reverse strand, counting down.
CCTGCGGGTTGTAAAACAGGCCATAGGAGGGGCCAATGGGGTCGTTGTTGGCAACTGTACCGGCACCGTCCAGTGCGTCCAGGTTGAGCAGTTCGCGGTCGGTGGCGAACTTGAACGCCTGCCGCAGGCGCACATCCTCACCGATGGAGCCTTCGTCCACGCGCAGGCGGATAACGGGGTGGGTGTTGGTGGGCTTTTGTATTGCGACAAAGCCCTCTGCCGCGTTCAGGTCGGGCTGCAAGTCGCTGGGCACCTTGATGATGAAATCCAGGGAGCCACCGCGCAGCGCGTTTAACTGCGACTGGTCGTCATCGAAGAAAATCAACTCAATCCCGTCCAAAACAGGCACTTCCGGGTCCCAGTAATTTTCGTTGGCCGTGAACGTCGCGCTTTCGTCCACGCGGTAATCCGTCAGCACGAACGGGCCAGTACCGTTGAAATTTGCCAGCGGGTCGTCGCCGTCAGCGATGGTGTTCACGTTCTCGGCACCGTCCTGCACGATGGCGCTGAAGCGCGAGGCCACACCAAACAGAAAGTCAGCGTTGGGGGCGTTTAGCGTGAATTCTACCGTGAGGTCATCCACCGCAGCGACAGACCACGTCGGTTCCAGGATGGGGTTGCCCTCGTCATCCTCGCCTGTCTGTTCCTGGCCCAGCAAGCCCACAATGGACGAGCCGCTTTCGACCAGGCGGTTGAAGGTATACACCACATCAGCCGACGTAAACGGGCTGCCATTGTGGAAGGTCACGCCTTCGCGCAGGTTAAGGGTAATTGTCAGGCCATCTTCACTGACCGACCAGTCTGTGGCCAGCCGTGGCGCGAGTTCGCCGTCGGCGGTGATGTCAATCAGGTACTCGTACTGAAGCTGATTGAACATCACTTCAGGATCGTTGGCCCCCAAAGCGGGGTCAATCGTGGTGAGCTTGCGTAAGCCGACCTGAAGCACATTGCCGTCGGATTGGGCACCTACCGTGCTGAATACAACCGCCAGCGACAGGAATGCCGCCGCAATCGTCCCGGTTATGCTTTTCATTATACGTTTGTCTCCTTGCGGAATCTGTGAATAGAAGAGGTATACTTGCTACGAATCACAGTATGACGGTACAAGCGCGTTTGTGCCACCGTTTTTTTTAACGCTCAGGTAACTTTCATGGCCGAGTGGGTTAATTTCAGTCACGGTTTATATAAATTCACGAACAGCGCGTAAGTTTGCAGGTTCTAACCGTCTTTAGTCGGCTTTTTAACGATCTTGGACTGCCACCCATGCTCATCTCGGCTATCATCGAAAGGTAACGTAACAAACGGGTCAAAGGTAGGTACAGGATATGCTTCGACGGTTGCTCAAGCGTCCAGCACAGGTTATGGCCATCGGGGTCGTGATAATCGTCATCAGCATCCTATCGACGGGGGCGGCTGTACGCGGTACCCAGAACTTTAACGTGACCTGCGCCGGGTTTGAAAGCAACGGCGGGCGCGTCATCCTCAACCGGGATAACACCGGCAGCGGCGCAGAGCGCATCGCCCTGCTGGCCACCGATGGCTTTGGCAATGTGATCTACGGCCCGGTGATCGAAACGCTGCCGGTGGGCACCAGCCTGGACTACCCACGCGGCCTGTTTGAAAGCTGGTCTGCCCGGCCCAGGGCCAACCCGCTGTTTTTCACCATCACCAGCGAGGCAGGCAACGGCTTCGCCCGTGAAACAGTCTACCGCCGCCAGGGCGACTGCCGCGACCTGAGCAACAGCGGCCTCACCCTCACAAACAACGCCCCCACCGACGAGCCGCCCGCCGTCAGCATCGCTGACGCACCCGGCAACGAAGCGGCTGACGCGCCCGTAGATGCCCGCGACATTGCCGACCTGTTCGGGTTGCAGGGCACGGGGGTAGTCAACACCGGGCGGCTCAACATCCGCAGCGGTGACGGGATTCAGTACCGCAGTTTGGGGGTGGTCACGCGGGACGCAGAGGTGTTCATCATTGGGCGCAATGAGGCCGCGACGTGGTGGTATGTGGAATATGGCCCGGAACGCGGCTGGGTGAGCGCGGACTTCATTATCTTACGTGGGGATTTACAGTACGCGGGGGCGTTCACGGCATTGGAAGACGACACCATCCCGCGTGGTGAGCGCGTGTTCCCACGCTTCATCTTCTACCAGGACTACCCCATCTATGCCCAGCCGAACAGCGCCACAACCGAGGTGTGCCTGATGCCGGGCAATATTGAGTACAACGTGCTGGGCCGCACAGCAGATTTCAACTGGTACAGGCTGCAAGTAACCTGCAACGGCGCGCCGTTGACAGGGTGGGCACAGGCACGGTTGGGGGCGCTGCGCCAGTACGGCCAGCCGGTCAACGTGGTGGAGTAGGGCACGGCCCATGTGCCGCCCCGTGGTCGTCAGTCCCCGCCGGGAGTGCGGGCCATTTCCTGAGTGGCGGTGCCATCCCCCGTTGTGACGACAGCCGCCCGCCCAGATAGAAAGCCCGCCGGGATTAACCCGACCAGCGCGACCCCCGCACCAATCAGGCCCAACTGCGCCAGGACCCCCACCGTGATTTCGGCATACGTCTGGGCATAGGCGTAGATGTCAGCGGCGGCCTCTGGCCCCAGGATGACTTCTGCACGCCGGTTGACCTCTGCCAGCGCATAGGTAGACAGCACCGTGACGGCCAGCGTCATGCCCACCAGGCGCAGCACCAACACCAATGCTGACGCAATGCCCCGGTCACGGTCATCAGCCGCGTTAATCACGCTGGCACTGATGGGGGCAAAGGTAATCCCTAGCCCAATGCCGACAACCGCCTCGTGCAGTGCAATCCACTGGTTGCTGATGCCCAACTGCCATGTTTGCCAGATAAGCACAAACCCCACCGCCGCCGTGATGAGTCCAGTGAAGGTGGTCACCCGGTAGCCGAAGCGGTCACTCAGCCAGCCGCCAGGCACTGTCGCAATGGCCATCGGCACGGTGAGCGCACTCAGCAGCACGCCTGCTTGCAGCGCCGCCTGCCGGATGTCGTCCGGGCTTTCCTGGCGGATGTTGACCAGAATCGGCACGGCGACGAGGCCAATGGTCAGGCAAAAGCCAACGAATACATTGGTGAGCGAGCCGGCGTTAAAACCGCGCTGCCGGAACAGCTTGGGCGTAATGAGCGGGTCTTTAACGCGGGTTTCTACCACGACGAACAGCGCCAACGCGACGGCTGCCGCCGTCACCCAGTAGTACCAGTTGGCGGGCAGGCGGTTGATGTCCTCAAATGTGGAAGTGCCCGCCACGTCGATATTGGCACCCAGCCCCACATTGAGCGCAATCAACCCACCCACCAGCAGCGCCGTCCCCGGATAGTCGAAGCGGCCCCCGCTGCGCTGCATTTCTACGTTACGCAGGCCGTACAGCACCGCCACCAGCGCAATCAGCGTCAGCGGCACGTTCATCCAAAACAAGAACTGCCAGGGCATTTGCGCCATGCCGGGGTTATCGGCCAGGGGGACGACGGTGTGGCCGACCAACCGCGCAAACGCCGTTGGCACCGGGATTTGCAGCACCAGCCCGCCGTACAGGTGCCCTAACACCCAACCGAGTGTATCCAGCGCACCGATGAGGCCCAACGGCTGGGCGCGGCGCTCTGGCGGGAACATATCACTGACCAGCGCCAAACTCACCGGGACTAGCCCCCCCGCCCCCAACGCCTGAACCACACGCGCAATCACGACGGCCACCAGATCAATCACCGCCGGGTCGGGGCGGATTCCGGCGTAGCGGCGCAGCATGTTGTTGAGGAAGTCGCTCGGTGCGCCCTGGGCCACGGCCACCAACACACTGCCGATGATGAACACAATCAGGCAGCCGATATACACGGCCCGCCGCCCGATCAGGTCACTCAGGCGGCCTGTGAACGTGAGGCTGACGGTGTAGGCCAGCAGGTAGCCGCCCAGCACCCAGGACGTGTCGTCGGTGTAGGTTTGCAGCGGCAGTTCCAGTTCCAAAATGAGTTCCGGCAGAAAGGCGCTGACGACGGTCAGGTCCAGGCTGCCCACAAAAACCGGGATGGCGATAAAGGCGATGACCAGCCAGGGGTTAAAGTCGCGTTGGGGCGTGGCAGGGATGTTTGTCATAATGGTGATGGGTCGTCTCCGTGTTGGGGTCAAGGCTTGTGTGGGCAACTCATGAGTCGCCCCTACGCTGTGTGTAATATTTTTGCGGGGACGTGCAAAAGCGCGTCCACTGGCGAATTACCCGTTGGCCTCCTCAGTCACAGCAGACGCATCTGGCTGTGCCCCAACCGCTTCTGTCGCCTCGACTGGCTCAGCCGTGACAATCGCGCCGGGGTCGCCCAACTCCGGCCCGTCAATGGTCACAGGTTGGTCAAAGTCGTACACATCCACCACCCAGCGTGTCGGCTCTGGCACCTGTTCGGTTTCAGTGTTGGGCATGGTGATAATCAGGCGCACCGGCATATTATCCTCACGCTGGACGTAGACATCCACCAGCACCTCGCCTTCCACTTCCAGCAGGCCCACCAGTAAATCGCGCATGATGGCCCCGTCGGCCCGGCCCGTCATGTGATAGACAGGCACACCATTGATGTCATCTGGCCCGACCATTTCAATGTCTAGCAGGGCACCCAGCGCCGCCTGGAAGCCCTTCTCTGCGGCAATTAAATCCTGGGGATTAAACCCCGGCGCAAACACATACGAACTCGTCCAGCCGATACCCGGCAAGCGCACCCACTGTGTTGTGCCCCGTGCCAGCACACCAAACGGGAACGGCGCTCCAAACACAGACGCCCGCACATCCCCCTGGAGCGTATCAGGCGCTTGATAATCAATCGTCGCCCGCTGGAAGCGCAGTGCGCCCTCGGTCACGTCGGTTTCAATGAAGTAGGGGGCACCTTCTTGCAGCACTTCAATTTTGAAGCTCTCCGCCGTCTGGAAGAACACCGCCGCCTCGTTGAGCGCGTCCAGCGGTTCGGGCGCTTCCGCCTGATTGCCGCCACAGGCCGCCAGCACGCCCGCAGTGGCCAGCATCGTTATGATAAGCAGCAGTCGTCGCACAGGTTGTCATCCCTTGATATTGTCGATCTGATAAGGTGTACGGCGTGGTGGCCGTCCGGGTCTCATTATAGGTGGGGCGGGCGCATCTGATAACACGCAACGGCACGCGATGGCCTCTTTCAGCCTGCTGCGAACATCAATCGCCGGGGGTTGGCACGCCAACCGAATCATGCTCTTGGCGTAACCACCGAAAACCTTGCGGCACCAGGAATAAGACCCGCTGTGCCCCCTCACCGCCCGAACAGGCCGCGCCGCATTACTACCCCATGCGTGAGTGTGGTCAGGCTGCCGCCCGTCACATCCATCACCGGGCGCAGCTTAACCAGCGTGTCGCGCAGCACATCCGGGCGCAGGTGGCGGTTAAGCATCTCGAAAACGCCCGCGTGCGCTTTGAACATGGCCTCATTGTCGTCAGGGGTAGGCGGTTCGTCCCAGGGCCATCTGTCACGGTACTCGTAGTAGGCCGCCGCGTAGATAGCCGCCGTCTTCGCACTGATGCCCCGCACCTCGTGCGCCCACAGGTCGGTTCCAGCGTGGGTCGCCGCCTCTGCCGTGAGCGCCAACCCTTTCGCGGCCAGCAGTTGCCGCTCTAGTGCGCCGCCCTCGCTCTTTTCCACCAGCGCGGGCAGGTAGCCTTCAGGGTGAATCTCGCTGTTAATCACCGCTTTGAAGTCTCGCACGCCGTCCTCAAACAGATCGTCGCGTTCCAGCACCACGCCCGCCGCCACCCGCAGCGCCCCCCGCCAGATGGTGTGCAGCAGGCGTGCCCCGCCCTCGTCTGCATTGACCAGCGATTCGGCCTGTTGGGTATAGGCGGCCAGCCAGCGGTCGTGCAGCGCTGCCGGGAAGCCGTCGCGCAGCATTTCAAACGCCTGGCCCACACCAATCGTGACCATGCACGCCTCCACATAGCTGATGCCCCCCGGCAGGCCCAACGCGCCGCTCTCGCGCAGCATACGCTCAACACCATGATGAGCCGCTGCGGTGTCGTCCTCAAAGCGGTGACGCAGGCCACTCACCAGCAGGTCATCTAACAGTGGGGTGGGCTGCATGGTGGCCAGTAACGCAATCGCGCCCTCAAACGGCTTCCGGCTGCGGTTAGATCGGGCCGTGTGGGTATGATGTTTGGTGAAAAACAATCCGTAATGTGTGGGTTCAAACATGAAGAACGTTAGGGTTTGGTTTGGTTTCATGAATTGCCATTATAGCCAAGTTTTGCGGCATCCGGTTCTATGCTATCATCAACCTGTAACGATTATGTTATACCGTCACAGGGACAACCCGTGAGCAACTCCGTGCCCCCCGAAAAAGACAGGTCGTCGCCCCTGCGCCCGCAACGCCCGGCACGCCCCGTGGACCGCAAGCTGCCCGTTTCACCAGCCAGCACGCCGCCGCCCAGCCACCCGTCGGAACCGCAATCCCCCCAGGAGCGCCTGCGCCGCATCCGCGAGAAGATGCAGGTTATTGCCAAAGAGTACGCCGAGCGCCAGATTAGCCGCGCCCAGTTTAATGCCATTTACGCCCACTACAGCGAACAACGCGCCATCATTGAGCGCATCCTGGCCCGCAACCCCAATAACGACGGTTGGAAGCCCGCGTCACGCTCTGGCAAGACCGAGTTTTTGCGCGAACACTTCGAGGCTCGCCCGGTTAATTATGTCATCTACCTGCACCGCCAGCCAACCCCCCTGATGGGCGGTGGCACACGCCCCGATTTGCACCGCATCGGTGGGCTGTTGAAGGCGCTGTGGGGGATGGAGAAGGTGAAAGTGGGTGTAGCGCGGGTTGTGCTGCGCCCGCCACAGTGGATGGTGATGGCAGCAGGCGTTTACAGCGTCACGTTTGTAACGTTCCACCTGGAGCCGTCCGGCATTCAAACGAATAACATCTATGACCTGCACAACGACTTTGAGCGGGCCAACCGCATTCTGTTGCAGCGCGGGCAAACGAACAAGTCGCAGCTTGTGTTCCCGCAGCGGTCACTGCTGGAAAACAAGACTTAGGCGTAACGACTCAGCCACCGGGTGTACGTGGGCATAATGCACACGCCCTCGCCTGACCGCCGCTGCGCGGCTAGGCGAGGGGGGAGGCAAGTGCCACTGTTTAAGCCTCTCTTCCAGGGCTGCAAGCCCGTTCGGGTTGGGGTGAGCAGTTACCGTAGCCATAATGCACAACGGGCCACAATTGGCCTATTCCTGCCCCGGCTCAATAGACGTGAAGTAGTCGCGCACCACGTCTTCCAGCCCTAACGGGATGTAGTCGTTTTCCAGGGCTTGCTGGGCGTCTTCGCTGTAGTCGCTGTATACCTGGTCATATGGAATCGTCACGTCGCCGGTGGGGTTCTCGGAGAAGTCGCCCTCGAACATGGGTTGGTTGTCGTCGCCCGGTTCCAGCGTGAAGCCGTCATCGCCCTCGCCGCCGATACGCTGCGGCGCGTATACCGAGTCAAACTCGCGCTCACCTTCGCCATCGGGGTTGTTGTTCGTGTCGATGGGCGAACCGTCATCGGCAAAACCGCCTTCACTGGCCCCGCCTTCACCATCACCGGCCCCAGCGGAGTTGTTGCTGCTGGCGGCTGCTCCAGGCTGACCCTGCTGGCCCTGCTGCCCTTGTTGGCCCTGCTGCTGACCCTGCTGGCCCTGACCCTGCTGGCCCTGACCCTGCTGCTGCCCTTGTTGGCCCTGCTGCTGCCCTTGCTGCTGCTGACCCTGCTGCTGCTGGCCCTGCTGGCCTTCCTGACCCTGCTGCTGCTGGCCTTGCTGGCCTTGCTGACCCTGCTGCTGCTGGCCTTGCTGCTGCTGGCCTTGCTGCTGTTGGCCTTGCTGCTGCTGGCCTTGCTGCTGCTGGCCCTGCTGCTGCTGGCCTTGCTGCTGCTGCTGGCCCTGCTGCTGCTGGCCTTGCTGCTGCTGCTGCAAATTTTGCTGGGACTGCTGGGCGGACTGTGCGCCCTGCTGCATTTGCTGTTGGGACTGCTGCTGCTGCTGCATTTGCTGCTGGGACTGCTGCAAGTTCTGCTGGGCCTGATCCAACTGCTGCTGCGCCTGCGGGGTATCGCCGTTTTGCAGCGACTGCGCCGCACTTTCCATTGATTCTGCCGCTTCGGGGTTCGTCTGCTGGAGCGCTTCGGCAGCGTCGTTCAGGGCATCGGCCATGCTCTGCTGTTCGGATTCAGACGCGCCGTCAAGCGCTTCGGACATCTCCTGAAGCTGCTCTTCCAGCGATTCCGCACCGGCTTCGGCCTCGGATTCGCTCGCACTGGCTTCGCCTTCGCTGCCAGTCATCCCGCTTTCAAGCGCTTCACGGGCGTCGGTCATGGCCTGCTGCTGCGCCCGGAGCTGTTCGGCCATGCTGTCGGCCTGCTCTTGTAGGGCGGCTTCCATGTCTTCAAGGGTGGCGAACGCCTCTTCCGGCGTGATGTCGGGCTGTTCCAGCGTTTCGATGCTGCTGTCCAGTTCGCGCAGCAGGCCCTCGCGGTCAGCCTCGCTGATCGCACCGTCAGTGGCGACCTGCTCGGTGATGTCGCGCAGGTCGTCGGCAGCTTCTTCTATCGCCTCGTTGACCTGGGCTTCTTCCGCGACGGCGGCTTCGGTGGGGTTGGGCCACACCAGCAGCATCGTCAGTACGCCTGCCAATAGCGCCACAATCGCCCAGTCTTGCCAGCGGGCAGCCAGGCGGATGACATCACGCGGCTTGACGGTTTGGGCACGGGCAACCGCGTCGTCTAGCTGGCGGCTGGTGAACTCCGCATTGGAGCGGATTTTGCCGCCGATGAGTTCTAGCGCGGTGGAAATGCGCTCGTTAAGCGTGAACATCAGGTCGAACTTTTGCGCGGCCTGCTGCACACTGCGCGGATACACCACCACCACCACAATCAGCGCGGCCACACCCGCCCCCACAGCGGCCAGGGTGTAGTTCAGAATGTCTTCGCTGAGCATGAACGGGCGAAAGCGCGAGATAATCGCCAGTGTGAGGCCGAATACAAGGCCAGGCATCAGGCTGATGGCGAACCAGCGGACAAGCTGCTGTAAACGGAGGCGTCTGTCCCAGGCGCGGACGATAACGCTGAGGGTTTTCTGTTGGTCGGGGTAAAGCGGTTGGGTCGTCACGGGCGAAGACCTCTTTATGGGCAAATGTC
>DAOTTY010000406.1:0-3894 GCA_034437575.1 Anaerolineae bacterium | reverse complement strand
TGTCGCCTGCTATCATAGGCATGGTTAGCAGCAAACCAACCCAGGAGTACAACGCACACATGAAAATCGGGATCATCGGCGCGGGCGTGGCGGGCATGGCCGCTGCATGGGACTGCGTGAACGCCGGGCATGAGGTTCACGTTTTTGAGGCGGGCGACCTGCCCGGCGGCCTGGCGGCAGGCTTTAAGGACGAGCATTGGGAGTGGTGGATGGAGAAGTTCTACCATCACTGGTTCACCACCGACAGCCACCTGCTCAAGCTGGCCGATGAACTGGGCGTCCGCCAGCGCGTGCTGTTCCCGCGCCCCAAAACCAGTTACTGGATTGACGGCCAGCTTTACCAGAGCGAAATGAATGCGTCCATATTCAAGCTGCCGCTGTCGCCCATCAGCATTTTTCGGATGGGCGCGGCGGGGGTCATGCTCAAGTTTGCGGTTCGCAACGGCCAATTCCTGGAGCAGTACACCGCGCACGAGTGGATGCGCCTGTACATGGGCCAGCAGGCGTATGAGACGTTCTTCAAGCCGCTGCTGATTGGCAAGTTTGGCGAGCGCTACCAGGATGTGAACATGGCCTGGCTGTGGGCGCGGATTTTCACCCGTTCCGTGAAGCTGGGCACCTATGAAGGCGGCTTCCAGGCGTTTATGAACGACTTCGCAGCGGCCCTGGGGGGGCGCGGCGCTCACCTGCACTTCAACACGCCCGTTGAACAAATCAACGTGGATACGGACGCTAACCCCACGCTGCAAGTGGGCGGGCAGGTCACCTCGTTTGACCGCGTGATTAGCACCACCTCGCCCGCGCTGCTGCTCAAGCTGGCACCGCGCCTGCAAAAAACCGTCTATGGCGACCGCGTAGCCGACCTGGACAGCATCGGCGCAGTCGTCGTCATTGCTGCGCTCAAGCACAAGCTGCTGGAAGACGACACCTACTGGCTCAACCTGCCCGCTAACAGCCCGGATAAAGACAAGAGCCAGTTCCCGTTTTTGGCGCTGGTAGAACATACCAACTTCATCCCGCCGGAGAGCTTCAACGGCGACCATCTGGTGTATATGGGGGACTACGTGCCGCCAGACCACAGCTACTTCCAGATGAGCGAGGCCGACCTGACGGAGCGCTTCACCGCGCAGTTGCCCCGGTTCAACCCGCGCTTCAAACCCGCCTGGATTCGCAAAACGTGGGTGTTCCGGGCACCGTATGCCCAGCCGGTGCCGGGGGTGTATCACAGCGAAAAAATCCCGGATTTAGAAACACCGGTGCCGGGGCTGTACTGGGCTAGCATGTCGCAGGTGTACCCGTATGACCGGGGTACCAACTTCGCGGTGGAAATCGGGCGGCGCGTGGCGCGGCGTGCCCTGGAAGATGCCAACTAACGGATTGTAACGACTCAGGGACTCGCTTAGATACCCCTTGCCCCAAAATGTGGGCAGGCGAAACACCGCCCGGTGCGGGGCACGGCACCATGCCATGCCCCACCCATAACCCACTGGCTTACTTCTCAATCGGCACGTTGACGCTGTTGCCCCACTCCGTCCAGCTACCATCGTAATTGCGGACGTTATCGTAACCGAGTAGATACTTGAGCACGAACCAGCTATGGCTGCTGCGCTCACCGATGCGGCAGTAGGTAATCACCTCGCCGTCGCCTGTGATATTGTTCTCCTCCGCGTAGATGGCTTTCAGTTCATTCGCAGCTTTGAACGTGCCGTCTTCGTTAGCGGCTTTGCTCCAGGGGATGTTTTTGGCACCGGGGATGTGCCCGCCGCGCAGTGCGCCTTCCTGCGGGTAATTGGCCATGTGCAGCAGCTCACCGTTGAACTCTGCCGGACTGCGAACATCCACCAGCGGGCCATTGGCTTCAATGTGCTTGAGCACCTCATCACGGAAGGCCCGCACCTTGCTGTCGTCACGCGCCTGTGCCTTATACTCGGTGGCCGTGTAGGTGGGCACCTCACGGGTCAGGTCGCGGTCTTCCTGTTCCCACTTCAGGCGGCCCCCGTCCATCAGCTTGACGTTGGTGTGCCCGAACAGTTGGAACACCCACAGCGCATAGGCTGCCCACCAGTTAGACTTATCGCCGTAGAAGACGACGGTCGTTTCTGGCGTAATGCCATAGCGTGACATCAGGGCCTCAAAAGCGTCCTGGTCGATGTAGTCGCGCTTAACGGGGTCGTTCAGGTCACGGGTCCAGTCAATTTGCACCGCGCCGGGGATGTGCCCGGAGGGGTAAAGCAGTTCGTCCTCGTTAGATTCTGCAATGCGGACGTTAGGGTCGTTCAGATGTTCGGCCACCCAGTCCGTGCTGACGAGAATATCCGGGTTGGCGTAACCGCGTTCTGAAATCTCTGCCATAGGTCGTCTCGTTGCTCCTGTTTGTGTGAATGTGACTCTATTTTGCTGACGCCGATTATAATGATTCACCAGGGCCACGCCAACGCAAGACCCAGCAATACCCCCTGCTATGACATAATCAGTATGGCAGCACTAGAGTTTTGTTATGCTGTCGCTGCCACCATTGAGGGCCGCGCCGTTGTGCCATTCGGGTGGGGCCATGTTCAACGTCCCGCGTACATGATCGAGGGTCACCAGGCCGTCATCCATCCGCAGCACCAAATGCGCCTGACGCGGCACCAGCACATCCAGGGTGGCCCCCGCCAGCGCCGCGAACCCGGTGCGGCGCAGCGCCACGATGTACACGCCGTTGTCGTCGTAGTCAGTGGCCACCCGCCAGCCGATGGGCGGGCGCGTTTCGATGGTGGCTTCGACCTGCCGCTTATCCCAGCGGACGACGCGCAAGGCGGCGTTTTCGGTGTGCAGATAGACGGTAGCCGTCATATCGGCGGGCAGCACATAGGTGTGCTTGCGGCGCGTCAGGTCACCAAGGCGTGACGCCGTTTGCGCGATCTGGATGAGGGCGTTAAGCTGCTGCATGGGTTAAGTCCTATTGACGGCGTGTGGTGGGTTGGTGCAAACTTATCGTTTGTTCATCAATCAAGAGCTAAGCCAGACGGGAGTATAGCACACCATGCAGTACGATATGGAAAATACCCCGCGCACGCCGATGCAGTATGCGCGATTATTTTTTACCGGCGTGGCGATGGGTTCAGCAGACATTGTGCCGGGCGTCAGCGGTGGCACAATGGCGTTCATTTTGGGCGTTTACGAAGACCTCATCGGCGCAATCAAGTCCTTCAACCTGGATTTGATCCGCACGGTGTTGAAGGGCGACTTTAAGGGCGCAGTTGCCATGGTGCCCTGGCGCTTTTTGCTGGCGCTGGGCGGCGGCATCATCGCGGCCATTTTGACGCTGGTCACCGCGCTGGAATTCGCCCTGGAGCGCTACCCGGTCTATTTGTTTGCGTTCTTCACCGGGTTAATCGTCGCGTCTATTATTGCGGTTGCAACCCACGTCAAGTGGAATGCGGCCAGCATCGCGGCACTGCTGATGGCGACTGTAGGCGCGTTCCTCATCATGGGGCTGCGCCCGCAGGTCATCCCGCACACCCCGCTGATTTTGTTTGCGAGCGGGGCGGTGGCCATTTGCGCGATGATTTTGCCGGGGGTGAGCGGGTCGTTTTTGCTGTTGGTGTTGGGCCAGTACGAGTTCATCATCGGGTCGCTGCGGTCGCTGATTAGCTTCGAGAATGTGGGGCCAAGCCTGGTTGCGGTGATTTCCGTCGCGTTGGGCTGTGTGGTCGGCATTGTCATCTTCTCACGGATTCTATCGTGGCTGCTGCACCGCTACGAAAACACCACTGTTGCCGCGCTGGTCGGCTTCATGATCGGGTCGCTGCGCGTGATCTACCCGTTTAAGCAGGCTGTACTGGGCGAAAACGGCGAGTTGCTCACCTACATCAACACCGAGGAAATCGAAGTGGCCGTCACGCGCAACGT
>DAOTTY010000405.1:0-1776 GCA_034437575.1 Anaerolineae bacterium | reverse complement strand
ATGAAGCGTGTGCTTGGCGAATTTATCCAATTCGTGTAAGTAGACATTGGCCCAAAATTGCGAGGTGAGATTGCCAATGGGTAACTCTTTGGTCAGAAGTTCAGAAACCAGAAGCTCAGTATCCTGGCGCACCACCAGCACACCGCACCCCCACGTAGCGGTAGTGGCGGCCACTCGGGTGGTAGGTGTCGCGGGAGGCTACGCGTCCGCGGTACCAATTGTTAAGGAACGAGCCGCCACGCAGCACCTTGGAAGAGCCACTCGCCGGCCCGGGCGGATTCTCATACGGCGACGTGCTGTAATAATCACTGTCGTACCAATCGTTCACCCACTCCCAAACATTGCCCGCCATGTCCATCGCGCCATAAGGGCTGGCGCCCGTGGGATAGCTGCCCACTGGGGTGGTATCGCCCACACAATATTCGTAAGAACTGCCGTCGTAATGATAGTAATTCAACCGCGAGCAGTCGGGATCCTCGTTCCCCCACGGATACATCCGCGTGTCGCTGCTGCCCCGCGCCGCCTTCTCCCACTCCGCCTCGGTGGGCAAACGCTTGCCCGCCCACGTGCAGTAGTCGGTGGCATTATACCACGAGACGTAGATCACAGGATAATTCGCATACGCCGGGTCGTCATAGTAATGATCGCGCGTGTAGGAACCAGAGGTCGCCGGTGGGTAACACGCGCCCGCGTCCACGCAAGCCTTGTACTGCGCGTTCGTCACCTCGTATTTGTCGATGGTGTATTTATCCAGGTAGACGGTGTGAAGCGGTTGCTGGTCGCTGTAGCAGTTTTCGTTGGGGTTGGTGTCGTCGCAGCCCATCTGAAACTCGCCAGCGGGGACAGTGACCATCTCGCCAGCGGCAGTACCCACGTAAGCCGTCGTATTGGCTACCTCAGTATCCCCCAGGTCATTGTACGCGGTGACAGTGATGGGGTACGTCCCCGAAATCGCGTAGGTGTGGCTGGCAGGGAACCCTTGGTCATCGCTCGCGCCGTCGCCCCACTGCCAGTTGAGGCGCGTGATGGTGGAACAGTCGGACGTCGCCGTGCCGCTGATGGTAGCGGTGAGGCTAATGATCTGGGGCGTTTGCAGAGTCAGGTTGATCGCACAGGCCGTTCCCCCACGGGTGAAGTCCTGGCCACTTCTGTTCGGTGGCACGTTGACCACACGCGACGCTGGACTGAAGGTACTGCCGTCCTGCGATGGCGCCAGCGTGTAGGTCCCCTCGGGCAAGCCGCTCAGGGTGTAGTCGCCGTTGGCGTCGGTGACGGCGGCGTAAACCGTGGTCGCTCTTAGCTCCATCCCCTCTTCACGTGCTCGCCCGGGATCGCCAGATCCCGGGGCAACGACGCTGGCACGGGGATTTGGCAATCCCCTTGGAGCATCCATAGGAGGCAATCCCCGCAAAGCGGAGAGACCAGACCCCGCGTATGACCGCAGGACAAGCGGCAGGTAGACGTAGCGCAGCACCGGTTCTTCTAGCTCTACGGAGAGCGTCGCCGTGACCATCGCTGTATCTGGCGGCGCGCAATTCTCCGCTGTCAGGGTAATGGTATGTGAGCCGGGTTCGGGCCAACGGTAGACCGCCTCTACTGTTCCCTGCCCGTTGGTCGGCGTCGGCGCCCAGGTGTAGGTGATGGGTTCGCTGGCATCCGTGGGGGTGCCTTTAACACGAAAAAAAACTATACTTACTTCACAAAAGGAGTGTAAAACCATGGAAACGCTTACCGACTTTCCCAAGTTGTACTGTCCGTTTATACGGCAGACATTCA
>DAOTTY010000404.1:0-2614 GCA_034437575.1 Anaerolineae bacterium | reverse complement strand
CCCATACAGCGGGACGACTGGCGGGGAGAAACTGCCCTTCTTTATTGCTGAATCCCTCCTGGATGACCTACACGCCCAACAAATCACTGAGCCATTGGCGCGGTCGGGCCTCAATGCATACCACGACGTGGCTTCACCGATACGCGAGGTGCTGGTCAGCCACCGCGGCGGTTCGACCGCGACCCACGTCGTGACGGGCTACGGTCAAGGCATTACAATCACGACCGCTCGCAATTTCTCCTTGCCCGTGTTATAATAGGAATAGAGCGAAATATTACGTTATGAAAGAAGAATATATCATAAAGAGAGGAAAGAATGGCTTATACAGAATTCAGTCGAGGGACTGCAGGAATCCTTACTCGCGTTCGCGCTCTCTGCAACTTCGCGCGGCGGTACCCATACGCCGATTTGATGTTGGCGCGGACAGGGGCAAGCGACATGGGCGCGGCTATAGGGGCGCTAATCGCGGCCTGCGACCTTTTCCTTGCACTTGACAATGATCCCTGGCAAACCGACGCGGTCGGTCCCTCGACCAGTCCCGAAGATGAGGAGGTTTAGGTTATGGTGAACTACGCACCAAACTTCACGCCGCGGGCGCGGATTCAATACACGGCAGACTCTGTCGAGCACTCGGCCTTGCTCCGCTTCGAGCGGGGCACCGCTTTGTGGGATGAGGCAAAAGCCATTGAGCTCGTGGAAGCCTGGCGCTCGGCGATGAGCGATGTCTACGGCTTGACGGGCCTCCAGACGGGAGACAATCGCGCGGCCGTAGGTATTATTTCGGCAGAATGGGCCGACCAGGATAGCGACCTGTTTCTCCCGCTCGTACCCACGGGGACGGAGGTGGACGCGGGCGACGACACGTCTGGCCTCCCTACGCCCCTGAGTCGGGCAATCTTGCTGTCGATAACGGGCAAGAGCACCGCGGGGAAGGGGGTAACACTGTACGTGTGGGGCGCGCGCGTGTCGGCGGGCATGGGGGCTGTCTATAGTGACTGGCGATTGGATTCGGGCGAGCTCGCCACGTTGGGGGCGACATGGGCGGCCCACTTCGACCCGACCGTCGTCGGGAGCCTTGCCGACCTTCTGGCGGGGCCCGACGGGGCGCGGGTGGCATTCTTTCGGCAACGATTGAATGTGCGCGTGAGCGCGTCGGCAATCAACGCGGCCCGCGGTTAGCAAGATCCTCCGTCCGAAGGGGGAAGCACCAGGGAGGCACGAATTGTGCCCGTACAAGGCTGTCACAAAGCGTTTTGAGATTGACAGCCTTGTACGGGCCCCTACAATGAATGAGGGGGGGGAAGCATTCTTGCTTCCCCCCCCTATTTGTTCCAGGGAAGGGGGGGGGTAAGGGGGGGGTACTAGTACAAAACAGGACTAAGGTACCCCTATGGGCCTATTGACTTACCATCAATGGGGGGCTATAATAAAGTCTGACCCACAAATTGTGGGCAAGGACGGAGGCAGAGAAGATGAATTTGATGGACAAGATCCCGTCGTGGGACGAGGCCGAAACTTTAGTGGCGACTCAAGCAGCGAAAAGGGAGGACAACATGATCAAGGACCAGGAAGAAACGCGCCCGACGGGCAACGACGATGAGAATAGCTTGTGCAATCTGAAGGATCGCCTTGAAAGGGCGATGCACCGATTGTCGGAAGAGGCCTGGTGGCCTGGGCACGAGCGGAACCATAGCCTGGAGAGCGAACTATTGATTTTCCAAGATGAGGTATTGGCTCACATGAACGCCATGCCCCCCCACGAGGCAATGCGCTGGCTTGGAGCCCATCTTGCCTCCATTGAATATCTCCACGCGCGAACCGAAAGGGAGCGCTGGCACGCCCTACGCACACTTGTCGGAATAAGGGGGAATGCGGATTACACCGCTGACCTTCTGGAAGATAGCACCCCCCCCACGCCAACCCCCCCCACGCCAACCGCGCCCACGGAGGAAGATGACGAAATACCGTGGGACGACGACGACGACAGCCTATCCAGCCTCGAGTCTCGCGCGGCCCGAGCCGTATATCGGCTCTGGGACGAGGCCTGGTGGCCCAACTCCGACCGAAACTACTCCCTAGAACAGGAACTTCTGACCTTCAAGGGGACACTAGAGGAGCGGCTTGACGACATGCCCCACGCCGACGCGCGGCAATGGCTGATGGAAAATGTTGGGGCTTTACAATCCCTCCTTGCCCGCACAGAAAGTGAGCGGGAGCACGCTCTGCAGAAACTGATAGCAATACGGGGAGGATTGGAATACACGGCCGACCACATTGCGGCCGCCAACGCCCCCACGCCAACCCCCCCCACGCCAACCGCGCCCACGGAGGAAGATGACGAAATACCGTGGGACGACGACGACCAGGACGACGAGGAGTTTCATGCCGCGGCAACTCGAGAGATTGTCGAGGCATATCGGGCAACGGCAATGGCCCAACGGGATTTGCTGCTTGCCCGATTCCGTGGGGCATGTGCCCGATTGGGGGGGGAGGCGGCATGCACGGCGCGGGGTCATCCGTGGGGACGAGGCGTAAATGCCCAATTGGGGCAACTTGCTGGTCGTGTTGAATTTTGTATGAAAGGGATATGCCCTATTGACGCGGCCGCGTGGTT
>DAOTTY010000403.1:0-1570 GCA_034437575.1 Anaerolineae bacterium | reverse complement strand
AGGGCTACAGCGGCACGTATCCGCACCCATTCATTTTCATCCTTAAGAGCGGCTTGCAATGGTGTGATGGCTAAAGTGTCTCCTATCTCTCCCAGGACTTCAGCGGCACTCCCCCGCACACCCCAATCTGTATCCTTGAGAGCGGCAATCAATGCGGGGATGGATGAAGGGTCTCCTATCTCTCCCAGGGCATAGGCTGCACTCTCTCGCACATCACTATCTTTATCCTTGAGAGCGGCTTGTAAGGCAGGAATGGATGAAGGATTTCCTATCTTTCCTAGGTATTGAACGGCACGACTCCGCACATCACTATCTTTATCCTTGAGAGCGGTTTGCAAGGCGAGGATGGTTAAAGGGTCGCCTATCTCTATCAGGGCATAGGCAGCACGCCCCCGCACATAACTATCTTTATCCTTGAGAGCGGCAATCAATGCGGGGATGGCTGAAGGATCGCCTATCTTTCCCAGAGTATAAGCGGCATTCTGCCGCACTTCCCAATCTGTATCCTTGAGAGCGGCTATCAAGACGGGGATGGCTGAAGGATCGCCTATCATCATTCCCAGGGCTTCCGTGACACTATTTACATACCTCTTATCTGTATCCTTGAGAGCGGCTATCAAGGCTGTGATGGCTGAAGGATCGCCTATCTCTCCTAGAGCTTCGGCGGCATTACTTCGTACATCCTCATCAGTATCCTTGAGAGCGGCTATCAAGGATGGGATGGCAGAAGGGTCGCCTAGATTTCCCAAGACGTAGGCGACACTCCATCTCACACTACTATCAGTATCGTTGAGAGCGGCTTGCAATGCGGGAATGGCTGAAGGGTTGCCTAGATTTCCCAGGATGTAGGCGGAAATCCACCGCACCCAGCTATATTTATCCTTGAGATTGACTATCAATGCGGGGATGGCAGAAGGGTCGCCTAGCTCTCCCAGGGCTTTGGCTGCACTTTTTTGCACATCCCAAGAGGTATCCTTGAGAGCGGCTATCAATGCGGGGATGGCTGAATGGTCGGCTATCATCCCCAAAGCTTCAACGGCGCTCCACTGCACATACTTATCTGTATCCTTGAGAGCAGTTATCAGTCCGGGGATGGCGGAAGGATCGCCTATATCTCCCAGGGCTTCTGCGGCACGCATCCGCACATACCAATTTGTATCCTTGAGAGTGGATTGCAAAATGGGAATTGCTCGTTTCCCCATTCTAGCAATTGCACCTACTTCACCATCCTGAGCTAGAATTGAATTCCAGAGTAGCAAGAGACGAGGATAAGCTGATTTGCAAATATAGGCTCCTATTCCATATAGCCCAATGATTCCCATTCCCATCAGCAACAAAAACCAGAACCCAGGTATCCCTACTCCAACTGCCAACAGTAAAACCAGGATTCCATATACTCCCCCAACCGCCAACATCAATGCCAGTGTTCCATGTTGGAGAATGAGAAGCAAAAGTCTTCTGGTCGGATGAACAAAAGCTCGCTTCTGCCAGACACGTACCATCCGGTCTACTACAGACTTTGGCAATGGTGCCCCTTCTCCCAGCATCGTGGTGGCCAACTTCAGGTCGC
>DAOTTY010000402.1:0-1719 GCA_034437575.1 Anaerolineae bacterium | reverse complement strand
CCTCGTTTATGCAGATGCCCTGACGTTCAACTTTGCCGCTGCCCTGCCCGGACGCGCCAGCAGCCCGCACACGCGCCGCGCCTACTTCCGCTGGATTGACCGCTATCTGGTGGATATGGCCGAGATGAACCCCACCGAGCGCGAAGACCGCGTCCACCGGATGCACATGCTGCCCATTGACGTGCTGCAAGGCATCCTGACGGCGCAGCACCTGCGGGCGTGGCTGGGCATTTTGCTCATGGAAGGGCAGGGCAAGCAAGCGCTTGGGCAGGCCCGCGCTTCTATTATTACGCTGGCAGACCTGCTGGCCGAAGCCGACTGGGTGGCATACGAAACGGCAGCCGCGCTGGCGCGGGTGCGCCCACCGCGTGCCGAAGACGGCCAACGTCCCGGTCGCTGGCTAAGTCCGTTCCAGTTGCGGCAGTTGATGGACGCTGCCGGTAATATCGCCACCAGTGAAAATCAAGCGCTGCGAAATGACGTGCTGGTATCTATCCTGTGTACGATGGCGCTGCGCCGCGACGAGGTGTGTAACGCCCGCTGGAACGACCTGAGCATTCAGAACAACCGGATGGTGCTGCGCGTGCATGGTAAGGGCAAAAAGACGGCTGCCATTGACGTGCCGCGCCCGGTGTCTAAGCGGCTCCAGCGTTGGCGGCAGGCCATTATTGCGGATAAGTACCCGTTCCACAACAACTCACACATTATTCGGCGGCTGTGGAAGGGCGGTACCATCGGCATGGAAGGGCTGACGACGGACAGCATCTGGGTGATTGTGAACACGGCGTCCTCGTTTGCGGATATAGGTCATGTGGCACCACACGACCTGCGCCGCAGTGTGGCCGGTGCCCTGCAAGAAAACGGCGTGCCTATTGATAAAATCAGCCAGTTGTTGCGGCACAGCAACGTGGCCGTGACGGAGCGCTACCTGAGCCGCCTGCCGCAGGTGAACGAAGGTGCTGTGCTGATGAGCGATGTGCTTGGCTTTGATGACGATGACAACGACGACTGGTTCAGTGTGGGTATGGAGTAATTTGAACATCTCGCGTTGGGCTGTGTGGGTCGGGGTGACGCTGATGTGTTTCACCATTCCGCGCAGCGCCCACGCCCAGGGCGCATGGCAGGCGTTCATTATGCAGGCGGACGTGCAGCCGGGTGATATTGTGCTGGCACGGCGCGACCTTTCGACGTGTTCCCCACTCAACTACAAGTGTCAGGCGTTCCGGCTGTTTAATGGCTACTGGCTGCACACGGGGATGGTCGTTACCGGCCCGGACGGCACGCTGCATCTGGCAGAGGCCACGCCAGAACGGAATGTGTCTGTATTGCCACTGGAACAAGCGATGTCGTCGTTTTCACAGGCGTTCATGCTGCTCCGCGTGGACGCGCCGCCGGGGGTGCGCCGGGCCGCAGCGGACTATGCCGCCGCGCAGGCGGGCAAGCCGTTCAGCGAAGCCTATTGGCACAAAGCCCGCACCGACGGCTACTATTGCAGCCAGTTGGTGTGGGCGGCGTACCGGCACGCGGGCGTTGACCTGGACTCTGACTATCTGCTGGGTGACCCGGCGTTTATGGCCCGCTACGCCGGGTCACTGGTGACGCTGGGGGGGGCGGTGGCCGCGCTGCGGGTCATCGTCACGCCAGATGACTTGCTGCACAGCCCGCATACGGTCGTGGTGCGATAACGCCCGCTATTCCTCTACATCCCACGTCCGCACG
>DAOTTY010000401.1:0-1588 GCA_034437575.1 Anaerolineae bacterium | reverse complement strand
GGTGGCGATGATTGTGGCACTGGCCGCAGCGCACATTGCCAGTGTGGGGCAGTTCGTCCGGTTGGATGATGTGTTTGACGAGTTCATTCTGGCGGGCACCATGACGAACTTCGCCAGCAATGGCCGCCTGTCTTCTAATTTCCTGAATGAAGTTTATGGCCCGTTCGACCCATCTACGCCGCGTTACTTTTTGCTGGGTGGGTTGTATCTGCGCGTGATTGGCGAACAGTCGCTTACGGCAATGCGAGCGTGGCCGTTGATTGTGGGCATCATTGGGGCGGCGCTGACGGCGGTGGTGTTGTGGCGCGAACCGGGGCTGCCGTTGTGGCAGCGGCTCACCGGGTTCACGCTGCTGCTGGCGGGCAGCGCGTTTGTGCGTCAAAGCCACAACATGCGGATGGATGTAGGGCTGGTGGTGTATGCTGCGCTGGTGCTGCTGGTTGTGCTGGCGGCGGGGCGGGCAGCAAAGCCGGGGCGCTTGTTCTTTGTGGCCGGGCTGCTGGTGTACATCGGCATGGAAACGCAGTCGTTCGTGGGCTTTTTGCACGGTGTGGCCTACGGCATTGTCATGCTGGTGCAGGCCGCCACTGCGGAGCGGCACCGCTGGTGGGCGTACCTGCGCCGGACGGCGATTCCCTATGCGGTGGGGGCAGCAATGGGGTGTGCCATGTTTTTGACGGTGCATTTCGTCCCGAACACCGAGGCCAAGCTGGTCGCGGTGACCTCGTTTCAAAAAATCTACGCCGATACAACCAATTCCGTCGGAACGGGCTTTCCGCTGCGCCACTGGCCGCGAGCGTTCCGGTTTAGTTTGCTCATTTCGCCTGTTGAGCCGTTCGTGATCGCGGGGGTACTGGCGCTCAGTCTGTTTGCGGTGCCCGTGCGGGTGCGCTGGTTGGCCCTCACCGCGACGGTTTCTGTGCTGCTGAATTGGACCTTGCTCAATAACGCGCATGGTTACAACAATGTCGTGCTGCCGATTATTGCCGTGTGTGGGGCGCATCTGGTGCGGCACCGTGCTGTAATGATGGCGGTTGTTTTTGTGCTGCTGCCCGCGTATGTGGCCGCCCCGCTACACGATATGATCCATGCCACGCGCACCAACAGCAATCAGCGTTTGATTGGCGAACTGCGCTTGCTAGACTGGCGCATCCCGGATGGGGCACATGTGGTAGGCAGCGACGTGTTCTGGATTGTGTTCCAGCAGCGGGCGCAGTACACGGGGGCCTCCGCACTCAAGTATATTGGTTTCCGGCACGGGATAGACGACTTATCCCCGGACATTCTGGAATATTTGCAACCTGACGCCGTGATTTGCAACCCGGCCAACGAGAGCTGGCTGTGTGCCATCGCTGATGGCTACTACACCGCAGAGCCAATCCCGTTTGAGGTCACCAACGCAACCTATCTGATCTATCTGCCAGCGGGCAGCGGTTAACTTGCTTCCATGCTGGCCAGCGCATAGTAGCCCTGCACTGCCCCGAATAGCTGATCGAGACTGAGGTATTCGTCGGTGATGTGGGCGTGATGCTCGAACCCTGGCCCATAGCCAATCGTCGGCCTATTGAGGCGGCCCCGGGTGTAGCTG
>DAOTTY010000400.1:0-4388 GCA_034437575.1 Anaerolineae bacterium | reverse complement strand
GGGCGGTGGCCGCGCTGCGGGTCATCGTCACGCCAGATGACTTGCTGCACAGCCCGCATACGGTCGTGGTGCGATAACGCCCGCTATTCCTCTACATCCCACGTCCGCACGCGCTCAATCCACGCGCCGTCTGCCGTGCGGAAGACGGCCCCCACATTGTAGGCAGAGCGCACATTGTTCAAAATCACGGTGAGGGGCAGGCGCGGGATGGTTGGCGTCATGGTGGCAGGGCGTAGGCATTGAGCAAGAGGGGCTATTTTAGCGTGAAACCGTTACCGTGACGGTGCCCGGTTGAGTAGAATAGAGGCAATACTCACCCACGCTTGCAGGAGCGAAACAGTGCGAAAACTCATCTGGATATTGCTGGGCGTGCTGGCGCTGGCCCCGCTGGCCGTGACCGCGCAGGACGATAACGAACGGTTGACGTTTGGCCTGGTGCTGGTCGGCCCGCGTGATGACGGCGGCTGGAGCCAGGCCCACTACGAGGCGGGCTTATTTATGGAAGATCGGATGGACGCCACCATGCTGCTCTATCAGGAGTATGCCACCCGCAACCAGCTACTGGAATCCGTTGTGGATCAGTTTGTTGACCAGGGGGCCAGGCTGGTCTTCCTCACCTCAGAGGACATGGGCCAGGAGGCCATCGTCGTGGCCGAGCAGCACCCGGAGGTCGCTTTTGTCCACATCAGCGGGGACGCCGTGCTGACGGCCACCGCCCCGCCCAACCTGGGCAACCTGATGGGCCAAATGGAGTGGGGCAAGTTCGCGGCGGGGTGTGCCGCTGCCCTCACGACGGAAACGGGGCAAATCGGCTACCTGGGGCCGCTTATCAACCCGGAAACACGCCGTCTGGCGGCGTCAGCCTACCTGGGGGCACGCCACTGCTACCGTGAATACCGCGACGACCTGGAAGCAACACTGTCCTTCCGTGTGGAGTGGGTGGGCTTCTGGTTTTACATCAACAGCGCCGTGACGAACAACCCGCGTGTGCTGACCTTTTCTATGTATAACAGTGGCATTGATGTCGTCATCAGCGGTATCGACACGCCCACCGCGCTTGAAGTCGCCGCAGAGTTCCAGGAAGACGGCGAGAACGTGTACGCCACCGCCTACGACTCGATTGTGCCGTGCGACAACGCCCCGGACGCCTGCCTGGGGGCAGCGTTTTTCAACTGGCGCGGCCCGTATGCACAGGCGCTAGAGCAGGTTATTGATGGGGCGTGGTCCGCATCGTGGGATTGGACGCCGCCGAACTGGGATCACTTCGATAACCCGGCGCAAACGCCGGTGGGCTTTGTCACGGGCGGCGCTTTCCCCCCATCGCGGGCTGATGACCTGAACGACTTTATCGACACGATGGCAGAATACACCGCCAACCCGTTTGTGCCGGTCAGTTTTCCATTGTGGCAGGGGCCGCTGCGCCTGCAAGACGGTACCCTTTTGGCGGCAGAGGCCGAACTGGTGAACGTGCTGGATGTTTGGTACCTGCCCCAACTGCTTGACGGCATGGACGGCGAGAGCTTCCAGTTTGAGTTGGGGCTGGAGGAGCGCGAAGCGTAAGGCCAGGGGGCGGTAACACCGCCCGGCCCCTGAAGATTATAGCAACGCCGGTTACTTTGTGCGTTAGGGGGCCTGGGCGGTGGCCGTGGCGTTCTGTCGCTCTTCTAGCAGCAGGTTTTCTGCCCGCCGAAGGCCCGTCTCAGCTTCGCCCTGGAGTGCGTCTGGCACGGCGACAAGCTGGGCCAGCGTCAGCACGCGCTCATATTCCAGCAGGGCGGTGGCATATTCGCCGCTTTCCTCAAAGATTTTGCCGCGCAGCAGCCGCACGCGGGCGGTTTCGTTTGCGGAGAGGGCGCTGGCCGCATAGTTGGCGGCTGCTTCCAGGTTGCCCTGCTCATAGTAGGCTTCGGCCCGCAGCAGGTTGGCCAACGGCTGCTGCTCCACTGGGATCGTGCCAAAGCCGGTGTCAATCAGCCGGGCCACTTCGGCATAGTCCCCTGTGGATAGGGTTTCTCGCGTGGCCAGTATCGCCCGCGCCTCAATGAACCCGGCCTCACCACTGCTGATAATGCCTTCGGCTTGCAGGGTTTCGGCTCGCTCGCGGGCGGCGGTGTAGTCGCCCGCTTCGAGCGTCAGGTACAGCGCCCGCCGCTGCAAGTCCGGGTCTTCGGTGATGGCAGCAGCGGCGGCCACATCAGCGGCGGCCAGCGCGACCTGTTCGCGGCTTTCGTAGATGGCTGCGCGGGCCAGATAAGCATCCAGGGCGAGCGGCTCGGTGGTGTTCTCCCCAACGATGATAGCCTGCGTGTAGGCTTCCAGCGCAAGCTGGGGGTTGTTTTCCAGGTCGCGCACCTGGCCCAGCATCTCCCAGCCCGTCACCGCCAGCGGGTGATAGTACAGGTACGTTTGCGCGTAGATGGACGCATCCCCGGCGTTGCCCTGGGCCAGTGCCACCCGCGTTCGCAGGTTGTGTGCTTCTGCACTGATGGGGTCTACATACAGCGCGACGAACGCCTCATAGGCGGCCTGTTCGTAGTCTTCTTGCAGGAAGTAAATCTCGCCGCGCCGCACCATAAAGCGCACGTCGTCTACCAGGTCGTTCACCTCTACAACCTCGTCCAACGCGGCGAGCGCGTTGGCGTAACGCTCTTGCAAGATCAGGCTGTCTATCAATGCCAAACGCGGGGCGGCCCACCCATCTTCAAACTCAATAGCCTCGTTTGCGTTTTGTTCGGCGCTGCGCCAGTAGCCCAGCGCGGCGTTGGTCGCGCCGCGCTGCTGTTCCTGGATGCCGAGAGCGACGTAGGTTTGGGCCAGCCCACCCTGGATGACCGCCCGCGAGGTGGTGTCTTCGGCGCGGGTGCGTTCTGCCCGGATGTCGTCGGCCTCTTCGAGCAGGTCGAGGGCGGTTTCGGCCTCCCCGATGTCAATCAGGGCCAGCGCTTCGGTGTAGTAGGCCAGTGCGTCTACTGCGCTAAACGTCGTGGATTCCAGTTCGCGCCTCGCTTGCAGGGTGGCAATGGCGACATCGGCCTGGTTGTTTTCAATCAGTTCGATGCCGCCCCGCACGGCGCGGTCTTCCAGGCCACCGGGCAAAAATGTCTCTGTCGGTTCCACAAAGTTGATGTCCGGGTTGCCTTCGCGCAGCACACTTAACACGGTTGCAGTGGGTGAGGCCGTCGGGATGCCCGCATTTGCTGCAACGGGGGTGCTGGTGGGTGAGGCTGTGGGTGTGAAGCCGGGGGTATTGGTGGGGGTTGTGGGGGGGGTAGGGGTGGGCGTGAGCGTGCGAACTTGCGCGACGAAACTTTCGCCTTCGATGATGTCTTGCACGAACGGCGTGTTATAGATGAAGAAGCCAATGAGCAACAGCGGCAGGCCGATAAATGTGATGTACGCGGTGGCAGCAGCTAACCGCACCAGGATAATCTCATTTTCGCCAGCCCGGTTTTTGGCCTTTTTCACCCACTGGACGCCTTCCGGGGTGGGCGGGGGCGCGTTGTAAGCCGCCACGATTTCGTCCACAGCCTGAATCGCCTGTTCCAGCCGTTCCTGGAAGGTTGCGGGGCGGGGGTCGGGTCGGGGCGGCTCTGTGCTGGGGGTGCCGTCGTCAGGGGGCAGGGGGGCCAGCAGCGGGTCGTCTTCGCCCTGCTCAACCAGCGGCGGCGGCGGCTTGACGGTTTCTTCCGTGTAGGTGAGGTAGTCCGGCGTGTTGTCCTGGTCATCGTTGGCCTGGAAGCTGAACAGGCCCGTTTGCCCGGTTTTTTGCGGCTTATCCGTTGCGGGTGGCGCTTTGCTTTCATCCGGCTTGGCTTTGGGCTGTTCCTGGGTGCGAGCTGTTTGCAGCACCTTTTCTGGCGCGAAGCCCAAATCGCGGATCATCTTGGCCGCCTGGGCGTTTTTGGGGTCAAGTTCCAGCGCTTTACGCAGGCACAGCAGTTTTTCTTTACGGTCTTCGGTGATGCTGGCATACACCAGCCACGCGACGGGGTTGGTCGCATCCTTGCGGATGGACGCCTGAATCAGTTTGCGAGCGCCGTCCAGGTTGCCCTGCCGGGTGACCTGAATGGCCTGTTTGAGCAGTTGCTGTGCGGTCGGTTCTGCCACGGATGATCTCTCTCTTATCGCTGCGAGCGCCTGAACCTATTTTAGCGGGTGTTGGCGGGGGCGCAAAACGGTGGGGTGCATTTCAATGTGTTGGCAGAAACAGTTGCCCTCACCCCAACCCCTTTCCCAAACGAGCTTGCAGCCCTGGGAGAGCGGCTTTGAGCCAGGCTGTGGGTGCTTGTCAAAGCCTCCCCCCTCGCCTAGCCCCTTACCCCCAAAATGGTAACTACTCAGGTACCCCTACGTCATTCGGATAACAAGGGGTCATAGCGGGTATCTAT
>DAOTTY010000399.1:0-3085 GCA_034437575.1 Anaerolineae bacterium | reverse complement strand
ATTGCGCGGGGGCGGCTCCGGGTTGTTTTCACGAAGCTGCACATTCCCCTCGATGTTGTCCTGGCGGAAGTAGGTCACATTGGCCCAGGTGTAGTCTGTTGTGCCACAGTGGATACATGGCCGTTCACGAATGCTTTCGTCAATGACTGGCATGGTGACTTTCCTGTATATCTTTTTCCCTCTGCTAGACGTTAGTCTACTTTGATATACCCCCCACAGCAACCAACAGGCCCTAACCGCGCCCCTTCACCTCCCCAAATACGGGTTCGTCTTCGATTTCCAGGTAACGTTCTAGCTCCTGCTCAATGAACAGGGCCAGCGTGCTATCGGCCAGGCTGCTCACCAGCACGGTATCGTTGGCCGTGTAGCGCTGCACCATCACATCGTAGTTGGGGCCGCTTTTGCCCAGGCCAGTGACGTGATTGCGCTTCACGTACACCTGGGCGATGTCTTCCATACGCAGGCTGACGTCACGCCAGGGGTGGGGCACCGGCAGGCTGCGAACGTTGATGTGGTCAGCAGTGAGGGTAATGGTGGTGCGGTTGAGGTAGGTGGCCAGCACGTTGTACGTCAGCACAACGCCCACGCCCACATGCAACAGCGGGAACAGCATAAAGAAAACACTCATGCCGCCGAAGCCACCCCCAAAGCCGGGAACCATCATGTACCACAACACCAGGAAGCCATTCCACACGATGACGAAAAACGTGATGGGGATGACAGCGGGCGTAAACCAGCGCCAGGACATCACCCAACCGTCGGCCCGCTCTGCAATGTTAAAGCCGCGTGGCGGGTGCAGCGGGCGTGCCCGCGCCTTGCTCTTGGATTTGGCTTTGGTTTTGGCGTCGTCGCCTTCGCCCGCCAAAAAGTCGAAGCCGAACACGGTATTACAGGCGGGGCACACCGCCAACACCTTCTCAATGTTGATATTGGCGGCGGGCACGTCTGCCGTACACTGCGGGCACACAAGCTGCTGCATGGGCGCTACTTCCCTTCCATCTCCTTACGGACGGTTTTCACCAGCGCATCGGCGTGAAGCTGATCGAGCGTGTAACACGGCCCGCCCAGCCTATCGGCCAGTTGATCGGCTAAGCCCTGGTCAAAGGCTTTGTGCTCCATGTTGATCGTCACCGTTTTCACCTCGGCCTCGCGGATTTGGTCGGCGATTTTCATGGCTTCGGCCTGGGGTGAGTCGGTATGCATGGACACATTGCCCGCGCCGTCAGTGAGCAGCACCATCATGGGCATAATATCCGGGTTGATGATGAGTTCCTTGTGGATGGTTTCGTAGGCCAGCCACAGCCCATGCGACAGCGGCGTCTTACCGCCTACGGGGATGTCCGCAAGGGCTTCTTTGGCCAACACCACCGAGTTCGTGGGCGGCAGCACAAGGAAGGCCCGGTCTTTGTGGAACACAATCAGGCCCACGCGGTCACGGCGCTGGTAGGCGTCCGTCAGCAGGGACATAATCGCGCCCTTAGTGGCCTGCATCCGCTCACTAACGGCCATACTCCACGACGCATCCACCACGAACAGCACCAGGTTGGCCGCCCGCTTCACCCGTACTTTTTTTTGCAAGTCAGACTTTTTGAGGGCGTAAGCCATGCCCGTTTCTTCTAGCTGATCCTGGCGGCTTTGTTGATAGGGGGCCGCAGCGCGGAGCGTGGCGTCAAACGCAATGTCGCGGTAGTCGCCGCGTGCCGGGGTAGACCGGATGTAACGGCCCCGCTTGCGATCGGTGCGCGTTTGGGAGCGCCGCCCCGCACTTTGGCGGCGGGAGAGCCTGTCCAGGTCAGATTGCAGGCGAACGGGGTCAAACTCGTTGCCCGTTTTTTCCTTCTTGCCGCCCTCCCACCAGTAAGCGTCCTGGCTGTCAAAAATCGACTGCGGGCTGGGGTCCGCCTGGCCGTAATCGGGGGCGTCCTCAGTTTCAGTTACGACGGATTGGCTTTTTTTTTGACCGGACTCTGCTCACCTTCGCCGCCCGCTTCAACCTCGTCGCCGTCGCCCCACTCTGATGCAATCTCTTCCATGTCGTCGGCAATCTTGGCAATGTCCATCGTGGCGTCGGTGAAGGGGCCGTGCTTGAGGCGGTGCGGCAGGGCCAGTTCGGTTGCCATCAGGATGTCACGGTTGTTGACCTGAGTGCGGCTTTCAAAGGCAGCGTGGGCGCGGGCCGTCTTCAGGATGACGAGATCAGCACGGTGGCCGTCAATGTGCAGGCGGCTGGTGATGTTGGCAATCGTGAACAGGTCGCGGCGGGTGTAACTTACCTGATCGACAGTCTCACGCGCAGCCAGAATCCGCTGCGAAAGGGCCTGCTCCACTTCGTTCCACTCCTGGTGGAAGGCTACCGGGTCGCCTTCGTAGCTGATGTGCCGTTCGAGGATTTCCATGCGGTCGCCCGCCGCTTGAATCCCCTGCACATCCACAGACAGCGCGAAGCGATCCAGCAGTTGCGGGCGCAGGTCGCCTTCTTCGGGGTTCATTGTGCCCACCAGGATGAACCGGGCCGGGTGGCTAAAGCTGATGCCCTCACGCTCCACCACATTGACGCCCATCGCCGCACTGTCCAGCAGCAGGTCAACAACGTGATCGTCTAGCAAGTTGATCTCATCAATGTAAAGGATGCCCCGGTTGGCTGCCGCCAGCACCCCCGGCTCAAAGTGGCGTTCGCCACGCTGAATGGCCTTTTCAATGTCCAGGGTGCCCACCACGCGGTCTTCCGTCGCGCTCACGGGCAGGTCGATAAACGGCGTCTGGCGCTGGTCGATAGGGGGTTGCTTGCTGGTGTACTTCTCCAGCATCTCGTCGGACCAGGTGTCCGGGGTGTGGGGGTTGTCGTTGAAGTGGCTGTCGCTAATCACGTCGATGGCGGGCAGCAGCGCGGCCAGCGCACGCGCTGCCGTCGATTTGCCGGTGCCGCGCTCACCGCGAATCAACACGCCGCCAATCCGCATATCGACGGCGTTGAGGATGAGGGCGCGTTTCATGGCATCCTGGCCGACGATGGCGGTAAAGGGGTAAACGGGTGGTCTACTCATAAGGGTTTTGTTCCGTAAGGTGTCTGTTCAGTCATTATGGC
>DAOTTY010000398.1:0-2580 GCA_034437575.1 Anaerolineae bacterium | reverse complement strand
ACATAGCGCCCCACTCGCTGTCGTTGGAGTAAATCTGCCGTGTGGAGCTGTCCAATATGCTGCGATACGGCCCCACTCGTCACTGAAAGGCGCTCGGCCAATTCCAGCGTGCTAACTGGATGATCCGCTTCCCCCAGGATTTGCGCCTTCGTTACCCCAATCATGGCTGACAGCCGTCCATTGACCGCCTGCACGGACGACTGTGTCCCCAGGTTACCCGCGCCGCGTGCCGGGTAGATCAGCATGACCGGGCCGTCCCCCGTCCGCTGGAACCATGTGTGGTCTGCAAACAGGTTTGGGGTGAGCACCAAGCCCTGCCCGCTAAGCGTCGTTTGCTCGTGTGTGTCCGCCCAGATTGTCAGCAATCCATCATTGTAGGCAACGTCATGTGCGAGGTTGTTCAGAATCGCGTCCACGCCGAACTTACCCATCTGTTGAGTACGAAACAGGATGTCCCCCTCTAGGATGGCCTCGATGCTTTGCCAGGACGGATGAACAACCTGCTCCCAGTAACACCAGATGTCGGCGGTAAGCTGGTCGCGCAGGGTCGGCACCTGATCGACAAAGCAGCTCATACGGGCGGCATCGTCGGGGTAGACGGCAGCGCGACGGGCAATGTCGGCATCGGCACGTAACGTGTCAACGCTGGCGTGTGTCAGGGATCGGATTTCGGACTCGACCCGTTCTGATGGGCTGAATGGGAGGGGTGTCAGGAAGTCCGGCATGCGTCTTCCACGAGAATGTACCAGGCTTAAAGCGCTTAAATTACAACCGCCCATTCTTGTTGCCGCCTGTGAAGCCCATCCCCGATGACGTGGATACAGGTCCGGGAACAGTAGCGTTCGGTAGCTGATTGTCGTAACCGCCATCGGGCTGACGGCAAAACGGATACGCGCCAGGTCCTCGACAGTAAGTTGGATCGTAATCATCGCATAGCTTCCTCTAGTTCGCTGTACCCATTATTGCATGCCGCACAGCCGCAACGAAACGATTTAGCGATTGCTAAATCGGCCTCTTGGAGCATTTCGCTTTTGCTAAATTGCGTGATGGCACCGCCCCAACCAGCTAAGGTGAACAGCATCAAGCTAGGTTGTTCCTAGACGGAGGAATACTGTGAACCTATACGAGGCAGAACGCTATGCTGAATATTATCGGGGCGAGGCAGAACGCCGGGCAGAGAAATACCGTCTGGTGCAAGCGGCCAAGCGAGCAGCGCCGTCCGCATCAATGTCCCCTGCGGCGGTTAAGCATCTATGCGATTGTCCTGTGGATGGCGCGGCGATGACCGGTACTGCCACCGAAAAATCGCTGGGGCCGTATTTCCTCACGCATTTTCTGGTGGGAATGTCCGCCGCGACACTCGGCCCGACGTTGCCCGGCCTGGCCGTCCAGACAGGTACAACGCTCCCGGCGCTCAGCTTGTTGTTCGTAGCGCGGGCGCTGGCAAACCTGGGGGGAACGGTGATCTCAGGCTATGCCTATGACCGACTGGCCGGGCACCGCGTGCTGGCGACAGCGTTCATCCTGCTGGCGACGGCCACAGCGTTAGCCGGGTACGCTAGGCACCTGGTGACTGTCGTCATTCTGTTTGCCGGCATTGGGTTGGCAGAGGGATTTATCAATGTCGGTGGCAACACGCTGACATTGTGGGCTAATCGGCGTCACCTCAACACCTCGATCACGACACTGCACTTCTTCTACAGTTTTGGTGGGTTTGCTGCACCGTTGTTAGTGGCGCTCGCCCTTTACATTACCGGCAGCACGACCAGCATTTACCGCTTATTGCCGCTGTTTCTGCTCGTTCCGCTACCCCTACTACTGCTGTGCTTCAGCCCACGCCCTGTCCGGCAGAAGGTGGGTGACCAACAACCGAGAGCCATTCCCTGGGCGTATCTGCTGGCGGTGCTTGTGCTGGTCGCGGTTTTTGTTGGCGTGGAGAACAGCATCAGCGGTTGGCTGTTTACTTTCGCAACTGGCACTCACGTCGCCAGCGAAACGGGGGCCACCTACCTTACATCGCTTTTCTGGGCAGTGCTATCGGCAGGGCGGCTACTGGCGATCCCGTTAGCGCGACGGCTGTCGCCCCACCGAATCCTGTCACTTACACTTTGCGGTATGGTTATCGGTGGACTGGTCGTGACCATCGGGGGCAGCTATCGTCTGGTTGCGGTGGGTATCGTCTGGCTCGGCCTGTGCATGGCCCCGGTTTTCCCGACCGTGTTCGCACTGACGGGCGAGCGCGTAGCCATGACCGGACGGATGACAAGTGCGTTCTTTGTCAGCGGTGCGGTCGGCGCGATGCTGCTGCCCTGGCTAGTCGGCGTGGCCATCGGGTGGTTTGGTGCAGCGGCGATTATGTGGATCATTACCGGCGGCATCTTGGTTATTATCATGGCGTATTGGGCTTCACACCGACTGAGTCAACAACTCGTATCTTCGTTACAAATAAAGGGTGCAACTCATGCATAATGTACTCGACTTTTTAAAAATGCCACGCGACCTCCCGCCCACACTTGATACGGTGCGCCGCCTGCTGCACGCCTATGTCCACAGTGTGCCCTGGGGCAGCGCCACACGGAT
>DAOTTY010000397.1:0-4802 GCA_034437575.1 Anaerolineae bacterium | reverse complement strand
GGCTGTTTTTGCCGTTTTGGGTGGGGTCACCGTGTAAAAGCACAGCCCCGCGCCTATACAGGTGCGGGGCTGAAACCAAAGGGGGGGAGAGATGATGCTATTTACCGTCGCAGTCCCAATTTTGGGGTTGGTTCTGCTTGACGCTATGTTTAAGAGATTACCAAAGATTAAAGAGCGTGTCAAGCCAGAAGTGTAAAATTTACGTTATTTAGGCAAGCAAATCGCAATGCTTCATTACGGCTGTAGGGCTATTGCAAAGTTAAGTTTTCATATCGCGGGGGGGTGCATTTCAATATTTTGGCAGAAGCCGCTGCCCTTACCCCGTAGCGCCCATCACACCACATGCTATGATTAAGGCCACTTTGTAGGCGAATACAGGACGGCTGACGATGCATCAGGTGGCGAAAATCAGCGGGTGGGGGCAGTGGCTGGCGTTGGGTGGCGTGGCCTTATTGACGGCGCTTATCGGGGAGCGGGTGGGCATCTCGGTGGGTGACCCGCCCGTGCGCACGCTGCACTTTCCGCTGGCGGGGGTGGCGCTGATGGCGCTGCTGTTGTTCACGGCAGTGCGGGCCGTTATAGACGACGCTTACGCCGAGTTCCTGCTGCATGTGGGGCGGCGCGTACTGGCCAAAGGCGCGATGTTGTGGGTGGGGCTGGCGCTGTGGGCCGCGCTGAGTATCACCTGGGCGCGGGTGCCGTCGCTGGCGGTGCAAAGCAGCCTGTTATTGGTGATGGAGGTGGCGCTGGCCGTTGTGCTGGCTGGGCTGGCCGTGCGCTATGGCGTGGCCCCGGTGGCCGCGTTGTTCGTGATCGCGGCACTGCCCCACGCGCTGATCGCCATCGCGCAAACGGCGGCGGGCGGGCCAATCGGCCTGGGGGCAGTGGGCGAGATGCCCTTCAACCCGGATAACCCCTTCCGGTTAGGGCCGCAGCCCTTTCGCCCGTATGCGCTGGCCACGCACCCAAATGTGCTGGCGGGCTACCTGGTGCTGGCGCTGCTGCAAGCGCTGCTGCTGGCCTACACGCTCCGGGACCGGGTGTGGCTGTCGGTGGCGGCGTATGCGGCAATGGCTGTGCTGTATGCGGGCCTCGTCGTTACACAGTCGCGCATGGCCCTCGTGATTGCAACCGGCCTGCTGCTGCCTGCTGCGCTGATTGCCTACCGCCCGCGTGGGCGGGCGCTGTGGCTGACGCTGGGCGTGATTGGGGTTGGTGGGGCGGGCGCTGTGGTGTTCGCGCTCACCTCACCGCTGATGGCGGACGTTGTGCAGCGCTTCCGCGAGTTGGCGTCTAGCTGGCAGGGGGTTGTAGATCGCGTCTTCTACGCTTTCCCTAACACGTTAATTGTCTTCCAAAACGACCCGGTGCGTGGGGTGGGCCTGTATAACCTGACCGAAGCGCTGCGTTACATCCCGCCAGACGCCTTCAGCCGCCAACTGCCCGCCCATAACGTGTATCTGGTGGTGCTGGCGGAGTTGGGCGTGATCGGTGGGGTGCTGTATGCGCTGGGGTTGTGGGTTCCGCTGCGCGGCCTGTGGACCCGTCACGGGGGGCAGTTTATTGCGGGGGTGGCGCTGCTGGCCTTCAGCGTGATGATTTTGTTTGAGTACTACTTCTGGTCGTCTTCCGAAATGCGGATGCTCACGTTTTGGCTGTTGGGCACGCTGTGGGGCTTGCAGGTTCGCAATGCTGGCGAAATCACAGTAGAGGGAGAGGAAGGCCGCCCGGAGGTGGATGCCGCGCCGTCAATGGCATGAGGGCTAAGCGGTGGTCAGGCAGCAGCCCACGCTCACCTGACGATTGCCCTACCGCTGCGCCCCGCCAAACCGAAACCAGCGCTATGATAGACACACAGTAACGTTGACCAATCACAGGGAGCGACTGATGCGATTCACGCGCTGGCTGCTGCTAATTTGCGCGGCGGGGCTGCTGGCGGCCCCGCTGCTGGCCCAGGAACCCACCCCAACCGACGACACCAACGGCGCACCGCTCCCGCTGACGGAGGCGGTGTATGGCTCAAGTACCGGGGTTTACGTGCGCTACCCTGACGGCTGGCGGGCGTTTGAGTCGTTCAGGCCGGGGATGCTGTACGTGGCCACCTCGTTTGACATCTACGACGACGACACGCAAATCGACCCTAACCAGGCGTTCATGGCGATTCGCGTGCGCCGTTATGCCGATACGCCCCGCATCCCGCCCAACGAGGACAGCTTAGCAGGAACGGGGCGGCTGGTACCGGGCACCCCATCCCGTGAGGCGTACACTGTTGCGCCCCTTGACCTGGTGCGCTATCGCGGTGGCACCCTGACCGCGCCCTTCCTGCCGAATACCGCCCGCTATCTGCTCTTTTTGGATCAAGAGCGCTACGCTGAAGTGCTGGTGGGCACGGCCCCTGGCGCGTTTGATGCCTTTGCGCCCACCTTCACCCGCATCCTGGAAACGGTCACGCTGCTGGACGAACCGCCCGGCGACACGCGCCGCGCCTTCACGGGTGAACTCTACGTCCCGCGTGGCAACAGCGGCGGTGGCCTCAACCCGTATGACTTCAGCACGGGCAACCTGGAAGTGAGCGTGCCGCGTGCGTGGGCGCTCACCGAGATTGATGCGGAGACGTTTGTCATCACCAACAGCGACGTAGCCCAGCGCGAAACACCATTTTTGTTCCCTGGCGAGTTTGTCGCCGTCGCAAACTACCGCCCCATCCCGCAGGATGCCGTGCAGAATCCGGTCAGCCTGCTGTACGACGCGCTCCCTGGCGCGGCAGAGCGGATGCTGCATGTGGACACAACGACCTGGAACGGCGTCGAAATTGCCCGCGCCGTGCTGAACGACGGCACCATCATCCTGACGCGGCTGATTTTAGAGCCGCCCCGCGACGACGACCAGCCGCGCCAGCTCACGCACGACCTCACGCTGGTCATAACCTACGCGCCGACGGGCTGGAACCGCTTCGAGGGCACGCTGTACGATATGTTGGTATCTGCTCAGCGCGTCAATGAACCGTTCTTCCGGTTGGAAACGCGCCAATACGCCGACCTGACCCCCGCCAGACTCGAAGCGCTGGCCCCGTCGCCGTATGTCAGCGCCCGCGCCGACCTCGCCACCGCGTATCCGGCGGGGTGGTACCTGACCAGCACGCCCAACGCCGTCATTGCCCGCAGCAGCAACCGGCCTTTTGACCCGACCCGGACGATTTTCGACCAGCGTAATGACGATGAAGCCATCGTGCGGCTGAGCATTGGCTTCTATAACAACCCGGAAACGGGCCTCTCCCCCGACCTGCGGCTGGCGGAGCAGACGTTGATAATCGCGCAGTTGGACGGCACGCCCGTAGACCGCATCACGGTGACGACGTTTGGCGAGCGCGAAGCCGCCACCTACCAGGCCAACTTCAATACGTTTGTCGTCATCATGCCGCTGGACGATGAGCGCTACCTGCGGGCGGACGTGGCCGCAGATGGGGTCGCTTACAGCGAGTTCTACGAGCGGCGGGTGCTGGCTATGCTCGCGCAAACGCAGCGCGTCACGTTGGGGAGCGATGCCGGGGGCGGCGTGCCCACCCTGGATACCGTGTTCACCGCGCCGGGGCAGCGAGTGCGGTTCGTCGTGCCAAAAAACTGGTATACCGGGCAGTCCGAGGCTACCGCCCGCAGCGCGGCCCTGATCGCCATCCCCAAAGACGGCAGCCAGCCGCTGCGCGGTGATATAGCTTCGCCTGCGTTCCAGGGGGCGACGGCAGCGCTGATGACCATCACCTACCAGGAACCGCCCACGTTCACATTTATTGACGATGAGGGTGAAGGGCAAACCGTGTCGCAAAGCCTGTTCGACTACCTGCAAGCCACCATCGGCCCCAGTGACGCGCTCACCGAGCAGATCACGGTGGCGGGCTTCCCGGCGCTGCGCCGCCTGGAAAACGGCACCGGCCATATTCTGGTGCAGCGCGGGGACGGGTCGGTTGTGCAGGTATATGTGCAAAACCTGACCGGGACGCCTACCAACCGCGACTACAGCTTTGACTATGAACCCGCGCTTTATGCCGTGCTGGATACCCTCAGCACCCCGCCCGCAGATGCCACGCGGCCCACCGAGCCATACAGTAACCGGGCGCTGGGCTTTAGCGTGCTGTACCCGTATGGGTGGACGGTGACGACGCAGGACTTCGCGTTTGTACAGGGCGAAGGCGACGAGCAGGAAACGTTGACGGAGACGGTGGTGCGCTTCAGCAATGTGCCGGAATTCACGGGCGGCCCCGGTGAGGCGCGGCTGACGGTGCAAATCGAAGGGGGCCAACCGCGCCGGGACTTCCGGCCAGGGGCGGGGGCGCGGGTGTTCGGGCAGGTAGAACTCACGGGCGCGGTGGATGGCATCACGGCGGTGGGCACGGTGTATGCAAACGAGGTGATCTTCACCGCACAGGCCACGTCACCGTTCCGGGTGGTGGTGGTAGAACTGGAAACCACGCCCGCCGACCTGGAAACCTTCTATCCGACGGGGGTAGGGCTGTTGCAATCGCTGGATTTGCGGACACCGGTGCTGCCGGAGCCAGAAGCAGAGGGGGAGGCCGCCGCAGACGGGACAGACTAACACGTCCGTATTTTGCAACAAATGCTCCCTATGGTTCGTGTCTATGTCCGGTGGGTACGAGTACAGAACAGCCGTAACGACTCAGGCACCGGGTGTATGTGGGCATAACGCCCTCGCCCTCACCCCCCTCTCCCGACCGCCGCTGCGCGGCTAGGCGAGGGGTTGGGGTGAGGGCTGAGCAGTTACTCGCCGTCACCCCGTCCCCACAGGTC
>DAOTTY010000396.1:0-2072 GCA_034437575.1 Anaerolineae bacterium | reverse complement strand
AACAAACAGAATCCCGACCGAGGGATTGAAACTTTACTTTTGCCCGCACGTGCTGCCCCACCGCCGGAAGTATGAACAAACAGAATCCCGACCGAGGGATTGAAACACCTCTAACTCCTCCGCCGCCTGCCGCCAGGAGAAGTATGAACAAACAGAATCCCGACCGAGGGATTGAAACTGAGCAATTGGAAACTCACCTGGCGAACGTGCGGGGTATGAACAAACAGAATCCCGACCGAGGGATTGAAACCAGGAAACGATTACCCAGCGGCGCAGTGTCCGGCCGGTATGAACAAACAGAATCCCGACCGAGGGATTGAAACGCTCCAGGAGCACGGCGTCGTGCTCCATCCAGCCCGGTATGAACAAACAGAATCCCGACCGAGGGATTGAAACACGAACCCGGCCGGGGGTTCGACGTCCGAGACCCACGTATGAACAAACAGAATCCCGACCGAGGGATTGAAACGGTATCGGTTTCTGTGGTTCCGTGATCCGCCACCGCGTATGAACAAACAGAATCCCGACCGAGGGATTGAAACGTCACGTTGTCCGCAATCGTGGTCAGCAGGTACAGGTATGAACAAACAGAATCCCGACCGAGGGATTGAAACGAGGCCGGGGCGCGGGTGATGCGCCCGGATGGCGGGGTATGAACAAACAGAATCCCGACCGAGGGATTGAAACATGGCCAGGCTGCTCGTCGTCGTGATTGTAGATCGGTATGAACAAACAGAATCCCGACCGAGGGATTGAAACCCGGCCGGGAAACACGTATCGTCACCACCGCCCCCGGTATGAACAAACAGAATCCCGACCGAGGGATTGAAACTTTCGTAATGCTCTACAGCGCGGCGTCGGTGCTGCAGTATGAACAAACAGAATCCCGACCGAGGGATTGAAACTCGCCCATCTATGATGCGCCCATCTGGATGCAACCAGTATGAACAAACAGAATCCCGACCGAGGGATTGAAACCGCTTTGGTTGGAATCCTTCATCTTGCAACATTGGGGTATGAACAAACAGAATCCCGACCGAGGGATTGAAACTTCTTTGCGTTGCTGCGAAAAGCTCCCAGATATGTAGTATGAACAAACAGAATCCCGACCGAGGGATTGAAACGTCTCCGCCTTCACGCTGACGTCGGCGACGAACACGGTATGAACAAACAGAATCCCGACCGAGGGATTGAAACCGTCATCCTCATCCGCACACCCGCCGTATCGCTTGGGTATGAACAAACAGAATCCCGACCGAGGGATTGAAACTATGGATTTCCGGTCACTGACGTGAAGGTCGGAGACAGTATGAACAAACAGAATCCCGACCGAGGGATTGAAACCCCGGAGCGCGGCGGCAACTGGAAAATTCGCGCCGAGTATGAACAAACAGAATCCCGACCGAGGGATTGAAACTAAAGGAGAAGAGAATGAAGCGCAGATACACGGTAGAGTATGAACAAACAGAATCCCGACCGAGGGATTGAAACGGACAATTCATACCCCGACACGTCTTGGTTTCCGCGTATGAACAAACAGAATCCCGACCGAGGGATTGAAACTGGACACAGAAGGCCGGGCGTACACTGCGCCTCGAGTATGAACAAACAGAATCCCGACCGAGGGATTGAAACTGGGCAGGGCGGTGACAATGAGCCGACCGACGACGAGTATGAACAAACAGAATCCCGACCGAGGGATTGAAACTATTGGATACAGGACGCAACCAGTCAAGCAGCATACGTATGAACAAACAGAATCCCGACCGAGGGATTGAAACACCTTGGCGGGTGTGAGCGCGTCCGGTATCGACCGCGTATGAACAAACAGAATCCCGACCGAGGGATTGAAACGATACCGACCGGGTGGTGTTCCGGATGCTCGACCTGAGTATGAACAAACAGAATCCCGACCGAGGGATTGAAACCGCTTTCTCGCCGATCACGCCGACCGATTCGATGGAGTATGAACAAACAGAATCCCGACCGAGGGATTGAAAATTAGGACATTTGTCCGGTATGCCCTCCGAGAGTAGAATGGGGGAAAAAGTCCCCAGGAGGATAGACAAATG
>DAOTTY010000395.1:0-3451 GCA_034437575.1 Anaerolineae bacterium | reverse complement strand
ACGGGGTGGGCCACGCGCAGCGGGTCGCCGTGATTGCGGGTGTGGTCACGGTTTTTGGGGATGTGAACGGCCTGCAAGCCGCGTTCCCGTGCCCTGTGAACATCGCTGTGGGGGTTATCACCCACATGCAAAATAGCGCTGGCGGGCACGTTCACCTGCTCAATCAGCACATCAAACAGGCCGCCGTTGTGTTTGGTCACGCCGTACTCACTGGAAACCAACAGCCGTTCATAGCCGTCGTAGCCGCACTTTTCCAGCATCGCTGCGACGGTTTGCGGGGGCAGGTACATATCCGATGTAAACACCACGCGCTTGCCCGCCACCAGGCAGGCGCGGTACGCGGCCAGCACATGCGCGTTCGCCTGGCAGAAGTTGCCCTCTGCCGTTAGTTCTAGCTGCTGGAGCATGGCCGCTTCATCGGCGGGCAGGTCAAGCTGGGCGTAGATGTCATCTAAGGTGATTTCACGCTCCGGGTTGGCCAGCCGGGCGGCGCGTTCCGCCTGGACGCGGGCCTCACGGAAGGCGGCGGCGGTAGAGTCGGTCAGGTAGTCGCCCACATACAGGAACAGGTCAGTGGGGTGCAGCACATAACGGGCCAGCGCCGTGTCGAACACATCGAAGGACACGACCTGCACCCCGTCCAGCGGGAGGTCAATTTTTGACATGGTTGAGCAACCTCAAGCGTTGGTCGCGCAGCAGCAAGCGAATAGAAGTGGGTACCAGCAGATGATACAGCCCGCGCAGCGT
Organism: Anaerolineae bacterium; assembly: GCA_034437575.1. Classification (GTDB taxonomy): domain Bacteria; phylum Chloroflexota; class Anaerolineae; order Aggregatilineales; family Phototrophicaceae; genus DAOTTY01. Next base: position 2,704 of record DAOTTY010000395.1, on the reverse strand, counting down.
CCGCAGGCCGGGGCGATGACGCCACGCCGCAGTCCGGGCGGTGGCGGCGTAGCGCTGCCCATCGTAGAGCATAGCAGGGAAGGCGTCCGCCGCGTCGAAGTACAGCGCCAGATAGTGCAGTTCTGGCAGGGCGTGGCGCATGTACAGGTCACGGGCGGCAGCGGCCATTTGCGGGATGAGGGCGGCGTTGGCGGGGGGGTCGGTTCCGTCACCGTGCCAGTGACACAACACCTGATCTATGCCAAGCCAGCGGTCACGACTCATCGACTCTGCATAGAAGCGCCACAGGGCCAACGAGTCATCAGGATTGGTGGCCGCGTGCAGCAGCACATCCGAGCGCATGACGACGGCGGCCAGCGGAAACGGTACCGGATGCACCAGCGCCTTTGCCGGGATGCGGCGCAGATATGGGTTATAGCCGCCTTCGGCGTCGATGAGCGCTTTGCCGTGCGATTGGCGTACCTTAACGTACCCTGTGTGGGTGACGGCAGCGGCGGCGTCGGGCGCGGCCTCTAGCTGGGTGATGCAAGTGTGCAGGAAGGCCGGGTGCCATGTAGCATCCGGGGTGAGGACGGCGGCATAGGGCGTTGTCACCTGCACACGGGCCAGGGCATCTGCCAGTGAGGGGGTACCCGCCACGCGATGAACGGTCAGCCGCCCCTGGTAGCGCGTGGTGTACCGCGCTTCGATAGTCGCCCAGTCAGCGGCGGCGCTGCGGGTGACAATCACATAATGGTGCCAGTGTGCCCACACCTGGGCCAGCAGCGCGGCAATTGCGGGCCGGGTGGTGGCGCTAACATCGGTTATAACGCTGATGATCGTGATGTGGGGTGGGGTGGCCATCGGGTTCCGCCGGGGGTGCGCTGCTGCCAGTCAGGGTAGCAGTCTAGCACATTCCAACGGAACGCCAATGGGTGTGGTTTAATCCGCTGCTGTATCTTCTGTCGCGGCGGGGGCTACTTCTGACGCTTCCTCCGTCGGCACGTCCGTCGGTGTTTCTGTCGGCACGTTCGTGGGGAGCGGCGTTTCCGTCGGGGCCGGGGTTGCCGTCTCTGTCGGGAGCGCTGTCTCCGTCGGGGCTGGGGTCGCCTCTTCCGTGATGACGGCCTCGGCTGCGGCCTCCGTGACAGGTGCTTCGGTCACAGCTTCCGTAACGATAGGCGCTGCTTCCTGGGTTGCGGCCTCTGTGACCGTCTCGGTTGCCACTTCCGTGACGGCTTCGGTTGCGGCCTCTGTGACGGCTTCGGTTGCGGCCTCAGTCGCCAGTTCGGTTGCGACTTCCGTGACGGCTTCGGTTGCGGCTTCCGTAGCGGCCTCAGTCGCCAGTTCAGTTGCGGCTTCTGTGACCGTCTCGGTAGCGGCCTCTGTGACCGTCTCGGTAGCGTCTTCGGTGACCAGGGCGCTGTCCGCAATGGCGACATCATCCAGCCACCAGCGGTCGGTTTCATCCGGCCCGCCAATCCACACCAGCCGCACATTAATCGTCTGGCCTGCGTAGGCGCTCAGATCAACCGTTTCGGTTTGCCAGCCATCCGTCGGCAGCAGCACGGACGGGGTCAGCCACTCGCCGCCGTCGGTGGGCTGTACCTGCACCGCTGCGGATGCGCTCACCGTCGTCATATTAGACGCAAACGTCATTTGTGGGGCGGTGGCTGCGGTCAGGTCTATGGGCTGCTGCCACAACAGCGCTGCCGTCACAGAGCCGGTGGCCTGCCAGCCCAACCCGGCCTCGCTTGCGGCGGCTTGCGCCGTGAGTGCCCATGTGCTGTCGCCAATGGGCAGCCAGTCCGGTGCGCCGTCGTCCATGTTGGCCACAATCGGCGGGGCGGTGGGTGTGATCGGTGTGGCCTCTGCCGTTGCCTCGACGGTAGCCGCTTCTGTCACGGTTTCGGTAGCGCCCACCGCCATCACGGACGCGCTCGCCTGACAGCCGCTGAAGCTTCTGTTGCCCAGCATCAGCGTCCACACGTTGTTTACCATCGCAAACCCGATCTCATTGTAGGCCGGGTTGAGCATATTTTCGCGGTGGCCCACTGCCGAGTTCATCCATGCGGTGAAGACGGCTTGTTCGGTCGTTTGCCCCCAGGCGATGTTTTCCGCAATGCAAAACCAGTTATAACCTGCGTTGGTGGCCCGGTCACCGATGCCAGTGCCGTTAGGGGCCGGTGACGGTGCGGTGTGGCTGCGGTAGCCACGGTCTACCATGTCTTGCGTGTGGAGCTGTGACGCTGTGTTCAGTTTGGCATTATATGTAACCGGGTCAGCGCCGTTCCGCGCTCGTTCGGCGTTAATCAGCGCCAGGAACTCGTCGCCAAATTCAGGCGTGGGTTCTGGCAGGCACGTTGGATTGGGGCTGAAGCTCTCACCCGGCAGGTAGCGCAGTCTGGCGTTATCAACGGAAATCGTGGTGCTGGTGTCACTGTCAGTAAGGGATACGCGCACCTGTGCCCCCGCCCACTTGGCCGAACTGACCGCCCGCAGCGTGTAAGTCTCCATCGACTGGGAGACCGTCACCCGACAAACGATGCTCGGCTCAGCGTTGTTGTTGTTGGCTTTCAGGCCGCGCAGCACAATCTCGACCTGCTTGGCGGTGCCACTGTTTTTCGACAGGTCGAACGTCAACTCAAACGGGGAGCCGCTGGGGGTGTCCACGGTGACCATTTGCGCCACCCACGCATCTTTGCCGTTGGTGTTGTTGCGGCGC
>DAOTTY010000394.1:0-1614 GCA_034437575.1 Anaerolineae bacterium | reverse complement strand
CCTTCTTTTTTCTCCGCATATCTAACGTGGGTCCGAACGCTGTATTGAGCGCCGGTGGGGGCCGTGGTCGGGCGTTTCAATCCTCCGTGAGGATTAACGTGGGTCCGAACTCGCATCGGCTCGCCCGCGTCGAGCAGGAGCAGCGCGTTTCAATCCTCCGTGAGGATTAACGTGGGTCCGAACAACTTGATGCAGCACCCTCTGGTAATTCAGGGGAAGTTTCAATCCTCCGTGAGGATTAACGTGGGTCCGAACTTCATTGCCGCCGCACGGCGTTGGTCGTCAAGCATATGTTTCAATCCTCCGTGAGGATTAACGTGGGTCCGAACTGTTCCCCTCGTTCATTCCCGATGATCGGGAAGAAGTTTCAATCCTCCGTGAGGATTAACGTGGGTCCGAACCTCGTCGCTGGACTGCACCTGATGCATAGATGTGGAGTTTCAATCCTCCGTGAGGATTAACGTGGGTCCGAACTACAGCAATGATAGCACGCGAGGCCACTACCTATCGTTTCAATCCTCCGTGAGGATTAACGTGGGTCCGAACCCGCTTGTGAGCTTGTCAGTGGAAAGGTCAGGAATTTGTTTCAATCCTCCGTGAGGATTAACGTGGGTCCGAACGGCGGGCAGGTGGTAGCTGTGACGCGCCTCATCCGCGTTTCAATCCTCCGTGAGGATTAACGTGGGTCCGAACAATGCCTCTTCTGGCGTTCCTTGAACAGCTTGTTGGTTTCAATCCTCCGTGAGGATTAACGTGGGTCCGAACTTCTGCGTCGCTCACCCTGGGCAGCGTTTCTCAGATGTTTCAATCCTCCGTGAGGATTAACGTGGGTCCGAACCCACCACCGCTGCTGCGAATGCGGGGCAGAGTGGGCGTTTCAATCCTCCGTGAGGATTAACGTGGGTCCGAACTAGCTGATGCCCTCCCATTCACATATCCTTCGTCAGTTTCAATCCTCCGTGAGGATTAACGTGGGTCCGAACCAATGCTGGCGACACCGAGCATACCTTCTTTGGGATAGTTTCAATCCTCCGTGAGGATTAACGTGGGTCCGAACCCAACGGTCCCTTCGTGGGACGAAGCGGAGACGATGGTGTTTCAATCCTCCGTGAGGATTAACGTGGGTCCGAACCAGGGGCACGGCGGGCATCCTTTCCCGCGTGCGAGTTTCAATCCTCCGTGAGGATTAACGTGGGTCCGAACGACTTGCCGTGGGGCGCGGCAACATACCTTTGGGACGTTTCAATCCTCCGTGAGGATTAACGTGGGTCCGAACGAATGGGGGGGAAGGCATATCCCACCGCGGAGATGTTTCAATCCTCCGTGAGGATTAACGTGGGTCCGAACGGCGTGGAGGGATTGGATCGCTCCAATGTTTTCCTCCGTTTCAATCCTCCGTGAGGATTAACGTGGGTCCGAACCAGCAGGCGGCGGGGCAGCAGATTTAGGAATTGGTTGTTTCAATCCTCCGTGAGGATTAACGTGGGTCCGAACGAGGGTCAGCGTGGGAACCAGCAGTGTTTTTGCCTGAGTTTCAATCCTCCGTGAGGATTAACGTGGGTCCGAACCTCCACCGAGCTGGTAAAGCGACTGAAAACATCCCGTTTCAATCCT
>DAOTTY010000393.1:0-18798 GCA_034437575.1 Anaerolineae bacterium | reverse complement strand
AATAGTTTCATCGGCGTCTCGCTGGTTGGTATCGGGTTGTCACACAGGGCTATTATGCGGCATCCGCGTATCCGTTGCAACAAATAAATGATCGACCCTCGGCCCTTCCTCCAACGCGCCTGTGGCCCTGGGAGGCGGGCTAAATCACGCGATGAGCAGTCCCCCTCCACAACAGCTTCGCGGGGCGCGGGGGATTCAGGGGCTGAGGCATCCCCCATGAAGCACATGAACCTGTTGTGAACAAATCCACAAACGCGGGGATGCTGTGGTTAAATGTGAAGTACGACGCGCCAATACACTCAGACAGGAAACCCATGCGACGTGCATTGATACTCATCGGGGTAGTTGTTGTAATTATGATTGTGGTCTATCCAGCGTCACTGGCGCTGATTGCCGTGCAGAGCGACATCCCGCCTAATGTGGGGCTTGGCCGCCTGGCCCTGTGCCCTCAAACACCCAACTGCGTCTCCAGCTTGGCAGGGGAACGCGAGGACGCGCAGATTGAGCCGCTCACCTACACCGGGGAGCAGAGCGAAGCCCAGGCCGCGCTGGTGGCTGTGCTGGAAAACCTGCCGCGCACCCAGGTCATGCTGGAACGCGACGACTACATCCACGCGGAGCGGCGCTCACCGACGATGCGTTTTGTAGACGACATGGAGTTCGTGTTTGAAGAAGACGGCACCACGATCCATGTGCGGTCAGCGGCGCGGCTGGGCAGCAGTGACCTGGATCAGAACCGCGCCCACATCGAACAAATCCGGGCGGCATTTGAGGCGGCGCAGTAACACGCAAAGACCAATACAGGGAGCAAATCACCCATGCAAATCATTTTCTACGTTATTTTGGCCCTGCTTGGGCTGGGTGGGCTGACGTACTACCGTGCCCGCACCATCCAGCGCCCAGACAACGTGAACAACGGCAGCATCAAGCCGTGCCCGGCAACGCCCAACTGCGTCTCCACGCTGGATACGGACGAAACGCACGCCATCGCCCCCATTACCTACGCCGGGTCACTGGATGCGGCCCGCGCCCAACTGGTAACGGTGCTGCGCGGCCTGCCCAAAACAGAGGTCATCACCGAAGAGCCGACCTACGTCTATGCGGAGTCACGCTCACCCACGATGGGCTTCCCGGATGACCTGGAGTTCGTGTTTGACGACGACGCCAAGCACATCCAGTTGCGCTCCGCAGCGCGGATGGGCAAAGGCGACCTGGGCAAAAACCGCGAACGCATCGAAGAAATCCGCAGGCGGTTCGCCCAACTGGAAAGCCAGTCCGCGCACGCGGTTTAAGGTGCGGAGCGCCCGTAGTCCTCACCATTGGGGCCGATCATCCGGCCCAGCACATCGCCTTCAGCTACCCAGCCGACGGGGGAGACACGCCCGCCGAACACCTGCACCTGCCACCAGTTTTGCCCCTGATTGCAGAACGGCTCCTCGCTGATGATTTGCAACTGAATCCCGCTGGGGAGCTGCACAATCACGTCGCTGATGGTGGTGGGGCCAACGCGCAGGTTACGGAGCGGGTCGCCGGGTTGCAGGCGCAGCCGTGCCCGTGCCCCCTGTTGGAGTGGGGCGGGCGGCGCACAGCCGGGGCTGTTGGGGTCACCTTCGGCGTCTGGGTTGGGGTTGACCACCGGCGCGATGTTTTCTGGCGCGGGCAGGGGCACGCTTTGCACAATCCAGCCGCGAATGAGGACGCCCGCCACTTCGATGTCCACCAGCCACCAGTTGAAGCCGTCCACGCACGCCGGGCCATCTACCACCAACGCGCTGCTATCGGGTAGGGCGGTGGTCAGCACGCGCCCCTGCAAGCTGGGCAATGTGCGAACCTTTACGCCGTCAAATGTGGAAATCGCCTGCCCTATCTGCAAATCGAAGGCGGGCACGCACGGCTTGGGCGGCTCACCGACAGGCGGGAAGATCAGATCGCGGCCCTCGAAGCTTTGCGCGACCCACCCCAAAAACGTCGGCTCCTCGAACTGGCGCTCCACTTGCCACCAGATGATGCCATTGGCGCACACCGGGCCGCCGCGCACCCGCGCCGCGATGCGGTCTGGGGCGTAAGAGACGATACCCGCGCTGGCGGCAGGGTTGGCGCGGATGTAGACGCCCCCTAAAATGGTAATCAGGTCGCCTTCGCTTAACATGAGCGGCTGGGGGCAGTCAGTGGTTTGGGCGTGGGCGGGCTGCTGGCAGGTGAGGGGGGCCAGCAGCAGCGCCAGCAGGATGAGTGCGGGAAGGTTACGCATGGGGTACCCTTGTGTGTGTCGTCTGGTTGGGGGCATTGTAGCGCAAGGTAGCTGTTTGTGCTGTAGCGGTCACCGCCAATCGTTGTAACGTTGCAAATAGGGTCACGCCGTCGCTTCGACATACCGCACTAACAGGCCCGGCAGCCACCGAAGCACCGCGCCCCCGACCCCCACCGGCACCAGCACCCCGAACACCAACCGGAACCCCCAATCTGGCACCATGAAGACGGCCCCAGTCACAGCGGCGTAAAGCGCCACCAGCCCCATCGTCCCGGCAAGCGCCATTGTGGGTGACGGGAACAGCGTTCCCAGCCACAGCGCAACAACCCCCGCCATCAGGGTGTCCGTCATCAGCTTGATGGGCAGCGCCACCAGCACAATCAGCAGCAGCCAGCGGGGCGGCAGCGGCATCAACGCCTGTACCGATGCCATTACGGCGACGACGGGCACGCCCATAATCGTGGTGATAACCCCCACGCGGTACAGTTCGTGAAGGCGGGTGACCAGGGCGGCGGTCATCAGGCCCAACAGCACATCCCGCAGCGGCACGCACGTCAGGCGCAGCATATCCAGGGGGCCGTAGCGGCGCTGGAGGCTCACCCACTGCGTCAGGTCATGGATTACAGTCAACAGGGACTCCGCGTAGGTGTAAAGCGCATACGGCACCACGACTGCCGCTGCGATGCTAAAGGGCAGGGCGGCCAGCAGCGAAAAGCGCACCGGGACGACGGCCAGCAGCAGCGCTTGAATCACGATGAGTTCGATCACAACGGCCAGCATGTGCCGGAGCTGTTTGCCCTGGATGTGTCGTTCGCGCCGGACGATGGGGTTGTGGTGGGTGGCCCAGGGCGGGATGAGCGCGTCGGTCAGGCCGTCCAGCATGTTGTGGCGCAGGTTGGAGGTCACAATAAGTATTTTCGCTAACGGGTTACAGGACGTTAGCCCCATGATAGTCGGGGGGCGGGGGGGCGTCTACAACTCATCCCACCAGACGAAATCGTCGGGCAGGTCATCCAGGCCGACGGTGTGGCGCGGGCGCGGCTCTTGCGGTTGGGGACGGCGGCGCGGTGGGTCGGGGGCTTCCGGTGGCAGGAAGGGCGGGTCTACCGAAAGGTCGTAGCGCCTGCCGAAGCGGGTGCCCGTCGGCGGTGCCTCTGACGGGCCGTAGCCGGTGTTTTCGCGCAGGTTGGTCAGTTCGATTTGCACCAGGTTGACAATCGCGCCCAGGCCGAAAAAGATCACCAGCGCGTTGATAAACAGGCCAATCCCCGGCATCGACACCAACAACGCCACCCCCAGCGCACCGGTGGCCAGCCCCAGGTACAGGTAACGGGCGGAGCCGTCGTCATCAATCACGGTTCGCAGCACGCGCCGCCCCAGCGCCAAACACACCATTGAGCGGGCAATGAACACCGCAATAAAGTAGAACAGGCTGGCCCCGCTCGCATCCAGGATGAGCAGCACCAGCCCGCCCGCAAAAATCAAGTTGGTGGCGGGGAAGATGGTTATCACAAAGATGGTCGCAACTACCGTCAGGATGGCAATGGCCGCAAACACCGGCACGGAGATGATAAACGTCAGCGTACCCAGGCCCAGGCTGGTGAGCGGGCGGCGGCGTAAGTTTTGGATGGGCGCTTGAATGAGTCCGGGTGTGAACAAAATGCCCAGCGCCCCCACCAGCGTTAGCGTGAGGAACTCGCGCAGCACATCGGCAAAGTACTGGCGCAGCCCGCGCAAGACCCCCGCCTCGTCAGTGGGCGGCTCAAACTGGGACGCAACCGGGTCAAAGATCACGTCACCGCCCACCCGCCCGTTGATGTCGCCCAGCGAGGGCGCGGTATACTGCAAATTGCCCTGCACGGTGGCGTCTTCGTGTAGGCGCAGCCCTGGATTGACGAGGTTCAACTCGATGGGAAACAGGATGAACAGCGTTTCCAGTTGGGCGGTGGCTTCCACGTCGCTGGTATCGCCCACGTTGGCAAACACGGCCCCATCAACCGTGCCGTCAATTTCCAGGGCAGACCCCCAAAACGACACATCCCGGCCCACACCGCCCTGGATGATTATCTGGTAGCCTGCCGCCGTGACCGTGCCGGGGATGTAGGCTTCGGGGTCGATTTGGGTACTCATGGCGACGGTGAACAGGTCGGCCAGGCGGCTGCGGAGGCGGGCGCTTTCGTGGATGGCGAGGCGCACCCCCAAATAGTGCAGGTCTGCGCCCAGCGTGCCGAACAGGTCCAACTCGCCGCCCAGCATGTAAATGCCGTTGCTCACCTCACCGTTGATTTGAGCGTTGGTGGCCGCCCCGATGACGTTGCCGTCCACAATGCCGTCAATCACGAGGTTTTGGCACAGCACGAACAGCGTGCCGCTGACGGTTTCGCTGCTGGCGATGAGGCACTGGTCGCCCTGCATGTAGCGCCGCGCACTGGCCGTCCCGGCGGCTGCCAGCAAGGCCAAAACCATCAACAGGATGCGGGGGCGGCGCAGCAGCATGGCGTCGTCTTTCTGGATATGGCGGACGAGAGAGGCCCATTCTAAGGCAGGGATTCCGTCGTTGCCAATTGTCCGTTCGTCTGGCATGATTTATACGAGGTAACCGTGAGCCTTACAGCGCCCCCATACCCCATGACTGACGAACACGAAACTGACGCTATTGATATTGAAAGCACCCCGCCCCCGCCGCCTGACGGATCGCCCCCGGCAGTCGTTTGGCACGCGCCGCTTGAGGTTGTGCTGGAAGTCCAGTATGAGCGGCGCAAAACCCGCATTCCACTGGACTTCGACCACACGGCGCTGCTGGTGGGGCGCGGCGATGCTGATACCCCCGTCGATGTTGACCTGACCGGCCCCAACGACGCCTCCGGGGGGGTGTCTCGGCAGCACGCGCTGTTGACCCTGCGCTCGGACGGCATTTATATAGAAGACATGGCCAGCACGAACGGCACGCGCATCAACGGTTTTACGCTGCTCACCAACCAGCAATATCGCCTGCGAAACAGCGACGAAATCGAGTTTGGCCAACTGCGAACCGTGATCCGGTTCAGGCGTTAGGGCTTATGTATCGCAGCTTTACGAACCGGGTGTTTGGGGGGGTATGTGGCGGCATGGCGGCGGTGCTGCCCGTGAATGCGTGGGGGGTGCGGCTCGCTTTCATGATCCTGACGGCGGCGACGCTGGGCGGCTTTGGCGTGTTGTATTTGGCCTTGTGGCTGGCCATGCCGCAGGAATCGCTGGTCATCACAGTGGACGGTGGCCCGTTGGCGGCGTTTGTCGCGCTGGTGCTAACGGTGGCCGTCACGGGCTGGTGGCTTGCCTACCTCAACGGGCTAACGCGGCTGCCCAATGGTGAAAACCTGTACTTCCCGCTGTTGGGGCTGCTGCTGAGCCTGGTGTTTTTTGTAAAGCAACTGGGGCGCTCTGCATGAGGCTGCGAAGTCGCAAGAACGGGCTGTTCGGCTTGTTGGCACTGGCGCTGGCGCTGGCCGTGCTGGTACGGGTTCTGGACGTATTCCCGGCGTATATTGACGACGTGATTGGCCGCTCACTGCCCGTGGTGCTGGTGATTGTCGGCGTTTCCGTCATGCTGCGGAACCGGGTACCCTTCGGTGGGGTGATTGCGATCATCCTGGGCGCAGCGCTGGTGGCTGGCGTGAGTACAACGGCTTTTTCTGTGCGGGAAGATCAAAACCGCGACGATAATCGCGTCGAAATTGACGAGGAAATGGGCGAGCAGATTGTGCTGCTGCGCGTGCGCCTGGAAACGCTGGCGACGGATGTTGAACTGGTGCGGGCACCCGCTGGCCGTGATGACCGCACCGTGCGGGCACTGTTTTTGGGCAGCGTGGAAAGCGACATCAGCGCGGCCTACACTGAAGAACCCGACCGCACGGCCACGCTGGCCCTCACGGAGCAGCGGCCCAGCCCGTTCCCGCTGCTGGAGGCGGTGGGCCGGGGCACGCTGCTGGTGGAACTACCGCCGGGTATGCCCGCCGATGTGCAGGTCAACGCTGCCGATGGCGATGTGAGCGTGAACTTCACGGGGGTGGACCTGGAACGCCTGAATATCGACGTGAACGAGGGCGATGTGATTATCTCATTGCCAGACTACGAGCCGACGTATTCCCGGCCCGAAGAAACGCTGGGCACATGGCGCGTGCTGGCCGGGTCGCTGACGGTTCGCATCCCGCAGGCAGTGGCGGCCCGCTTCGATATGAGCCAGAGCAGCGGCCCTGACCCCGACTACAACCCCGACGAGTACAATTTGCTGTTTGGCCGGGGCATTTTAGAGGCGCGTAATTTCGACACCGCCGAGACCGTCATCCGCTACAACCTGGTGGTGCAGCGCGACGGCCTGGCGGTGAATGTGACGGAATAGCAGCCTATGCCAGCATTATGAGCAGGGCCTCACACAATGCTCAGGGTTTAACGCTTGCTAATGATGTCACTCTTACGTTACGCTGCTATTGTGAACAAAGATGCGAAAAACCCAAGGAAGGTTCATCATGGCAAGCAACATTATCAAACGTATCAAGCCGAACGTCGGCCTGACAGACGATAACCGCGACGGTCTCGCTGAGCTGCTCAAGTTCGCCCTGGCTGACCAGCATGTGCTGTTTATGAAGATGCGGAACTACCACTGGAATATCACCGGGCCACAGTTCCAAATGCTGCATGAGTTGATCCAGGAGCAGTACGAAGATATTGCCGAGACGATTGACAACACCGCCGAGCGCATTCGCCAGTACGGCGCGGTGGCACCCGGCACGCTGCGCGAAATGATCGACATGACGCGCCTGAGCGAAGAACCGGGCGAAGTGCCCACAGCGCGTGAGATGGTCGCCAACCTGGTTGCTGACCATGAGGCGATTATCCGCCAACTGCGCGAAGACACCACCACCGCTGGCGAAAAATACGGTGACGTGGCCATTGAAGACTACTTCACCAACCTGATTCAGGATCACCTGAAGATGGCCTGGTTGCTGCGTGCCCACCTGGAAGGCGAAGGCATCTAGGCCACCCAACAGCAGGGGCATGGTCTGCCATGCCCAGGGTGCAGTGCTGCTGCACCTCCACTCGCCTTACCCCCCCTACTCACAGTTTAACCCGGATTAACTCTCGCTTAAACGCCCCACCATTTCATCCTTTGTTGTGACACAACTCCACATGACGTGTGACGAAAGACCTGGTTTAATGCCGTTTGTAGATAACTGCGCGTAAACCTGCTATCGTGTACGGTACATAAGCAAATCATGAGTATGGAAAGTAGTTCACGACTAATGATGAATTCCAGGCTGATCGCTCAAATTGGCACCACACGGCAAATTACCCACGACAAAGGGCACACGGTTCATATTAGCTGGGATGGCCAGCACGCCACCCTTAGCCGTGAGCAATTTACCGACCTCGTCTGCACGCTAGAGCGCAGCGAACAGGATTTATACAGCAGTGCAGGGGGATGCAGTGTGGTCAATGTGGACGATATAACCTATGAGGTGTGGATTGACGATTACTGTTTGAACCTGCATCACGACGAACTGCGCTCCCTGCTGAATGCGGTCCTAACGACCGAAACGCGGCTGCACGGCTTCCGTGTGGCAGTCACGCGCCCGGTGCTACCTGCTGTTGAGACGCAACTGGTAGCTACCATCCGGCCTGTGAAGCCCGTGCAGCACTACTGTAACTAAGCGATTTTGGCCCGATGAAAGCCTATCAACGTCACCTTATTGCCTGTGCCGATGATGACTGCACCGACGATGGCGGCGGGAAGAAGTTGCTCAAGGCGGCCCAAAGCGCCCTGGGCAAAGACGCCAAGCAGGTTAAGTGTTCAAAAGTAAGCTGCCTGGGGCTGTGCAAGCATGGGCCGGTGTTCCTCGTTTACCCGGACGGGGTGTGGTACCGCTGCCCGAACAAAGCCGCGCTCAAGCGTATTATTGAGGAACACATTCAGGGGGGGCGCGTGGTGGAAGAGTTTGTGCTGTTCCAAATGCCATCATCCGAAGCCAACAAAGCCAGCTAACCGGGCGGGTTGGCAGTAGTCGGCCCTACCCGCGCTCACTCACCTTGCCGTGCGCGGTGTAACGAAATGATTTGCAGGGTGATGGGCCGCCACATCCGGGCGGCCCCTACACAACCCACATGACCTGTAGGGACGCGCAGCAGCGCGTCTGCTGCACTCCTCACATGGCTTTTTATAGCGACCCTGGGGGCTGTGGGACGACGCGCAGCACCTGGGATAGCTCCCGGCCCACAATGCGATACTCTTGCGCCAACTTTAACTGAATTGGCCCCGCGAAAGGCTGCATACTCACCACTGTGAACGCCGTTTGGGGGGTTAGCTTGAGCGCTTCGAGGTAGTTGAGGCGATCTGGGGCGAAGGTGGCTACACGGTCAATGCGGTAGGGTTGGCCCTCGGCTGCTGTGGCCAGGGGCACCCCGTTCAACTGGACGGGGCCGCTTTCCGGGCGTGTAATGGGGTAGCCGTGCGGGTCGTGGGTGGGCTGGCCTGCCATGCGGTACATTCGCTGCACCACGCGCTCATTCAACTCCCCTAGCGCAATTTGCACCGCCTCTGTGTGAACTTCGTGCCAGCCGAAGCCCATCACAGCTACCAGAAACGCCTTTGCCACGCCGTAGGGATACAAAAAGTGGGCCACGGCCTGCTCGCCTTTGGGGGTGAGCCGCACGCCTGTGTAGGGTTTGTGGTCGATCAGCCCGTCGTATTTCATACGGACGATCATGCGGCTGGTGGCGCTGAGCGTGAGCAGCATGGCATCGGCAACGACCTGCATGGGGATGTAACCGGCAGCGTGGCGCTGGTCGGCCAGCCAGAAGATATGCGCGAGGTAATTGTAGACGGTGGGCGACGGGTCAGCGGGCATGGTGGGTGATAGTGTGCCGATTACAAACTGCTCCCACACTACGCGATAGCGGGTGCTGCCGTCCACGCACGGCATTAATCTAATGCTGACGAGCGCTCAACTTTAAAGGCCCGACGGCACAAAAAATTGTTTTTAGTGGGGTTGGCCAGGGCGTTAAACGGGGGTTATCCTCGCAGTGACCCCGTGCCCTGCACGGGTTCACACCAACTGACTCTCGCCGGAGGGCAAGCGCGTTCTCCCGGTGTGGCGCGTCAACACCGGGGTGAGGGGGGATTCCCTTAGCACGCAATCGCCCTACTTTCACCGGACTCGACCTGTGCCCCACATGAACACGCGGTACAATGATTGCATAAATCGACAAAATCGAAGTGGTATTGACTCATGTCTCCTAATGAAGAGAAAACTGTTGCCCGGCGAGCGACCGCACTGGCCGGGTTGGGCCTGTTCGTTTTGATGCTGCTCATCCTAGACCTGCTGATGGACGGCTTCATTGTGCGCAAGCTGCGCGGCCTGCGGAGCGAAACCACCAGCACATTGCCCGGTGAGCGGCGCACAGTGGGCAGCGGCGAAAACCAGACCGAACTCGACTTCCTCACGTGACCCGACGCCGTTTGCTGATTGCCGGGGGCACGCTGGCCGTGCTGGGTGCCCTGCTGCTGGCTGATTTGTACAGCCGGGGGGTGGTGTGGCGTGTGATTTACAACATCACCGGCGAGGAAGCCCCGCCCGCGCAGATGATCGCGCTGCCGCAGTGGGCCGGAAGATGGTTCCGGCAGCAGCCGCAAACCGCCCTCTATACCCCGGTTAATCACGCAGGGGTGAACCCGTTTGGCATCAATGTGTTTTTGGAGCAGGAACCCGAAATTGCCAAGCGCGAACAAATCGTGCAGATGGCCTCGGAGGCCGGGTTTGTGTGGCTGCGCCAGGAATTTCCCTGGGAAGATATTGAAATTCATGGGCGCGGGGACTTTATCGACCGCCGCAACGACATGAACGGCGACGGTGCCATCACCGAAGCCGATCACATCTCCGCGTGGGATAAGTACGACAATATCGTGGACATCACCGCGCAGTACGCGATGCGGCTGCAAGTGCGCCTCAGCAATCCCCCGGCATGGACGCACGCCGACCCGGCCATAGGCAGTTTCGCCCCGCCAGACGACATCAACGATTACGTCACCTTTGCCACGATGGTTGCTGAGCGCTATCAGGGGCGCATCTATCACTATCAGGTATGGAATGAACCCAACATCTACCCGGAGTGGGGCGAGCAGTTCGTGGATGCGGCTGCATACACGGATATGCTGTGCCGTACCTACGCCGCGCTCAAGGCGGTTGACCCTGAGATTGTCGTTATCAGTGGGGCACTGGCCCCGACGAACGCTATGGACGGGCGCAACCTGAACGATTACTTCTTCCTTCAACAGATGTTGGATGCGGGCGCGGGCGACTGCTTCGATGTGCTGGCTATGCAGGGCTATGGCCTCAACAGCGGCCCCACCGACCGCCGGATGCGCCCGACAACCGTGAACTTTGCCCGCCCGCTGTACATCCGCGATATGCTGGTGCAAAACGGCCACGCGGATAAGCCCATCTGGATTAGTGAGGCGGCATGGAACCCGGTGCCAGAGCCGGACGAGGTGCCAGAAATCGACGCTCGCTATAACTTCGGGCAGGTGACGGAAGACCAGGCGGCGCGGTATATGGTGGGGGCCTACCAGCGCCAACAGGCAGAGTGGCCCTTCACGGGGGTGATGTTCTACTGGTTTTTCAAACGCGCTACCGACCTGGAAACCCACCAGAGCTTCTATTACTTCCGCATGGTGGAACCCGACTTCACGCCGCTGCCCGTCTATGATGCGCTGCGCGACTATACGGCCAGCCTGACGCCCACGCTGTATAAGGGCGTCCATCAGGCAGATCACTGGGCGCTGAACCTGCCAGATGGCGCGGACGTGGTGGAAGTTGATGGTGCCCAATTCAATGAAGCGGTGCAAACGGGCGGCGTCTCATTTGTGGCGAACGGGACGGCGTTGGCGGTGCGCTGGCAGGGCGGGGGGGCGATTACGCTGTACCGGAACGGGGAGGCTGTAGGTACCTTTGCCAGTGATAACGAGGCGATGTATACACAGGGCGATTGGCATGAGGTACGGGTTCCGCTCAGTTGGATTGCCGCCCCGCATGAAGTGCGGCTTGAGGCGGCGGACGACACGCTGCTGCTGGACGCGGTGACAGTCTATGGTGATCGTGTGCGCGATATGGCCATTATTGCCGGGGCGGGGCTGCTGGTGATGGCGTTGTTGGTGGGTGGGGTGCGGGCCGCGCTCATCATTGAGCGCAGCACCGACGGTTAGCCCGCCCAGATGGCTTAATATTTTTTACACGATTCACGCTGAAGTTACACAAAATTCATGTTCAAATTGCAGCGCCCGTGCCACAATAGGGGTTAAGATGAATTACAGTAACCTGAGTGGATAGGCCGTTATGTTAGATACAACCCGTCCGTCAACACGCCTGAGACCCATAGAAGAAAAACACGTCTTC
The DNA here is from genome assembly GCA_034437575.1 of Anaerolineae bacterium. Taxonomy (GTDB): domain Bacteria; phylum Chloroflexota; class Anaerolineae; order Aggregatilineales; family Phototrophicaceae; genus DAOTTY01. The sequence goes on along the minus strand of DAOTTY010000393.1, from coordinate 7,122 downwards.
GATTTGTTCCGGCTAATCGAAGCCAATCAGGACAACCTCGCGCCCTGGCTGCCCTGGGTGGAAGATCACCAGACCATTGAAGATACCCTGTTCATGATCCAGCGAGCGCTGGGCCAGTATACACGCGGCGAGGGGCTGCTGGCGGGCATCTGGCATCAGGAAACGCTGGTGGGCATGGTGGGCCACGAATACACCGACATGGACAACGCCTCGGCCCAGGTGACCATCTGGCTGGATGAGCGCTACCGCCGCCGGGGGATTGCCCTGCGGGCGCTGCGGTCTTTTGTGCGCCACAGCTTTGAGGACATGGGCTTTAAGCGATTGGAGTTCCGGTGTGCCACGCATAACACACGGGCGATGATTTTGGCGGAGCGGCTGGGCTGTGTGCGTGAAGGCACGCTGCGCGGCGCTTTGCAAACGGAAACCGGGCGTGCCCCGGTAGCTATTTACGGGCTGCTGCCCAACGATTTGGGCCAGCAGGAAGGGCACTGAGGCCGGGCCAGTGCCGCCTCGTCGCCGGGGGGGGCAGTTTTGGGCTTAAAAGGTTATATCCTGGCTAACCCCACCCATCCACGCCGTTAAACAACAGCCCCACCAGCATCACCGGCACACTCAGCACTGCCGCCCCATACCCGATGTAGCGCTGCGCCAGCGCGGCAACCACCCCGGCAGTGCGCTCGCAGTCTGTGCCGCCGCTAAGCTGGCACGCCTGAAATGCAAAGTAGTCGCCAGCGGCCCACAGGTTCAAATAGCTAACGATCACCAAAATCAGGCCGATGATGAGCATTAACGCGCCCACCGTGACCACGTTCAGGCCGCCTTCTGGCTCGTAGGGCTGTTGGTATTGCGGCCAGAACTGCGCCACATAGCCGTAAATCGTCAGGGTGAGCAGCATGTACATCAAAATCACCGCCGCCTGGTAGAGCCATGTGCCCCAGGCAGTCAGGGTCACGTCCACCAGGGCCAGGGACGCATACAAACTGGCGAAAAAGCACAGGTAACACGTCGAGGCGAGGAACGCAGCGAAGACAAAGCGAACAGGTCGGGACATGGGGGTGACTTCCTGTGGATGATGCGGGTCAGCTTGGGTTCATCATACCCGATGACGGGGCGCTGTGCATGGCGCGGGTGGGGAGCAAATCACTGTACAGATGCAGTGAGGTGTGCCATAATGTCGCACGGTTATTTTAATTTTACCTACCCAATGGAGCGCACGTCATGCTTGTTAACCTTGTCCACATCCATGTGAAGTCAGAGCATATCGACGCATTTGTCAACGCCACCGAAGCGAAAGCGCGTAGCAGCCAAGAAGACCCCGGCGTTGCCCGCATTTATGTCATCCAGCAGGAAGACGACCCCACCCACTTTGTGTTGGTTGAAACGTATGATGACGAAGCGGCTTCGGTAGTACACAAGGAAACTGACCATTACAAAGGCTGGCAGACCGACATCGCGCAGATGGTGGCCGACGACCTCGTGGTTCAGGCGTACAAGACCATCTACCTTAAAGACTAAGGTAACGACTCAGCTTGCCCCCCATCCCCTAACCCCGTCCCTTATTTTGGGGGGTAAGGGGTTGGGGTTGGGAATATTTAAGCGAGTGCCTGAGTCGTTACGTTGCTTATTGCTAAAAACCGCCCCCCGATAGCGCCAACCCAACGCATAACGCGCAATGGCCAACATCAAGACCCTTACCCTATGAAAATTATCCCCCTGCACGCCTGGGACGTGTCGTCGTCTGAGGCGGTTGCCATTCAAAAAGACCTCGCAGGGCAGTTGATTGACGACGCGCCTATCGACATAGACAGCGTAAAACTCATCGCAGGTGTGGACGTGAGCGTGAAGGCCAACGTTTCGACTGCCGCCGTTGTGGTCATCGCCTACCCGCAGATGGAACTCGTGGAGGCGATTACGGCGGTGCAGCCCACGCCGTTCCCGTACATACCGGGGCTGCTCACCTTCCGGGAGGGGCCGGTGCTGGTGGAGGCGTTTGAGCAGATGCACAACGAGCCGGATGTGTTCATCTTCGACGGCATGGGGCGCATTCACCCGCGCCGGATGGGCATTGCCGCGCACATGGGGCTGTGGCTGCGGCGTCCGACGATTGGCGTAGGCAAAACGCACTTCATCGGGGACTACACCGACCCCGGTGAGATGAAGGGCGAGCGCAGCTTTATCACGCACAAGGGGGAAACGATTGGCGTGGTGCTGCGGACGCGGACGCGGGTCAAGCCGGTGTATGTGAGTGTGGGCCACATGGCACACCTGGAAAGCGCAGTGGCCCTGACGCTGGCCGTCACGCCGACGTACCGCCTGCCCCACCCCATCCGGTTGGCGCATCATACAGCAGGGAAGTAGCGCCTTCCCCGGTGCGTGGCTACATGACCGCGTGCCCCCAGCGCTGCCGGAAGCCACGCGATCACGGGTTGCCTACGCGATTTCCACCGTGACGAGGGGGTCTTGGTCCGTGGCCTGGGTTGGGTTTGCCATGCGGTTGTCTTCTCATGGTCGGCTCATATTACGATGCCCCCGGATGAGGTGTTGAACGGCGGTTCTTACCCGGATGTACGCGGGGGTTGCTGGGTTCGGTGGGTGTTCCCCTGTTGGTAGGCGGTTCGCAGTTTGCTGTACAGCGCTTGTGGCCCTGCCGTCAGGCTAACAACTTCGATGTTGCCGCCCTGGATAATGGCCTTGAGCATGGCCCCGCGCACTTCGCCTGTGCTGGTCATGCCCGTTTTGGACGCGCTGGCAATCAGGTTGGCGGTGCGCCCACTGCCTTCGATGGCAATCACGGGCATGGGTTTGTCGCCACGAGCGCTGGCAATGTAGATGTCATATTGGGCGATTTTGCCGCCGTTAATCAGCACGCCGCAGGTGGGCATGTGGGCAGCGGTTAGCTCGCGGGCCATGCCCACAATCATCTCAGATTCTGCCCCCCAGTGGTCGGCATCCACCAGCACAAAATGCGAGTGGTTGGCTTCCAGCGGCGTGCGCTCGGTGGCGTCTTCGGCCTTGAGGCCGGGGAAGGTGACTTTGCCCATCGGCGCACAGCCCACTAGCGGGAAGCGGTAGCCCCACTTACGTCGCGCCTCGCCCATCATCTTCATGATGCCAGCATCGGTGCCGCCGTCAATCACGGTGACTTTGTACTGGGCAGCGAAGCGGGCCACACCGTCTTCGATGAGCGCCCGTGCGTTTCGCATGGCGTTTTCGTCCATGTTGCTCGCCCCACCAGAAAGGAACAGTGTAGGAGCGGGATAGCGCAGGTTAAGCGCTTTGGCGGTTTCCAGCGCGTCAGCGTAGGTGGGTACGTGAACCGCATGGGCGGTGTTGCCGGTTTCAAAGCGGATTTTGCCGATTTTGGGGGGCATGGGCGGGCTGTCCTGAGAAAAGTCGTCGGGAATAATGCTTCGTTATTGTACGATGAATTTTACCCTATGTTGCCAATGTAGGGTACGAAAGCTGTTACAGTGTGTAAAAAATTTGTGCGTGGGGTGGGGCCAGGCAAAGAAACAAAAAAGACAGCGCCTGTGGCCCTGTCCTTGTGTAAGGCGACGGTCGGAATCGAACCGACGAATCGCTCTTTTGCAGAGAGCTGCCTTACCACTTGGCTACGTCGCCGCTAAGGTTATAAGTATAGTGGGGGTGTATGAACGTGGCAAGGGCTTTTCAAAAAACGGGGGCAGGGCATCTATATGGGTTTCTCTTAACACCCCAAAAGCGTAAAGATTGCTTGTCATATTCGCAGTATTGCTGTTAACATTTAATTGTTACGTATCATGATGTATCACAACGCATTCACTCCAAAGGAGCATTCTATCAATGAAAGCGATTATTTTGGCCGCTGGTGTGGGCAGCCGCCTGCGCCCTGTGACCTTTACCACGCCCAAGCCGCTTGTTCCGGTGGCCAACCGCCCGCTGATTACCTATCCCATCGACATGATGAAGGGGGGCGGTATGGACGAAGTGGGCATCGTCGTTAGTGGGATGGACTCGCCGTTGGTGGGCCGCCTGGGTGATGGCAGCGACCTGGGCGTGAAGATCACCTGGCTGATTCAGGAAGAGCAGCTTGGGCTGGCCCATGCCGTGAATACAGGCCGCGCATTTGTGGGCGACGAACCCTTTGCCATGTTCCTGGGGGACAATCTGTTCCAGGACAAGATGCAGGACTGGATTGGCAACTTTGCGACCTCTGATTGGGACGCGGCGATTGCCCTGGGCGAAGTGCCAGACCCGACGCGCTTCGGGATTGCCAAAATCGAAGACGGGGCGGTGACTGAACTGGTAGAAAAACCGGCCAACCCGCCCAGCAAGTGGGCTATTGCGGGTGTGTATCTGTTCCGCCCGTCCATTTTTGGGGCGATTGACAAAATTGAGCCGTCTGCACGCGGGGAGTACGAAATTACAGACGCGATTCAGGTATTGGCCAACGAGGGCAAAAAGGTGCAGCCCTACATGGTGAACGGCTGGTGGATTGACGCCGGGAAGCCGGTGCCGATTATCCAGGCCAACCAGCTTGTGATGGGCGAAATGCCGTTTATCCCCGCGCCAGAAAATCACCCCGGCATTGACGACAGCTCGATGGTATCGACCCAGGTGCGGCTGGGCGATAATGTGAAGATCACCAACAGCATTGTGCGCGGCCCGGCTACGATTGGCGACAACGTGGAAATCATCAACAGTTTTGTTGGCCCCTACAGCGCCCTCAACGATGGCGTCAAGGTGGAAAACAGCGAGATTGAATCCAGCATTGTGATGAAGAACACGGTGATCCGTGATGTGCCGGGGCGCATTGAAGACAGCCTCATCGGTGAAGACGCCATCCTGGAAGGGGCAACCCGACCTGGCACTACGCGGGTGGTACTGGCCGATAAGAGCTATATGCGCCTCTAAAACCCGCTTTGGGGTGGCGTGCAGTTCAATATTTCGACAGAAACCGTTGCCCTCTCCCCAACAGGCCGTTAGCCCTGGGAGAGAAGCTGGCGGCCCATCGTCCTGCAAATCACTTCGTTACACCTCGCACGGCAAGGTGAATAGATACGCCAACATTGGAGACGCCCCATGCCCCCCACATCCACCTATGATATAGAAGTCGTGACCGACCTTAGCCCATATGCCTTTGTGCAACACCTGTTCAAGCGGGTGAACATCCATGCCGTGATTGAAAAAGTAAGTGGGGTTGCCCAAATTTCCACGCCCAGTTTTGAAATTTCCGCGTTTGACGACGCCGAAGACGCGCTCACCCGCGAACTGGCTATTGACCCCAACGTGTTCATTCACCTCCAGCCCCACCCGGATTTGCAAACCGATATTTTGGCCGTGAAGCACCTGTTAGAAGCGGTCAACCAGTGGCTGCACGTCATTGATAATGACTTTGCGATGGTTCATAACGGCGAAAGCGTGATGATGTACCGGCAATCGGGGCAGCTTTACGTGAATATTGCGTCAAAGGGCTGGACGCCGCCGCGCCTGTCGCTGCTGACGTACCCGTATGAGAAGGTGAAAATGCCCCCACTCACCGAGGTCGGTGGGGCGTAAATCGGCCCCCAGGGCTTTTGCAAAGTTGTATGGTTCATCATTGGGCGCTGCCTAAACCCGTCACTTTTTTCAAAAAAGTGAACAAAAACTGTAACTGCTCAGGCACCGGGTGCCACTGTTTAAGTCCCTCTCCCAGGGCCACAGGCCCGTTCGGGAGAGGGGTTGGGGAGAGGGCTGAGTCGTTACCCTGAATTAGCCCTGGTGAAAATTGCCGCGAATGCCTGTCCAATGTTATACTGCATTTGAAATGTGGATCACAGCAAACAAACAGGGATAGAGCGTCCTGATGGCAGACTTACCATACCACGAAGCGCCCGCCCATACGACCAATGACCTGCCGGTGATGTTGCCCGGTAAGCTGGTGGGGCGTGACCAGATACTGGCCAGCATTTATGGCGAATTGAAGCAAAATCGGCCTGTGCTGCTGCACGGTAAACCGGGGATTGGCAAGACGGCCATTGCCGCCACGCTTGCCAGTGCCTACACGCAGCAGCCCGGCGGTGCCCTGTGGCTAACCACCGATGAAGACTCGCTGGCCGCGTTGATTGTGCGCGTGGGGCGGGCCTATGGCGACATGGACCTCGCCAACAGCGAAAACCCGGCGGGGATGGTGGGCGCTGCCGCTACCTTACTGGCGCAGCATAAGCCCTTTGTTGTGCTAGACGGCCACCCACTGATGCCCGCCGTCACGGAGTTTGTGAACAAGCTGGCCCCCAACTTACCCGTGATGATCTTAGCCGAGGACGACATCCCCGGCATTTGGCGCGGCTTTGAGGTTGCCCCGCTCAGTGAACAGGACGCGGTGACGCTGTACTCAGAAAAGAGCGGCCAAACCACGCCGGAAGTCCGGCAGCTTGTGGGTGTGCTGGGCTACCAACCGCTGTCAATTGTGGTCAGCGCAGGCATCGCCCGCATCGCCAAAATGGACGCCCCGGCGATGCTTGCTGCGCTGCGCGACAGCGGCGGCAGTGCGCTGCAAGTGGGCTTTGAAAAGCTGCAACCGGCCCTGCAAGGTATCCTGTTGATGCTGGGGGCCACGTTTAACGGCAGCGCCAGCCTGGAACTGCTGAGCATGATTAGCGGTGCCCCCGCCGAAACCATCCAGAAGGTGATGACGATTTTGGCGGCGGCGGGCTTCGTCCAGCAAGATCAGCGCTATGGGTCGCCCTATTACAGCCTGCACCCGCTCGTCCACGATTATGCCCAGCGCTTTTTGCGGGACAGTGGCCGCCTGGTCACCCTACAGGATAAAGTGCGCGATACCGTGTTGGCTTATGCCCGCAAGCACACTGGCAGCGACGAGAGCGACTACGACGCGCTGGCTGTAGAGATGGACACCTTTTTGGCAACGGCGCACTGGGCCTCTCAGCGTGGCGAACCGGATGTGGCCTCACAGATCACAGTAGCGATGACGCAGGCGGGCAACTTCGTGCGCGGGTGCGGCTACCTGTACGAACTGCTGCAATTGCAAGAGTCTGGCTCAAGTGGCTCCAGCCCGTTCCCGGCCAACCCGGACCTGACCGCCCCGGCGCAGATGCCCCCCGGCACCACACTGGTTGACGACGACGACCTGGACGACGATGC
>DAOTTY010000392.1:0-10801 GCA_034437575.1 Anaerolineae bacterium | reverse complement strand
GCGTGGACGAGTTTGTCTACGCGCTCGTTGTACGGGTTACCGCTGTGGCCCTTCACCCACTTCCAGGTGATGGTGTGGCGCTGCGTGGCGGCGTCCAGGCGCACCCACAGGTCTTTGTTCTTGACTGGCTTTTTACTGGCGGTTTTCCAGCCGTTGCGCTTCCAGTTGTTAATCCAACTGTTGATGCCATTTTTGAGGTAGGTGCTGTCTGTAAACAGTTCCACCTCGCACGAGCGTGACAGGGACTCAAGCGCTTCGATAGCGGCGGTCAGCTCCATGATATTGTTGGTCGTGTGCTCAAGCGCCCCACTCAGTTCTTTTTCGGTGTCGTTGTACAGCAGCAGCGCGGCCCATCCACCGGGGCCAGGGTTGGGGGCGCAGCCGCCGTCGGTGTAGATGGTCACTTTTTGGGTCAAACCAAATTCCTAACGTTCCAGTTTGCGTTCAATGCAATACGATAATCAGCCGAAGGAGGCTATTATACCGCCCTCACGTCATCTGTCGCGTGTAAACCGCGCCAGGTTTTGCTAGAATATAGATACTTCCTGATTGAATTCCAACAGACCCAATGTGACTGACTATCCTGTACAAGACCCCAACAACGCAGACGACATCGAAGACGGACTCAGCATCCCAGACGACCACGGGCGCGAACGCAGTGCTGCCCGGTGGCTGGCGCTGCAAGTGCTGTACGAAGTAGACAGCACCCACCATTTGCGCGGCGAGGTGCTAACGCATCACCTGGGCCGCTACGACCTGCTGCCCGTAACGCGGGAATACACCTACAAGCTGGTCAACGGTGTGCTGGATAACCAACCGCTGCTCGATCAAATCTTGCAAACCGTGGCCACCGAATATCCGCTTGACCAGGTAGCCGTGATTGACCGCAACCTGCTGCGGATTGCGGTCTACGAGTATTCGCTGCTGGGCCACCTGCCCATTGGCGTTGTGACTGACGAGGCGGTGCGGCTGGCCAAGCACTTCGGGGCAGACAGCGCCCCCCGCTTCGTCAATGGGGTGCTGGGCGGCGTGTTCGCCAACAAAACCGAACTAACCGCCCTGATTGACAGTTACACCCCAACCGATAACGCAACCAGCGAGGACACCCCATGAACGGCATTTTTGGCATCGGCGGCTGGGAAATGATTCTCGTGATGGTGATTGCGATCATTGTCGCAGGGCCGAAGCGCATCGCGCAGTGGGCTTACGTCCTGGGCCAGTGGACATCTAAATTGCAAACCATGTGGGCAGAAGTGGCTGTCTCACTCCAGAAGGAATTGGATGAATCGGGCGTGGATATTAAAGTGCCCAAGTCACCGCCCACCCGCGCCGACTTACAGCGATCCCTGCAAGACTATGGCAAGCAGGTGATGGACGCGGCGGGCAACCCGGAAAAAGAACTCAAGAACATCCAGCGTGACCTGCAAAGCGTCAGTCGTGGCGTTAAAAGTGAGCTAGACGGCCTTAACCGGGATGTGCAAAACGCGACCAAGCCGCCATCCCCAAACGGCATCAAGCAAACAGCCCCTGAGCCACCCGCTGCCAACGAGGATAGCAGCCCCAACAACACGGCCAAACCCGATGACGATGCACCGAGCCTGGGCACCTGGGGCGGGGGTGATAACGAATGAGCAAGCTCAAAAGCACGCCGCCGCCAGACGTAGACATCTACGAGGAAGAGAACGGCCACAGCGCCCGAATGGGCTTTTTGGAGCACCTGGACGAACTGCGCCGCCGCCTCATCCGCTCGGTGCTGGGGATTGGCATCGGCACAGCGTTAGGGTCGGTGTTCGCCGGGCAAATTTTGCAATACCTGGGGCAGCCCTACCTCACGCTGGCGGGCGGCAACGAGTTTTTGATTATAGACCCGACCGGCTCTGTAGTGGCGTACTTTCGGGTGGCCTTGCTCGTCGGGGCGACGTTAGCCGTGCCCATCGTGACGTACCAACTGGTGATGTTCATCGTCCCGGCCATGACGCGCAAAGAAAAGCGCTACTTTGTGTCTGCATTGCCAGCGGTATTCTTTCTGTTTTTGCTGGGGGTAGCCTTCGCCTGGTTCGTCCTGATTCCGCCAGCGCTGCGCTTTTTGGAGGGCTTTCAGGAAGGGCTGTTTGAGTCACAGTGGGAAGCAGGCCGTTACATCACGTTTGTGACCAACCTGCTGTTCTGGATGGGGGTGGCGTTTGAAACGCCGCTGGTGCTGTTTATTATGTCGCTGTTGGGCTTCGTCGCTCCCCGCCCGCTCATCAACAACTGGCGCTTGGCCATCGTGATTTCTGCGGTGGCGGCGGCCATGATTACACCCACCGTAGACCCCGTTAACATGATGCTGGTGATGGGGCCGCTGATGGCGCTGTATCTGGTGAGCATCGTGCTGGTGATAATGGGTGCGCGTATCTTCAGGCGGGGCAGTGCGTACAAGCGCAGCGCCTAAGCGCAACGCCGCCTACTGGCGGCGGTTGGTCATCGTGGCGCTGCTGCTGCTGACCGTCGGACTACTGTCTATCCCGGTGGTTTGGGGCTTTCAGACGATGTATAGCCTGACGACGACGGCCTGTGTAACCACGCCAACCCCTCACCAGTACGGCCTGCCCCATGAGGTGGTCACGTTTCCGTCGGGTGACCTGACGCTGACCGCCTACTTCATCCCCGCAAGCACCGATGCCACCGTGATTATCGCGCCGCCCTTCAATCAGGATCACGGCGGGCAGATGGATTACGCGCAGGTGTTCCACAATGCGGGCTTAAACGTGCTGGTGTTAGGGTCACGGGTGTGCCTGGGCCAGCCGACCACACTCGGCTATGCCGAGGGCGACGACGTGACCGCCGCCTACACCTACCTGCTCAGCCGCGATGGTATAAACCCGCAGCGCGTATCCGTTCATGGGTTTAGTGCAGGCGGGGCAGCGGCCCTGTTCGGCGCGGCCCGCACCCCGCAGATTCGGGCGGTGAGTGCGATGGGTAACTATCACGACATGGAGGCAAATGTTGGGGCCAACGACCCCACGCTATCACCTATTTTGCGGCTGCATCTGGTGGGGCTGCGGTGGGGCTTCCGCGCTGGAACCGGGATGCCGCTCAGCCAGCTTGCGCCGATCCACATCATGGACGACATCAACCCGCGCCCGGTGCTGCTCATCTACGGCACGCAAGAACCGCAAAGCGACGGGCGGGCACTGGCGGCGGCAGCAATCAACAGCACACTGTGGGAGGTGCCGGGTGTTGGTCATGGTGGCTATCTGCAAGCCTACCCGCAAGACACCCAACGCATCCTGGGCGGCTTCCACGCTAACGCCCTGCTGAGCGATTAGATGCGCTTCCTGTCACGTTTGGGGCGCAAACCACCGCGCCTGCTCGTCATCGGCCTGGACTGCGCCCCGCCGCACCTGATTTTTGACGAGTTCCGGGCTGATTTGCCCACGCTCAGCCGTTTAATCGCCGGTGGCACCTACGGCCCGCTGGAGTCGTCCATCCCGTGCATTACCGTCCCGGCATGGAGCAGTATGACCAGCAGCCGCGACCCCGGTGTGTTGGGGGTGTATGGCTTTCGCAACCGCGCCGCCTATGACTACAACAGCCTGACCGTTGCCAATGGTCAGGCAATCAAAGTCCCGCGCCTGTGGGAGATGCTCAGTGAGGCGGGCAAGCAAAATGTGGTCATCGGTGTGCCGCAAACGTACCCGCCGCGCCCGCTCAACGGCCATCTCGTCAGCGGATTTTTGACCCCTGGTTTGGAGAGTGCCTTTACCTACCCGGCCATTTTCAAAAGCGAGGTGTTGAAGGTCACGCCAGGCTATGCCTTTGATGCAACGGGCTTCCGCACGCACGACAAAGCGTGGCTGGCGCAGCGCATCAGTGATGTGACCGACGTGCAGTTTAAGCTGCTCCAGCATACGCTGACCAGCAAGCCCTGGGACTTTGCCATGTACGTTAACATGGGCACAGACCGGGTGCATCATGGCTTTTGGCGCTACCATGACCCGGCCCACCGCCTGCATGAGCCGGACAGCCCGTTTCGTCATACCATCCGTGACTATTACAAGCAGGTGGACGCCCACCTTGCCGACCTGCTCCGTGCAGTGGGCGACGACGTGACGGTGCTCATCGTCAGCGATCATGGCGTGACGCGCATGGACGGCGCAATTGCGATAAACGAGTGGCTGTGGCGCAACGGCTGGCTGGCGCTTAACACGCCGCCGCCAGAAGGCACGCTAACACGCTTTGAGGACGCCGATATAAACTGGCCCCGCACGCGGGCGTGGAGTACAGGCGGCTACTATGGGCGCATCTTCCTGAATGTAGCGGGGCGCGAACCGCAGGGCGTGATCCCGGCGGGGGAGGTGGCCGCAGTGAAGGCAGAACTCACCGCCGCGCTACAGGCCATCCCCGCACCAGACGGCACGCCACTGAATACAACCGTCTACGCGCCGGAGCAAATCTACACGCAAACGAACAACATCCCGCCAGATTTGCTGGTGTACTTCGGTGACTTGCACTGGCGCTGTGTGGGCGGCCTGGGCTACGACGGCGTGCATACGCTGGAAAACGACACCGGCCCGGACGATGCCAATCACGCGCCACAGGGCTTATTCCTGCTGCACGAGCCGCGCCGCCAGGGCCGGGGGTATGTGGCGGGTCATCAACTGATGGACGTGGCCCCCACTGTGCTTGAGCGGCTGCGCGTCACGGTGGCTGCGTCACTCCAGGGCCGGGTGATGGGCTAGGCGTCGGCGTGGGCCAGCATGAACTTTTCCACGTATTTGCCCACCACGTCCACTTCCAGGTTAACCCGGTCACCGATTTGCTTGTGCGGCAGGATGATGTGCTGCTGCGTGTAGGCCACCAGCATGAACGTGAACCCGTCTTCCAGCACATCAACGACCGTCAGGCTGGTGCCATCGACGGCGATGTAGCCTTTGGGCACCACATAGCGCAGCACTTCTGGCGCGGCGTTCACCGTCACCCACAACGAATCACCTTCTTCGCGGAACGCCGCAATGGTGCCCGTGCCGTCTACATGGCCCTGCACAAAATGCCCGCCGATGCGCCCGTCTGCGGCCAGTGACCGTTCCAGGTTTACGCGGTCACCGGGGGTCAGGTCGCCCAGGTTGGTGCGGCGCAGCGTCTCCGGTGAGCAACCTACGGTGAAGTGCCCCGGCTGCAAGTCCGTGACGGTAAGGCACGTTCCGTTAATGGCGATGCTGTCGCCCAGCTTTGCCCCTTCCAGGGCTACGCCCGCCTTCAGCGTTAGCGCCCAGCCGCCATCAACTTCGCGCATAGCGGCTACGGCTCCAATTTCTTCAACAATTCCAGTAAACATCATGGCAACTCCAAACTTGTGAAACAGCGCGGGGCGGCGTGTGTAGCCACCCCACAGGTGTGAATTATTCCGGCAGATAGGCGTTAGTGAATGCGCCTTCCAGGTCAGTGGCTTCTTCAATTAGGCCGAGTGACAGCAGCGTGGCCTGCATGTTTTCCCACGCTGCAATGTCAGAGAAGCCAAGCTGTTCGGCTTCCCACAGCGGGATGGTTTCCAGCAGCACCTCGAACTGAATAGCCACCCCGGTGCCGAATTCATCTTGGAGGGCGGTCAGCATGGCTGCGCGGCTGGCAGTGATGGCGTTTGCATCCGGCTCAGTGGCCAGGAAGGCGTCTTGCTCGGCGGCCATGGCTTCCAGCGCCGCCACGAAGTCCGGCTCGGCGGGCAGGCCCTCAATGAAATCAATGCTTTGCAGGTAGGCCCGCGCCGGGTTGTTGATGGATAGACGCAGCGCCTCGTCAAAGGCGGCGACCACCGCTTCGACCCGCTCCGGGCGCTCGGCCAGCGTCGTTTCATTGGTGATGATGCCGTTAGACACCAGGTCGGTGACCGATGCCACCGGGATGACAGCCACACCTTCAACCGGGTCACAGTCGCCGCTGGCCGCCCGCTCACGGATTTGCAGCGGCTCGTTGTTGATGTACACCACAGCGGCATCCACACCGCCCACACAAATGACCTCCGGCGCGTTGTAGCCGATTTCTTCCAGCGTGATGTCACTTTCGCTCAGGCCCGCGCCCTCAAGCATGGTCGTGAGGGCGCTGTAGCTGGCCCCAAAACGCCCCGGCAGCCCCACACGAACATCGGTCAGGTCTTCCACGGATTCAATGCCGCTGTCCGTTGAGAAGACAACGCCAATCGGGTATTCCTGATACCACTCATACACGAACGTCACCGGGCGCTCTTCCGCACGGCCCAAAATAACCTGCTCACCGCTGACCATCCCCAGCGCGTTCTGGTTCGCTGCGACCAAATCCAACACAACCGGCTCATCCAGATAGTCATACTCAATGCTGACGCCGTTGGCCTCATACAACCCCGATGCCTGCGCGACGTAAAACGGCGCGTACTGAATGTTCGGGATAAAGTTGAGCAGGAACGTCTCGGCGGGCGTTTCCTGGGCGCGGCCTACTGCGGCGGTTAGCATCAGCAGGATGACAACAAAACTACGTTTGAACATGGGAGTTTCTCCACCTTACAACAAATTGGACGTTAAGGTGCAGCCTGGGAAAGCAAAAAGCCCCGATGCGCGATCACATCGGGGCGATAGGAGCTAAAACATAAGCGAACACAAACCCAACCCAACACGTTGTAGGGGTGAGTGTACGCAAATACACCGCGCTCGCATTGCTGCTGCGGGTGTTGCTCCGCCTTCTACCATCCGGACTATTACCGTCGGCCCTGGCCTTTCACCAGGTCCACCGTCGCAGGCGTTGCCGCTGCGATGCACGCTTTTCGTGGAGTCAAGAGAGATATGATGAGAAAAGCGCGGCTCGGGTCGCGGGCTTGGTACCTTGTGGCACCTTACCGCCGGTGGGGAATTCCACCCCGCCCCGAAGGCTGCTAGATTGTTACTGTTTGTATCTTATCAGACAGCCCGCACAATGCAATCCATTTTCATACGCTGCTAAATCGGACTGTCACTGGCTTGGATCGCCTGCACGTCCCCGCTGATACCCCCACGCAAAGCCGGGTTATCGGTTAATTCATGGGGGCGGGGCTACCGCCTGGCCTTTACGATGTAACAGGGATGGAATCAGTATCGAGGAATTGGGTGGTCAACTGGCCGCAACCGGCGTCAATGTCGATGCCGCGCCGCACGCGGGCGGTAGCGCTCACGCCGTAGCTGTCCAGTATCGCAATAAACTCATCGACCGCCGCTGTCTCTGAAGGTGTGCCGCCATAGCCCGCCGTCGGATTCAGCGGAATCACGTTGACGTGGCACAGCATCCCCTTGAGCAGCGCACCGAGTTCGTGTGCCTGTTCGGGCGTATCCGTTTCGCCGTGAATGAGCGCCCACTCGAACGTTACGCGGCGGCCCGTCTTGTGAATGTACGTGCGGCAGGCGTCCAACAGTTCGCGGATGTTCCAGCGCTTGTTGACGGGCAGCAAGGCACTCCGCGCCGCGTCGTTGGCAGCGTGCAGGCTAATCGCCAGCTTGGCCTGTAAGCCCTCATCGGCAAAGCGTCGTATCTGGGGCACCAGCCCAACTGTACTCACGGTGATATGCCGCGCCCCGATGTCGAGGTCGTCCATCAGGCGGCGGATGGCCCCCACCGATGCATCGTAGTTGTGGAACGGTTCGCCCATGCCCATCAGCACCACGTTGCTCAGGCGTTCGTCGTTAGCGGTCAGTTCGCGTGCGAAAATCATCGCCTGTTCAAACACCTCGGCCACACTCAAATGACGAGTAAAGCCCATTTGCCCCGTCGCACAAAACACACAGCCCATCGCGCAGCCTGCCTGCGTGCTAATGCACGCCGTGCGCCGCCCGTCACTGTAGCGCATCAACACCGCTTCAATCATTTTGCCGTCCGGCAGCGCATACACCCGCTTGACTGTGCCGTCACGGCTGAGCTGCTCTGTCACAAGGCGCAGCGTGCCCAGTGTGGTTTCGGCCTTCAGGCGCTCTCGCAGGTCTTTGGGCAGGTTCGTCATGTCGTCTACGGCGGCGGCGCGGTGCGTGTACAGCCACTCCCACACCTGCTTGGCCCGGAACTTCGGCTGGCCCCAGCTTTTAAGCAGGGTTTGCAGGTCGTCTTGCGTCAGGTCATATAGATTTGTCATGAGTTAGTTGGCGTCTCCGTGGGCTAAAAGGTGCGTCAGGGTCTTTATTGCCCAAAAGCATGTGTACGGGTTCTGAATAGCGTGGCGGGTCGTCGCCAGAAAGTCTGTCATGGGTACTGCGTCTATTGCAATCATGAGATGTGCGCTAACGGCGGCTGCTCAGCAGCACGCCCAGCAGTAAAATCGACACCGCCAGCCCGGCCAATCCATACAGCGCGTAGCGCGTTGTGGGCTGGCTGGCCACCTGTGCGACCGGGTCCGGGGTGGGGGTAGGCGTGGCGGTGAATACATCCCGTGCCGAGCGCGGCGTGACCGTCACTGTAGGGGGCAGTGGTGTGGGCGTGAGGGTAACAGTCGGCGTTAGCGTGATGGTTGGCGTCAGTGTGGCCGTGAGCGTGGGCAGCGGCGTCCATGTGGGCGTATCCGAAAGCACTCGCGTTGGCGTTAGGGTCGGGCGTCCGTAGATGTCCACGTTGTATACCCGCACCGCCTCGTCGGAAAACAACCACGCTTCCCAGGCCACATACAACGCAGATAGTGACTCCCCGGTGATGGCTTCATAGGCCATCTGGAACGACTCGTAATCCCCAACGGTGCCCGCCAACTCGTACACAGCATCCAGGCCGTGCCGCTCTGCCATGTAAATGACCAGCCCGTAGCTTTGCGCCTGCCACAACTCAAACATTGGTGGGGGGGCATCTGGGGGTGTGGTCAGGGCGTCCAGCGAAAGCAGGTCGCCACTGCGTGCTGCCAACAGCGTGGCAGAAAGTACCCCCTGAGTTTTGATCGGGCGGTAAAGTTCCGTTAAGCCTGCCCGGAACCAACGCGGCGCGTCGGCTTCTGCCCACAGATCACGGTAAAATTCATCAACGGCCCACACCAGCACCCGGTCGGCTGCATCACGAGAGCCTGTCACCTCATCGAACACAATCAGGCGGGTGCGCTCATACACTGCTTCGATGATCGTCGGTTCACACGGGATGCTGATGTCAAAGTCCAGGTTAGCCGCAACCGGATTGCCACTTTCTGTCGTCAGGCATCCCATTGGCAGCCCTTCGGTGTAAAACAGCACGGTGCGCTCGCCAATAGGGGCGGTGTTGGCTTCCATCAGCCGCCAGGCGTCGTCCACGATGCTCAAAACGCGCCCCCCATCAACACCCTCCTGTGGGTGAAGGAGCGTAACACCGAGGGTGTCATCTGTGGTGCGCCGCCAGAATACGCGCTGGTCTTCAAACACAACCTCACCCGCACCAACGTCGGTACGGTCACTGGTGGTGGTGCCCATTGACCACTCGTAACGAACCGTTGAAAACAACTCTGGCACGACATCTGCCGTTTGGAACAGCCAAATGTACTCTACCGTGAGCCGTTCCTGCTCACGAGTGACGAGCGTTTCGTCGGTGGTGGGCACGCGCACCTGAACCGGATCACGGTTGTCGGCCTCCAGGGTCAGGGTGAGGAAGGTAATGCCCACATCTTCGGGCACCACAGCTTCCAATTCAAAGTACATCCCCTGCGGAAAGACAGGCGCTGCATTCCAACGAATGAAAAACTGTGGCGGCGCAGACGTACTCTGGGCCACCACTGGCCCGCCCAGCAGGCCCAATCCCAGGCATAGCAGCAGCAGTGAACAGGGCTTCATAAATATTGGCCAACCTGGGTGAGTCCGGGTAAAAGGTATGATGTAAGCAGGATAATCGACTCTGCTGCTTCGGGCAGTAGGCCCGCTTCTTCAAGCTGGATGTAGACGTAGGCCAGGGCCAACAGCACAAAGTTATACGTGAAGTGCGCGATGATGGCGGCTGTTGTACTGGTGCGCTGCTTGAGGATACCAAACGCCCCGCCCACAATCACAATGATGGCAGACCCCGGCGTGAGCGCGTATTGGGTGTGCAGCAGCGCAAAAAACAACGTTGTGGGGATGAGTCCGAACACGGGCTGAAGCGCCCCACGAAACAGGATTTCCTCGCCAACGGCAGCCCCGAACGCCGCCAAAAACACCAGCAGCAGCGAGCCACCCAGCGCCCGCGCAATCTGGTCACTGGCCGCGCCCTGCTGCTCCAGCGCCTCTGGTGACAGCACAAAAGTCATCACAATGCCGAAAATGAAAATCAACCCCAGGCAGGCCCCCGCCGTGCCCACACCCCACACGATGTCCTGGAAAGTGGGTAAGCGCAGTGCCAGCCGCTCAAGCACCTGGGTGAGTGAGCGCCGCACCAGCAAGCCCACACCCAAAAAGGCAACCACAATCATAATGACTAAGCTGCCCAGGGCATCCTGGGCACCGGGGCTTTGCTCGGCCAGGTTTTCTGCCAGGCCCGCCACGCCCCCCACCAGGATTAAATCCATGGCCGTGTAAGACAGAAAGATAATCGCCAGCACCAGCGCTGTCATGTGAACCCGTGAGTCCGGGTCGAAGGTACCGTGACTACCCAACCGCCCCGACAGCCACACGCGCACCTCCCGCCACAAAATCAGCACGGACGACAGGGCCGCCGCAAACAGCCCGACCAGCGCAACGTAGATGGCGTTATTCAGGCTTACGGTGAGTTCGGTTTCGGCGGCCATCTCTGGGAACAATCCGGCCAGCAGGACGTTGGCGCTGTACAACAGCAGCACGCCCAGAATAATAAATAGCAGCAGGTTGAGCAGCACCGCATTACCGCCCCCCTGCCCCGGTGTGCTGGCAGTAGG
>DAOTTY010000391.1:0-2403 GCA_034437575.1 Anaerolineae bacterium | reverse complement strand
GACTCTTGGAGGCGGCGGGAGGAACGGCGGAGTTGTTCGGCGGCTTCGCGCAGTTGGGAGATGCGGGCTTCGACCTGAGACATGGCGTGCGTTTCGTGTTGGTTGATCTACTATGATTATACTGTGAGGCGGCGTTTCGCACACATTGCGATGTTGTTGGCGAATCAAGCCCTCACCCTAAATCCCTCTCCCAACCGTCCCTGCGGGACTAGGAGAGGGACTTCAAAAAACGGTCTTCTCCCCTTCTCCCAGCGCAGCGTTCGGGAGAAGGGGCTGGGGGATGAGGGCAAAACAGCAGGAAAATCAATTGACCAACAGCATCCGTCAGCACCTATTTCTGTATACCAAATGCCTGCACAAACCATGCTGCCCACTCCCAATTTGCCCGTCTTGCGTTAAGATAACGCTCATTAGCGGATGGCCCTGGGCAAAATCACAATGATCGACACAACCGATACCCCCCAAACCGACGTAGACTTCGTACAGCAGGCTCAGCAATTCACCTACAGCGTGGTTATCCCAGTCTATCGCAGTGAGGCCATCATCCAACAAACGCTTGACCGAACCGCGCAGTTCTTTGAACAGCAGGGCTGGAATTATGAAATCATCGCAGTCAATGATGGCAGTCCAGATGGCAGTTGGCACAAGCTGTGCGAAAAAGCCGCCCAAAATCCTCACATCCACGCGATTAATTTGCTGCGAAACTACGGCCAGCATACCGCTGTGTTTTGCGGGCTGCAAAACAGCACGGGGGATTGGGTCATAACCATTGACGATGACCTGCAAAACCCGCCAGAGGAAATCTCAAAGCTGGTTTATGCTGCGCTGGCGCACGACTATGACATTGTTTACGGGCGCTTTGCCAAAAAGCAGCACGCAGGCTATCGGCGGGCGGGCAGCCGCCTGATTGCCGCTGTGAACGAGCGCGTCTTTCATAAGCCTAAAGACCTCGCCGTGACCAACTTCCGGTTGATGCGCCGAGACGTTGTTAATCGTATTTGCGCCTATAAAACCCCATACCCTTATATCAATGGCTTATCGCTCATGTTTTCCAACAATCGTGGTGATGTGCTGGTGGAGCATCACGCCCGGCAGGTGGGCAGCAGCAACTACAACCTTATTCGCATCCTGCGGCTGGTGATGACAATCCTGTTCAACTACTCCTCGTACCCACTGCGCTTTGTTGGCGTTGTTGGCTTCGTTGCGTCTGGCCTGTCATTTCTCATCGGTGTGTACTACCTGTTTCGCGCAGTGATTGTTGGGGTGAGCGTGCCGGGGTGGGCCTCTGTGTTTATCATGTTGGCCCTTGCCAGCAGCATCAACATTATCATCCTCAGTATGCTTGGGGAGTACGTCATTCGCTTGCTGCATCAGGTAAGTTACACCGAAATTTACCACATCCGCGATGAGGTGAACCGTGCCGAGTAAGCACTTCTTCGTCATCGGGGCACAGCGCAGCGGCACCACCTACCTGTACCGGATGCTGCAAGCCCACCCACAAATTTGCATGGCCCAACCAGAGCGCCCCGAACCCAAATACTTTTTGCGCGACGACTTCACTGCGTTGGCCCCGGTAGACTATGAAATCACCTACTTCGCAGACTGTGACAGCGCAACCTGCCTGGGCGAAAAAAGCACGAGCTACATTGAACACGAGCGGGCTGCCAAACGCATTGTGAGTTGGTACCCCGACGCGCAGATCATTGTGTGCCTGCGCCACCCTGTGCGCCGCTCGCTGTCGAATTATTACTTTACCCGGCAATACGGCCTTGAACCGCTGGATGTGGAGGCGGCCTTCCGCACTGAGGACCAACGCCGCGACCAATACGACCCGGCCAAAATATCCGTTTCGCCCTATGCCTACCTCAAACGCAGCCGTTACATGGACTATTTGCCGATGTGGGCGCGGTACTTCGGCAAGGATAGTTTGATACCGCTAATCTTTGAGCGGTTCACAGGGCAGCTACCCGCGCTGCAAGCGTTGTACGGCCAGCTCGGTGTAGATTCGTCCTTTGTACCAGCGGGCTACAACAACACGATCAATGCAAATGAAGCCTACGAAACCGGACTCGCGCCTGACCTGCTTGCCTACCTGCGTGATTACTTCCGTGAGCCGGTACGTGCCTTGCGCGGCTACCTCAACGACCCTATCCCGGAGTGGGATGACCTGGGCTAACCAGGGCAATCGCTTCAAAAATGAAAGAAAGTTGGTAATGTAGGGTCGAGAAAGGATAATCACCGTCAAAAAACGCGAAGGAGAGATGGAATGAGCGACATCAAGCCGTTAGCCAGTAGTTAAACTTCAGAATAAGACGATGTCGTAAGCGCCCCCTTCCCCACAACTCTGTCATGCAGGCATTCGGTGCGCCAGTTGACGGTTGACGAGGCCCGCCACCGCCCGCA
>DAOTTY010000390.1:0-1566 GCA_034437575.1 Anaerolineae bacterium | reverse complement strand
ATTGGCTCAACTCAACCCGTCTACGTCGATCCGAACGACCCCGCTCGATCTTACCTGGAGACGGTCGACTCGCTGGACGTTTTGCTGCCGCTGGTCATTGGGGCGGGCATGCTGTTGTTCGGTTTTGCTGTGTTGATTCGCACGCTGCGGGATTGAGTCCCCCGATGCACCGCCAGACGCAACTGGAGCGAAACATGGAACATGTAAAACGGCTGATCATCGTGATTGCCGAGCCAGTGATACCCTGTACGGTACTGTGGGAGTAAGATGACCATGACCTACCATTACAGTCGGCGGGACTTCTTGAAGTTCACTGGCGTGTGGGGGGCTGCCCTGGCTTGGCCCAACCTCGCGCTCTTGCAGCAACAGGGAGGCGCCACACAGATACCATGGCTGACGATCAACAACGAAGCGTGGCGAACGTGGACACCTCGCTTGCGCACACGCCCAGCCATGACGGACCAACCTTTCGCTCTCATTGGCAGCGGGGAAGTTGGCCTGGCGACTGGCAACCCCTTTGAGGGGCGACTGGTAGGTTTTCGTGGATTGCAGAACGCACGCGGCCATCGCTATGCCCTGCTGGAGCGCCGAGGCGGACAGATCCGAGGTTACCCGCTGGTGTCGTTTACCAATGCGGATCGTGAGTACCTGCGTGCCGTAGATGAGCGCACCACAACGGTGGTTGCTCAACGCAGAAATGCCCGGCAGCAGCCCGGCCCTCCCCGCACGGTTGAGTTTCTGGTGTACAACGCGGGACAACGGGGCGAGCTGTTCAACCTATACGAAACAGAACACTTCGCCTTCTACCTCGGCAAGCAACCTACCGGCGATGGGGAACTCGCGGCGCAGCCCGGCTTCATGGATACGGTGATGCGCTCTTTCGAACAGGTGTGGGCCTTCTTCGAGGTTGACCTGCGCTTTCCCATGCCTTTTTCGGATGCGGCGCGGCAGCCGTTTAACCTGAGCGGGCCACCTGTCGCTCACAAGATAAACATCTACTTGACGCATACCGGCCTCCCACAGCATCAGACGGGGTGGGCCAACGCCGCGCGCGAGGTCGCCATGAACCCGCTGGCGATGCAGGAGGGGTCCTCCTTGATCCCGCATGAGCTGACACACGTGATGCAACTCTACAGCAACGGGTTTCAGAATAGTCCCCACGTCGGGTACTTCTGGGAAGTCCATGCGAACTGGTGTGCACACCAGTTCATCCCGGCCTTCGGTGCTGACCTCACCACCTACGTCACCCAGATGCACCAACCGCTCAACTGGGCCGGTTTTCGCTACGCCTCCTGGATGATCCTGCAACATCTGGCAGAGTTGCCGAGGTTTGGGCAGGATTTCGTGCGCGATCTCTGGCTCGACGTTCAGAGCGACGCACAAACGCGAGCCGCGCTAGAAGACCCGATTCAGGTCATGATGCGTTTAGGGCAGGAGCGGGGACTGCTGCACGGCGACGCTACCCAGGCGTTTGGTGACCTGGTGGCGGAGATGGCCGCGCACCTCGTCACCTTCGATTACACGTTCCAGCAAACCTACCTTGACCACATTGAGCAGTACACGGGC
>DAOTTY010000389.1:0-14941 GCA_034437575.1 Anaerolineae bacterium | reverse complement strand
ATAACTCCGTTACCACTCCGGCGTGGGGCAGGGCACGAACCGCCCGTTCTCCATACAGTCGTAGAGGGTTGCGTTAGAGAAAACCCCACCTACAAACGGCCCCATCAGAATCAGCGTGACCCCCACAGCCAGCGAAACCAGCACAATCACCAGCGCGACCAGCGATAAGCGGCGTAGGCGTTTGTTCGGTGTAGGGTGCATGGGGTTGCCTCCGGGTATGTCGTTTTTTACAGCATAGTGGCAAACCCGTGACGTGGGATGTTTTCCGGCGTTATGTGGACGGATGTCACCCCACGAAACAACCCCTATTTTCAACTCACCGCTACTTTGCGTCCAGTACGCAATACCTTACGCATTTGCTCTGACTGGCGAAATTCCGCTGCTTCTGCCGCCATTGTG
This sequence comes from Anaerolineae bacterium, assembly GCA_034437575.1. GTDB lineage: Bacteria > Chloroflexota > Anaerolineae > Aggregatilineales > Phototrophicaceae > DAOTTY01. The sequence continues at coordinate 14,542 of DAOTTY010000389.1, read as the reverse complement.
AACTCAACAGGTTTATTAAAATTCTCTTTCACCACATGGACGATTTCTTTCAATGTTACTTTGAAAAACTCGCGCCGCTGGTTAACTAGGTTAATACGCCTGTCAGAAAATGCTTTGTGAATAGCACTTTCTAGGGCTGGGGCATCTTCACTAAAAACTAATGCATGAACGTCAAATCGATATGGCACAGACGCGTCACCGAGTTCGTCAACCCGTTCCTGCGGATCAAGCCGTTTCGTCATACCTATCTTATAGACATTTTCTCCAAAAGAGCCGATATTAGAGATTATGTACACATGGCCCGCCCGAGTGTTTTTCTCACGCATTTCGTTAGCTGCTATATCTTCACTGACTTTTGCAAGTTCCTCTTCAATTTTTCGCTTTTCTTCTTCTAGACTTTGGCGAATCTCTTCAGAGTCCGCGGTCTCAAGTTGCTCATCTAACTTTGTTATTGCTTTTGTGAAGTGTGTCGCCTCTTTCCTCAACGTCTTTTTGGCTTCCTCGATTTCTCTTGCCACTTTTGCCTCTTCGCGCATTTGTTCCTTGATTCGGCGTTGCTCTTCCTTTTCAGTCTGCTTTTTCAGTTCATATTCATAAGAAAGGTATAACTCTTGAATCTTGAGATTCACATATTTTGAGGTGATCGAAGCCGTCATGCGCTCCCCCAGCTTATTCAAAGTTTCCGCGGCTTTGTTTATCTTCTTCTCCAAAGATTCGACGTTGTTGTACTTGGCCTTTACAATCGTTGCGTCACACTCGTTGTTGAAGGAGCGCAGAATCAGTTTGACATAGTCCTTTGTCATCTTCTTGCCTTCAGACTCACTACCGCCAACGCTCCATGTATTCGCTACAACGACTGCTCCGTCATTTTTGACCATTTGCTTCTGCTCATCACGTATTTTGTCAAGTCGAACTTTGTACAGGCTGGAGTCCTCAAAATCGTAGCGTGTCTCATAGATACCAAAAGATTGGAGCAGGATAGCATCATCAAGTTGGATGATTTCGGTTTCTTTCTCGGCAACCTCTGCATTCAGTTCACCCACCCGCTCCTGCAATCGCTTCTGCTCAGCCCGCAACTTTTCCACTGTTTCACGGAATCCTAGGGCCTCCATATTTTCGATGATGGACAGCTTCGCCTCCATCTCGCGGTTAGTTTGTCTTTCCTGAGTAAGAAGCTGTTTTGCTCTGCCCATCTGCTGAGCGCATCGCTTCTTCGTTTCAGCTAACTCGCGCTTATACTTTCTCCCGAGAAAGATGTCATACCAAGCCATGATGTACTCCCGTTGAAATTATTATTGTATGTTTCAAAGAATAGCATATTTACCGTAGAGGTTTATCACTGAAACATCTACAAATGTCACGTTACAAAACCGATTTTAAGCCACGTCTAATTTCGGTGTTCCTGGTTGCCAAACATACCGCCTACCCCTTACGCTAACTATTAACAATGCAGATCACAACGCCACAGGAGCCATCCCCATCGCTACGCAAACCCACAACATCCGGCGCGTGCTGGTCATCACCCTCGTTCTCAACCTGACGGTTGCGCTGGGCAAAATCACTGTTGGCCTGATGAGCGGTGCCCTGGCCATCGTCGCAGACGGGTTTCACTCGCTGATGGACGGCGCGGGCAATGTGGCGGCGCTGATTACCAATGCCATTGCGTCACAGCCGCCGGACGCCGACCACCCCTACGGCCATCACCGCTTTGAGACGGTGGGCACGCTGATCATCGGGCTGCTGCTGCTGCTCACCGCCTGGGAGGTCGTTCAGCACGCGGCCCACCGCCTGCTGGGCGACCCTGCGACCCCGGCCATTACCCCGCTGACGGTGACCGTGCTGCTGGCCACACTGGTGGTGAACATCGGCGTGAGTGTGTACCAGCGGCGGGCAGGCAAGCGCTACCGGTCTCAGCTTTTGCTGGCTGATGCTGAAAACACCCGCGCTGACGTGTTTGTGACGCTGTCCGTGTTGGGCAGCAGCCTGTTTGTGGTGTTCGGCTTTGCCTGGATGGACACCGTTGCGGCGCTGATTGTGGTCGGGTTGATTGTGCGGGCGGCGGTGCGCGTGCTGCGGAACGCGGGCGGCGTGCTGGTGGATACAGCCCCGTATTCCCCAACGCAGTTGCGCGGCTGGGTGTGTGACCTGCCCGACGTGGCGCAGGTGGTGCGGGCACGCAGCCGGGGCACCTGTGACGCGGCCCACATCGACATTGACGTGACCGTTAACCCGGCAGTGACCATCGCCCAAACGGCCCTCGTGACGCGCCGCATTCGGGCGCGGGTGTGTGAGCAGGTGCGGGCGCAGGGCGGCAGCGTTGCTGAGGTGGAAGTGCATTTTGCTCCGGCGGCGGGGCCTGCAAACGCCAATATGATGCCTTTTAGCGCAGATTAGCCATTGTGATGGGGCTGCGCCGCAACCGTCAATCACACCGCTGGCGCGGGTATGATTACGCCCATGAGGGCGCGTATTTCGTCACGATTTGCACGCACAACCGGATGCACCTGTTTGGTCGCGTTACCAATGGGGTGATGCAGTTAAGCACGCGGGGGCAAATCGCATGGGATGTGTGGCACAGCATTCCCGTGCATTTTACACATGTTGTATTGGATGCGTTTGTTGTGATGCCCAATCACGTTCATGGTATTGTCATCATCGTAGAGTCTGCGCGTCCATCCGCAGGGGCGACTCATGAGTCGCCCACAACGACACAACCCCAAAATGCGGGCGAGGCACGCCTCGCCCCTACGCATCAACCAAACGCAAAGGGGGCACCAAGCGGGTCGCTGGGTGCAATTGTAGGACAGTACAAATCGACGGTGACCCGGCGTATCCGTCAATTACCAAACGCAACGGATGAGACAATATGGCAGCGAAATTACCATGACCGTGTGATTCGCAATCAGCGAGAATATGATTATATGGCATGGTATATCCAGACGAACGCACAACGCTGGGAAACGGACACGTTCTTTGGGGCATAGCCAAGGCCCCCAACCCGGTGCTAAGATGACAGCCGTTTTGTTCGGTTCGCTGCAAAGGACCCCCCACTGTGACCACACTTATCACTGGCGGCGCTGGCTTCGTTGGCTCGCATCTGGCGGCTGCGCTCGTCAGGCAGGGCCACCCTGTGCTGCTGCTGGATAACTACGACCCCTACTACGATGTGACCTTCAAGCGGGCACGTTACGCCGCTATGAACCCCGACGTGCCGCTGGTTGAGGTGGACATCCGCGACTATGACGCGCTGGCTAACCTGTTCGAGCAGCACACCATCACCCGCATTGCGAACATGGCCGCTATGCCCGGTGTGCGCTACTCAGTGGGGCGTGCCCGCGAGTACATGGAAGTCAACACGACGGGCACCGTCAACCTGATGGACTTAGCCGCCAAACACGATATTGAGGTGTTCGTACAGGCGTCCACGTCATCAATCTACGGGCAGGCCGAACCCGAACGCATCCCCTTCCGCGAGGACGACGCCGCCGACCGTCCGCTGGCACCGTACCCGGCCAGCAAACGCGCCGCCGAACTGTACGGGCACAGCTTTTATAATCTGCACGGCCTCAACGTGACCGCACTGCGCTTCTTTAATGTGTATGGGCCGTTTGGCAGGCCCGATATGATGCCCCTTAAAGCGCTCAAGGCGATATTAGACGGTGAGACGATTAAGCTGTGGAACGGGGGCGACCTGAAGCGCGACTGGACCTACATTGACGACACGGTTGCCGGGGTGATAGCCGCCCTGGAACGGCCCCTGGGCTTCCAGTTGATTAACCTGGGCTACGGGTCGCCGCTGCCGCTGATTGACTTCATCAACATCTACGAGGAACTGGTGGGCAAAGAGGCCGTCAAGGTGGTGGAACCCGCACCGCCTACCGAGCCGCTGATTACCTACTGCGACAACACCCGCGCCCGCGCCCTGCTGGACTTCGACCCGCAAACATCCATCGCAGATGGGCTGGCCAACGTGTGGGCATGGTACCGTGAGTTTTATAAGGTATGACAGTCGGGTTTGTGCGGGGCAGGGATGCCCCCCCGTCAGTGGGGATAAGAAAAAATATAAAGGGTATGCGGTTTAGCAGGTTGGCAGCCTGAGTTAATTCCCTCACGTATTGTAAGGGAAAGCGGCAAAAACGTACACTCTCGAATTTTAAGGCGCTTGCTGTGTTTCTTAAACTTTGCATTGATACAACCCATACACAACGGGCGTGAGCTTCTCATGTAGGGTTTACATCTGGCGTGTATGCTGGCACATAATGTGTAAGCAACGTTACCCACATCTCAGCGCATTCTTGTCATGCCACCATCAAACGGGGCACCCAAAAGACCCAACAAAGTGCCGGGTAACGTGATTCCTGCAAGCCGACCAAACCAAAGGACGATTCCCAATGGAAGACATCACCAACCGCCGCGACCTTGAAAAGCAGATGAAGGCGCAAAACCGCCTGCCACCCGGCCAATCACTCACCACCAAGTTCCCGGTGCTGACCTATGGCCCCAACCCGGCCTATGACCTATCTACGTGGACGTTCCGCGTGTGGGGTGAGGTGGAAAACGAGATGACGTGGACGTGGGACGAACTGCTGGCCCTGCCGCAAAAATCTGTGCTGACGGACATCCACTGTGTGACGCGCTGGAGCAAGTTCGACACGACCTGGGAAGGCGTGGACGTGCTGGAACTGGCCAGGCAGATTGGCGTCAAGGGCAGCGCCAAATACGTGATTGCTCACTGCGACGGCGGCTACACGACAAATGTCCCGATTGAGGACTTTTTGGACGATGACGTGCTGCTGGCCCACACCTACAACGGCATGAAGCTGCACGAGTGGGATGAGGGCCTCGATCATGGGGCACCGCTGCGGACGCTGGTGCCCAAGCTGTACTTCTGGAAAAGCGCGAAGTTCGTGCGCGGCCTGGAGTTTAGCACCCAAGACCAACCGGGCTTCTGGGAAAAGGCGGGCTATCACGATCATGGTGACCCGTTCAAAGAGGAGCGCTACGCCCGCCGGGGGTTCTTCTTTTAGAAGTCATTTGAGAAGTCTGTAAGGGCTTCATTGCCAATAATCTGAAATGCGCCCGGCACCGGGTGTCGCTGTTTAAGCCCCTCTCCCAGGGCCACAGGCCCGTTTGGGAGAGGGCCGAGTCGTTACAGTTTTTGTTCACTTTTTTCAAAAAGTGACGGGTTTGGGCAGCGCCCAATGACCTGCCAGGCAACTTTGCAAAAGCCCTGCCCGGCACCAAATCACTGGTAGACAAAATCACCCGTTTGCTATATGATTCTATGCTTGGCAATGGATTTAAGGAACCGCACCCCATGAAGGTAACGACATCGGTTAAAAAGCGTTGCCCCAAGTGCAGGATCATCCGCCGTAAAGGGCGTGTAATGGTTATCTGCTCCAACCCGAAGCACAAGCAGCGCCAGGGTTAGGGGGCCAAGAGGAAAAGCATGGCACGTATTGAAGGCGTTGACATCCCACGCAACAAGCGCGTGGTAGTGTCACTGACATATATCTTTGGCATTGGCCGCACCACCAGCGAAAAACTGCTGGATCAAACCGGTATCTCCCCGGACATCCGGGTGAAAGACCTGACGGAAGAACAGGTGCAGTCACTGCGTGACGCGATTTCTGGCAATTACACGGTTGAAGGTGACCTGCGCCGTCAGGTGCAGATCAACATCAAGCGCCTATCAGAAATCGGCAGCTATCGGGGCTTGCGGCACCGTCGCAGCCTGCCTGTGCGCGGCCAACGCACGCGCACCAATGCACGCACCCGTCGCGGCGTTCGCAAGACCGTCCCGGGGCGTGGTCGTCGGCGCGGCAAGTAACACACGCAGCGCCACACGCGGCTCGGCCTGAACAGCCAGCCGCACCCGTATCTGGTACCGGGTGTACGTAGGGCACTCAGCCCGCATTTAGCTAGGGATGCACCCGCTCAGGCGCATCACCACACGATGCATACCGACACCAGCATACCCAACCCGACCGCAGATATGCCAGTTGAGCAAGGTCTCTATCTGCGGTCTTTCGTTCGCCTTTTGTGAGCGATTTTTTGTTATGTTGGGGGGTATAAAAGCCCTCAGTTGCCAAGCAATGGAGACGACTTATGGCACGTCAAAAACGGGCTGGTGGCCCCAAAAAGAAAGCCACCAAAAATATCCCCTACGGCCAGGGGCACATTTATGCCACGTTTAACAACACCATCATCTCAATGACGGATCAATCTGGCAATGTGATTAGCTGGGCCAGTGCGGGTACATCCGGGTTTAAGGGCAGCCGCAAAAGCACGCCCTATGCTGCCCGCGTAGCCGCCCAAAGCGCCAGCGAAGCCGCCCAGCAGCATGGGATGCAGGAAGTGGACGTGTTTGTGAAGGGGCCGGGGCCGGGCCGCGAGGCCGCCATCCGGGCGATTCAGGCCAGCGGGTTGAAGGTGCGGTCCATCACAGACGTGACCCCCGTACCGCACAACGGCGTCCGCGCACCCAAAAAGCGCCGCGTCTAACCCACCCATTTGCAGGGGCAGTCACGCAGGAGGACACCAAAAACGATGCTCAACAGCCAAATTGTACTGCCGTCAAACATCCAAACGGATGCCATCACCGCCAACTACGGGCGTTTCATTATTGAGCCGCTGGTGCAGGGCTACGGCACCACCATCGGCAACGCGATGCGGCGGGTCTTGATTGCCTCGCTGCCTGGGGCCGCCGTGACCAGCATCCGCGTAAGCGATGTGCATCATGAGTTTTCGACGATCCCGTATGTGCGCGAAGACATGACGCAGCTCATCATGCAGGTGAAAAAGCTGCGCCTGCGCCTGCTAGATGGGGCCATTGACAGTGCCCGCCTGCGCCTGGAACATCGCGGCGAGGGCACCGTGACCGCAGCGGATATTATCGCGCCGCCGGAAGTGGAAATTGAAAACACCGACCTGTATCTGTTCACGGTAGATGCTGCGGATGCCTACCTGGAAATGGAATTTGAGGTACGCCCTGGGCGCGGCTTTAGCCCGGCAGACGAGCGCGGGCGCTTGCCGATTGGTGAACTGCCCGTAGATGCCATCTACAGCCCGACTAAGCACGTCAACTTCGACGTGCAGCCGATTATGCACAAAGGGCGGCGTGGCTATGACCGGCTGATTGTAGAAATTTGGACGGATGGCACCGCCCGCCCTGAAGAAGTGATACGGCAGGCCGCACAAATCTTGATGCGTCACCTGACCGTTGTGGCCGGGGTTGAGCCGATCATGATTGACGGCGTGGTGAGCGACTTCATCGAGGAAGAGGCCGAAATGGCCCAGCCCGCGAAGAGTGCCCATCAGGCGGCGCTGTACGAAAAGCCCATCGAAGAACTGGACCTGAGCGTGCGCGTGTTCAACTCGCTCAAGCGCACTGGCATCACCACCATTGGCGATGTGCTGGATATGCTGGACCGAGGGGCAGACGCGATGCTGGCCATTCGCAACTTCGGTGAAAAGTCCCTGGACGAACTGAACGAAAAGCTCCAGGGCAAGGGTTATCTGCACGTAGAAGCTGCGGCAGAAGAAGAGTAAAGCGTTTCTATAACAGCGGACGCAGCCGGCTGCGTCCCTACACCGCAGGATGGTTGTGTGAGGGGCCGACCGATGGTTTGGCCCACACACGCCCAACAAATTGGAGGGGCGGCACTTGTGCCGTCTGGCCTGTTTAACGGGCTATATGGATGAGAGGACGAAAGTATCATGCGCCATCGCGTAAAAGGGAAGAAGCTAAGCCGCGACACCGGCCAGCGCAAAGCACTTCAGCGCAACCTGATTATCGCGCTGTTTGAACATGGCCGAATCCGCACCACCCGCGCCAAAGCCGACTTTGTGCGCGGCCACGCCGAGCGGTTGGTGACGATTGCCAAGCGCGGCCACCGCCGCGCAGAAGAGAGCGGCGACCAGGCCGACCTGGTTCACGCCCAGCGCGTGGCTGCCAGCCGCCTGTACAACCGCCGTGATGTTGTGAAGAAGCTGTTCGATGACATCGCGCCACACTTTGAAGATCGTGACGGTGGCTACACCCGTATTCTCAAGTTGGGGCCACGCAACGGCGACCGGGCCGAAATGGTCTTGTTGGAACTGGTCGGTTACGAAGAAATCGGCGAAGAGGCGTAAGCCGCCCCGTGACCGATGATGCGTTACCGGGCGCAGTTGGCCTACGACGGCAGCCCTTTCCAGGGGTTCCAGCGCCAGCGCGAGGGCATCCCAACGGTGCAGGGCACGGTGGAAGCGGCCCTGCGTAAAATCACTGGCCAGCACGTTACGGTGATTGGCGCAGGCCGCACGGATAGCGGCGTTCACGCAACGGGTCAGGTGATCGCGTTTGATGTGGCCTGGCCTCATGGTGATGTGGCGCTGTACCGGGCCATCAACAGCAACCTGCCCGCTTCGGTGGCGCTTACCGCGCTGCAACCCGCGCCGCAAGCATTTCACCCGCGCCTTGACGCGGTGCGCCGGGCCTACCGCTACACGCTGCTGCTGGCCGAGTACCCCATGCCGCTGCGACGGCACACCGCGTGGGTGGTCATCGGGGAGCGGGTGCGCGGCTTCAGCGCCCAGCAGATGATGGATGCTGCTGCGCTCATCGGCGGCAAACGGGATTATGGCGCATTGGGCACGCCGCCGCAGGGCACTAACACCGTCCGGGAGGTGGTGCGGAGTGTGTGGGCCAATTATCCCGAAGATGGGGCGGTCCGCCTGGAATACATCATCGAAGCGGATGCTTTTCTGTATCGGATGGTACGCCGCACGGTGGGAATGTTGTATGATGTGGGGCGCGGTAAGCTGGATGCCCGCACGTTTGAGCGGATACTGGCGAGTGGGCAGGTGGCGAAGGGTGTGACCATCGCCCCGCCGCAGGGCCTCGTGCTGACACAGGTCACGTATCCAGGGGATGCGGACGCATGAACAATCGGGTTATGTTGGCGGCTTGTATGCCGCCCCTACACAAACCCGTTATGATCCGTCGGGACGCGATATATCGCGCCCGCCATGCAAAAAGGGCGACCATCGCCCCCAAAATCGTCAATGAACGCAGGGCGTATGCCCTGTGCCAGAGATATAGAGGATAGGCAGGACAACATGCCACACAAAACGTACTCGACTAAACCAACGGACATCGAGCAGGAGTGGTGGCTTGTGGATGCCGAAGGCCAGACGCTTGGGCGGCTGGCCACGCAGATTGCCCAAGTGCTGCGCGGCAAACACAAGCCCTACTTCGCCCCCCACCTGGACTGCGGCGACTTTGTCATCGTGGTTAACGCAGAGAAAATCGCCGTGACGGGTAACCGCCTGTACGACAAGCGCTACTACCGCCACACGAACTATCCCGGCGGCTTGAAAAGCCTGACGCTGGAGCAGCAGTTGCAAAAGCATCCAGAGCGCGTGATTCAGTCTGCCGTAAAGGGGATGCTGCCCAGCAACAGTGCGTTGGGCCGGGCCATGCTCAAGAAGATGAAGGTTTATGCCGGGCCGACCCACCCCCATGAAGCGCAGAACCCCAAAACGTTTGAAATCGTCCAAACCAAAGGGAAGAAGGAAAACTAACGTATGAGTGAATTGTTTGCATCCCAGTACTTTGAGGGCATCGGGCGGCGCAAGCGGGCATCGGCACGGGTGCGCCTGTACCCTGGTGGCAGTGGCAATATGCAAATCAACAATAAGGAAGCCACGGATTACATGCCCCGCGCCGGGGACATCGCCATTACGATGGAGCCGCTGACGCAAATCGGCCAGGAAACGCAGTACGACATCAGCGTGCATGTGAACGGCGGCGGCATCACCGGCCAGCGTGACGCCATCCGCCTGGGTATTGCTCGCGCTCTGCTCAAAGTAGACCCGGAACTGCGCAGCGACCTGAAGCCGCACGGCTTTTTAGCCCGTGACGCTCGCGTCAAGGAGCGTAAGAAGCCCGGCCTCAAGCGTGCGCGTAAGGCCCCGACCTACACCAAGCGCTAAACCCTTATCCACCGGGGTGACGGGGCGCAGCGTGCGGGTGCCCCATCTCACCCGGCGTCACAAACCCGCTGGCAGTGCCTTAACCGGCCTCGGCGCTTGGTTCAAAGCGCAGCACCTCCACGCGGGTGATGCACTCCCCTACGCGGCGGGCCACCAGCCAGCCACAGGTGTTGTTCACGTAGCGCTCCACGTAGCCCAGGTCAGCGTTATACGCCACATGCGATGTTGTGGGCGTGTAGATGCGCAGCCGCCCAAATGTATCTGTCAAATCGGCGGCGCTTGCTAACAGTGACTCCACTGTGTAGGCCGCGGCCACGCTGGCAGGCACGTCAAAAGCGGGGGCGTCAGGGTCATAGCGAAAGGTGGGCGTATTGTAAATGGCTGCGTCCGTTACGGTGCCATCCTGTACCGTCAGTTCATACACACCATCGGCGCTAAACCCGGCCTCAACCGCCACCCATACCCGGTAATCGGTCACGGCGGCGGCCTGCCAATGAGCGATGGCCTGCTCATGTTGTGCCGCCGGGTTTAGCACCCACCGAACCCCAAAGACAACCCGTAGCCCCACTATCACCAACCCAACGGCCACCAAGCCGCCCACAATCCACAACCATCGACGGGGTGCAACGTCACGCAACATAGGCTATGCTATCCTTCGTACAAGTTCGGGCCGATTTTGCCACGAAACAGTCCGAAATCCGTAGAGGTATTACACAGAGCGAACACATTCATTAGGGTAGACATGGTCGATTTCACCCGGCTGATTGGCATCGGGGCAAAGCCCCAAACCCCATGCGCTTTTCCTAGAAGGGACGCCCCCAAAATAGCGTGGATGCCCCATTTTACCCCTCTATCCCCCTGCCCTTTCTGCCACAGTGGGGAGAGAGAAAGCCAGGACGGTTCTCTAAAGTCCCCTCGCCCACAAGGGGTGAGAGGCTTTAGGGGGGAGGGGTCAAAAAACCAGGGGCCATGCTGTCTTGCGCCTATACCGCACGGGGGCAGCGCCCTCGTAAAATCATATCAGGGCGGTAACGCATGACGACGCCCCGCCCGTTGCCGCTGCTGCTGCTGGCTGTCGTTGTCATCCTGTTGGCCGGGTGCGAACCCGCCGCCCAACAGCTCATCCCAACGCAGCGGCCCACCGCCACCCAAACGCCCACCGTCACGCCCACGCGCACGCCCGGCCAGCGCAACGTGACGCCAACGTCCACCCTGACGCGCCCGCCTGCCTCACCGACGGGTGGCCCATCACCGACGCCGCTGTTAGGGGCCACCGCCACACCCAATACCGACATCACCGCCACGCCCATTCGCAGTGCCAATGCGCCGCGCATTGAGTTCTTCACATCTGACGTGCAGGCGGTGAATCCCGGCAACCCGGTGACGCTGTTCTGGTCTACACGCGGCGTGGATACCGCCACTATCTACCGCCTGGACCCGTCCGGGGACCGCAATCAACTGTGGAACGTGCAGCCCGACGGCAGCCTGACAGTGGCGACGGGCGAAGGCGACCGGGGCACGATAGACTTCCTGATTCGTGTGGGCGAAGGCATAGGGGAAGCTGAACAGGGGTTATCTATCCCGTTAAGCTGCCCGGTGATGTGGTTCTTTTCGCCGCCACCGGCTGAGTGCCCTGATGACGAGCCGCTGGAAACGCTGATGATCGAGCAGCCGTTTGTTCGCGGGCGGATGGTGTACATCCAGGCGCTAGACCGGGTGTATGTGCTGTTCAACGACGAGGTAGACCCGGCGTGGCTGGTCTTCCAGAACCGCTATAACCCGTCTATTCACGAGGCGTTTGTCGAAGGCTTCCCCGAACCGCCAGGGCAGGTGCAGCCGGTAGCTATCCTGGGGTTTGTGTGGCGCAACAGCGACATCGTTCGCAGCCGGTTGGGCCTGGGCACCGAACAGGAATTCTCGTTTGATGGCTTTGTGCAAACTGCCCCGGCCCCCGGCAGCACGGAAGACAGCCTGTACATCAGCAGCAGCACGGGCACCGTTTTGCAAATCCTGCCTGAAGGTGAATCATGGCAAATCATTACACTGCCCTCATCTTGATGCTGTAGGATGGGCATTAATGGCAGACAGCACACCAGCGGGGGCCACACGCCCCGATTTAATTGATTACAGTTTTTGTGGAGACACACATCCATGTTGAACGAACAGGCGTCCTCGTCAATGGACCAGCCCGTGTGGCGGCCCAGCGACTATCAGGACACGGTGGCAAGCCCCTATGAAGACCTGCGCGAAAAGGTCAGCGAGGTGATGCAAATCACTGGCGAATACCTGGCGGAGGAAATGGAAGACGACATCCGGCTGGTGGCCCCCGACCAGCGGCACCTCATCACGTATGAGGGCCAGATGCTGAAAAACAGTGAAACCGCCTACGACGACCTGGACGACCTGCTGCGGCCAGAAGATAAGTTTGCGCTGTTCCGCACCAGCGACAGCGCCGCTGCCCCCCACAAAATCCACATTCTGGATGGGCGCGTGGTGCCGGTGCAGGGCCGCCCCTGGCTAAACCTGGCGCTGTTTTTGGCGACCCTGCTGAGCGTGTTTTTTGTGGGGGCACCGCAGGGCATCCAATATGCCCTTGAAAACAACCCCGACCTGGACGTGGCCGATATGTACTACATCGTCATTGATGGCGAAACGGGCACGCTGCCGCGCATCGGCCAGTTGTGGCGCGGGGCACCCTATGCCCTCAGCATCCTGTTGATTTTGGGGGCGCACGAGTTGGGCCACTACTTCGCGGCGCGGCGGCACAAGCACGCGGTTTCGCTGCCGTACTTTATCCCCATGCCGCTGACGTTTTTAGGCACAATGGGCGCGGTGATCCGCTCAAGAGAGCCGATGCGAAATCGCAAAGTGCTGATGGACATCGGCGCGGCGGGGCCGCTGGCGGGGTTGGTGTTTGCCATCCCTATTCTGATTTACGGGCTGGCCACATCAGAGGTGGTCACCCGCGTGGAGCAGGCCCCCGGCACCTACCTGCAAGAAGGCAACTCCATTGTGTATGTCGTGGCCAAGTTCGTCGCCCTGGGGGAGTTTTACCCAACGGCCACTGCCGACGTGTTCATTAACCAGATGGCGTTTGCAGGCTGGTTGGGCCTGCTGGTCACTGCCCTTAATCTGATCCCTGTTGGGCAGCTTGATGGCGGCCATGTGCTGTATTCGCTGTTTGGTGAGCGGGCGCGGCTGTCGTTTTACCCGGTGCTGGCGGTGCTGATTGGCCTGTCTGTGCTAACGCCGCAGACGATCTGGGTGGTGTGGGCCATTTTGCTGTTCTTCCTGGGTCGCCTTTACGCCCCGCCGCTGGACGACATCACGCCGATTGGGGGGGCACGCCGGGGCCTGGCCATCTTCACGCTGGTGATCTTCGTGCTGGTGTTTGTGCCGCGCCCTATCGCCATTGTGTCTAACAACGGCGGCACCCCCCAGGACGAGCCAGCCGAGCCGGAGTTACAGCCCATCAATTTTGTTATCGAATAACGTCAACGGGCCACACACATTGCAGAGGCCACCTCACGGGAGTGGGACAGGCTAATATCCCACTCCGTCAGGCCCAACTCCGCAGCGACGGCGGCAGCCTGCCCGTGCAAGTGCAACATGGGCCTGCCGCTGGGCGCACTGCGAACCTCAATATCGACCCAGCGCACCGCACCGATGCCCGTCCCCAGTGCTTTTGCAACAGCTTCCTTAGCGGCAATCCGTGCGGCCAGGCGGTGCGGTTGGCCGCCACAGTCCGCCTGTTCCTGGGGGGTGAAAAAACGGCGCAGGAAGCGCTCCCCAAAGCGCTCCAGGCTACGAGCAACCCGCTCAATTTCCAGCGTATCAATGCCACAGCGCAGCATAATCGACGTTATACCTGATTGGTCGGCTTGCGCGTTTCCACGACCGTGAAGGGCATTTCCACCGCCAGGTCGCCGTCCAGGTAGGCACGGAAGGCGTACTGGCCGGGCCGGTCAAACGTGATGTTGTTAAGGGTGACCACCTGGTTCATTAACACACTCAGGCCCAGGTCACTGTCGGGCACTTCGCCCGCCCCGCTCAGGCTGACGACGTTTTCGCCGTCTTCGTTCACAAGCTGGAAGTGAATTTCATACACCTGACCGTACTCGTCTGGCGTGGCCTTAAACTGCCCCACAAGGAACATACGCGGCGACACAGCCGGGAATTCTGATGCCTGGATGCTATCGAAAATGCCTATGATGCTCAGTTGCCCGTCGTTGGAAACCATTGCGTATTCGGCAGTCGTAAAAAGTACGGCTTTCATGACGATGGACCCTCCAAAAAGTGCGTGCGAATTGCATTCCATCATAGCGTGATCGGGGCATTAAAAACAGCAGGGGATTGGCGCAGGGGCCGCGTGGTGAATTCAGCCCCAAGTTGTGTTAACTTTAAGGTCACAATTTGACAGTGGGTGACCGAGCGCACACCACCCGGTAGACCTTTACCGTGATTGCTAGTTAGAGATTCTCCACCCCTCACCCCTAATTCCCCTCTCCCACAAGGGGCGAGGGGACTTTCAAAGACCCTGGTGGACCCTGTGCTTGCTCCCTTT
>DAOTTY010000388.1:0-1856 GCA_034437575.1 Anaerolineae bacterium | reverse complement strand
ACTTGCTGGCGACGGCCACGCCCCACGCATTCTCATCTGCGTCGTAGGCGACTATCGAAAACGTGTTCAACCGAATCATGCGATTGCCCTGCGTTGTGCGTCAGATTACGAACGCTTATCGTATCATAATTGGTTTGCGGGTGCGACGGGCACGCTGGTACCAGTCAAATGAGTGCAGCATAAAAGCGTGACTATTTAGTCACGTATTGGCTCGCATCCTTATTGACATGTGACCGATAAGTCACGTATAGTGTGGCCATGCAACAAGATATTGTGTTCAAAGCACTGGCGGACGAAAACCGCCGCACTTTGCTCGACCTGCTGATGGAGCGGGACGGGCAAACGCTCACTGAGTTGTGCGATCACCTGGATATGACACGCTTTGGGGTGATGAAGCACCTGCAAGTTCTCGAAGAGGCCGGGTTGGTCACGACGCAAAAGGTAGGCCGCAGCAAGCACCACTACCTCAACGCCGTGCCCATCCAAACCGTATACGACCGCTGGGTGAGCAAATACGCTCAACCGTGGGCGCAAGCGCTCAGTACCTTGAAGACCACCCTCGAAAGCGAGACCATGACCGCCAAACCTGACCGCATCTTCCAAACGTACATCCGCACCACGCCCGACCGCCTGTGGCAAGCGCTCACAGATGGCACCTTCACCCGCCAGTATTACATGGCCAGCATTGTTGAATCCGATTGGACGGAAGGTGCCGACTACCGCTACCTGACGCCAGATGGCCATCCGCTCATCCAGGGGCAGGTGATTGAGTGCGACCCACCCACCCGCCTCGTGACGACATTCAACGCGATGTGGCTGCCCGAAGGCGAACGCGGCCCCGCCAGCACCGTCACGTTTAATGTGGAACCGATGGGCGACGTGTGCAAGCTCACCGTCACCCACGCTGACCTGCCCCCAGAGATGGCCGAAGGCATTAACGACGGCTGGGCGCAAATCCTGGCCGGGCTGAAGACCCTGCTTGAAACCGGAAAGCCGCTCAACATCGACGGCTAATCAGGTAACAGGGGCAACACCACCGCATACCGAACCCGACACAAATATAACAGAACATAGGAGCTAAATCACATGAAAACCGTAGCCATCGTCTACCACTCCGGGATGGGCCACACCGCCAAAGTCGCGGAGGCCATCGCAGCGGGTGCCCGCACCCAACCTGACACCACTGTCAACGTGTTCGTGCTGCGCGGCGATCAGATCACCGAAGGCCGCTGGCAGGATGACGCCGTTATGGAGCAGCTCACCGCCTCCGACGCGATCATCTTCGGTGCGCCCACATACATGGGCATGGTATCTGGCGTGTTCAAGTGCTTCGCAGATGCCACCGCGCCCGTCTGGTTCCAGCAAACGTGGAAGGACAAAATTGCAGGCGGGTTCACATCATCGGGCTATGCCAGTGGCGACAAAGTCATGACGCTGCACTACCTGGTCACGCTGGCGGCGCAGCTTCGCATGATCTGGGTGGGGCCGGGTGAAATGCCGTCCAACGTGACGCAGAACCCCGCCGATATTGATCGCTGGGGCTACTACATCGGGGTGGGGGCGCTGGGCAGTGTCAGCGATGAGAACCTGCCGGGGCCGGGTGACCTCAAAACAGCAGAGCTGTACGGGGCGCGTCTAGCGCAAGCGGCGCATCGGTGGGTGTCGGTGAGTGAAGTGGCATAGTTGATTCGCAGGGGCACGTCCGCACGGGACCGTGCCCTCATGTACGGCGTTTGTGCCCTGGCTGTCGCCTGCTATCATAGGCATGGTTAGCAGCAAACCAACCCAGGAGTACAACGCACACATGAAAATCGGGATCATCGGCGCGGGCGTGGCGGGCATGGCCGCTGCATGGG
>DAOTTY010000387.1:0-1729 GCA_034437575.1 Anaerolineae bacterium | reverse complement strand
TAACCGCTTGGCAAAGCCACTTGGGCCGCCCTGCTGCCACTCACGCTGGGCGGCATACAGCAGTTCGCTGGCGCGGGCCAACGGCATCGACCGGCGCAGGGCCAGTTCTTGTTCCAGTGCTGCCATACGGCGCAGCAGGGTTTCGTCTGGCATCTTTGCCGGGGCCGTGTTCTTTTGCAGTTGTTTGGGGGCATCTCTACGCTGGGCTTGCCTCAGTTTAGCCTTTGTGGTGCGGTGGCGCTTTTGCAGTTGCACCCGCTCCAGTTCCAGGTTGATGTGGCTGCGGGCCGACTGGACGACCAGCGCCTCCAGGTCTGCCGGGGCATAGTCTGGCGCGTCGTCTGTTGTGACCGGGCGCTGAGCAAACGTGCCCACGAACAGGTCATCGCGCCCGAAATAACGCCGGGCTACCCGCTGGTTGCTTTGTGCATAGTGGCCCATGATGTGTTGGCGCAGCGCGGGCGTGAGTTGATTGACTTTTGTCTCGTTCCACCCGGCTTGTGCAGCGAAGACCAGCAGCACATTTTGATAGTAGCGGGCGCTGGCCAGTTGCCAGTCCGATGCATCAGCCCCAATGTCACCCATGTCGGGGGTATCATCTGCCTCACCTGGCGTTTGCAACTGCTGGCTCACCTTCCTGATGAAGCGCAGCGTCTTTTCAGATGGGGTGGTGTTGGTCGATTGGGGCATTACAGCGCCGTCCAGGTCGGTCAGGCCGTACCACGCCAGCAGGTCTGCGAAGATGTGCCCCTGCTTAACGATGTCCTCGAACACGCGCAGGTGGATGTTTTCACGCCCGAAGGGGTCTTCCCAGTATTGTAAAAGGCGGTCATAGTCAGCAGCGCGATAGTCTCGCATCAGGCGGGGGAGCATCTGGGCGAAGGTCGCCTGGGTGCGCCCTAGCTTGGCCACCTGTGCCCACCACGAATGCAACAGCTCATCCTGGCGGCGGATGTAAACGATGACCTGAATATCCCACTGTTGGGGGAGCTGGCTGCGTAGCCAGGTGACGTGTTGGGGCGTCAGGCGGTGGCTAAAAGACAGCACCTCAGACGAGACGATGATCTGGTCTAGCGGTTGGCTTTCCACCTCGTTGATAAGAGCGGCAAGGGTGCCTGCACTGGGGTTGTGGGGCCTGTCTCGCAGGTTGACTTCGCGGGCAAGGTTGTGATGCGCGAAGATATTCACCGGCGTGATGCCGCGCACACTGCCCGTCTGCGGCAGGTAGTAGCCGCGCTGCGCCAACCAATCCCGGTTCAGCCACAGGCCATGCTGAAGGGTGGTTGTAGCCGTTTTGGGCATCCCGATGTGAAGATAGATATGCTTCATGGATGGGTGGTCCCCTTGCAGGATGTGGCCGAGCATAAAGACTCCGCTATTGGAGGGGCATTTTAGCAGCAAACCAACAGCGCGTAAACCAGCGCACCGTTGCTATCAGGGCTTTTGCAAAGTTACATGGCAGGTCATTGGGCGCTGCCCAAACCCGTCACTTTTTGAAAAAAGTGAACAAAAACTTGCCTTTGCAATAGCCCTACCGTTGCTATCGCTCGCGGCACGTCACAACAACCCGGCCCAGCGCAGCAGCATGAGGGCGTCTACCGTCGCGTTGGGGCGGTGCGCCTCGCCGTAGTAAGTGGCCCAGCCGCCGTCGGCCAACTGGTGCCCCAGGGCTTTATCGCGTGCCGCCACGTACAGCCGGTTGCCCGTGTAGCGGGCATTGAGCGCCGCA
>DAOTTY010000386.1:0-1725 GCA_034437575.1 Anaerolineae bacterium | reverse complement strand
TCCCTAAGCGTGCTATGAAATCCGTTCGTACAGTCGGTCTGTGTCGTCCTTGCGGCACAACTGCGTGCCGTCGGTCATCACCGCCGCCGACCCCGCCGCAATGCCATAACGAGCCGCCGCCTCAATCGCAGCGCCCTGCGCTAATTTCAACACGATGCCCCCCACCATACTGTCGCCTGCGCCGACTGCGCTCCGCACCGGCACACTCGGCGCACGGTAACGATGCACAACGTCTTTGGTCACCAACAGCGCCCCCTGTGCCCCCAAAGACACGATCACCACATCCGTCTTACCCCTGTCGATCAACACCCGCGCTGCTGCCTCTTGCTGCGGTTCATCCTCGATTACAGCCACCCCCGCAAGCTGGGCCAGTTCGCGCATGTTCGGTTTTACCAGATGCACCGGATGAAACACCCCCTCCTGGCTCATGGTCATTTGCAGCGCCCTGCTAGACGTGTCCAAAATCAACTTGGCCCCGATGCGCTCCGCCACCCCGGCCACATGCGCGTAAAAATCATCCGGCGCACCCGGCGTCAGGCTGCCACTCGCCACAATGTACTGCGGCGTCGGCTGGAACTGTTCCAGCGCGTCCAGGCACGCTTGTAACTCCGTCTCGGTGAGCGTTGGCCCCGGCATCCCAAAGCGGTACTGCTGGCCCGTGCTGTTTTCAAACACAATGAAGTTCTCGCGGGTCATCTCCGCAATAGGAACGACCTGCTGCGCCAGCCCCAGCTCCGCGATCATCTCCTGCATCAACTGGCCCGTAAACCCACCCGCCGGATACAGCATTTGCGATGTGCCGCCGAGATGGTGAATGGCCCGCGACACATTGACGCCGCCGCCGCCCGGTTCGCGGGTGGGCACCTCACAACGGAGCTTCAGCGTGGGGGCCACCCGGTCGATAAACGTGTTTTTGTCAATCACAGGGTTCATGGTCAGTGTAACGATGGTATCCACCGGCACATTCCTTTGGCTTGGCTGCAAATCAGGCTTATGATACCGTCACAGCGCGGGGATGGGTACAGATTGCCCCCCTCCCCCGCCGTGATTTCGGCAGGCACCTACACCCCCCGCTTCCTGACCCCTCGCCACCCCTCTCCCGCCGTGCTATGTTATGGCCGTTTGCGTCACCGTCACCCCGGAGCCAATCATGGACGAGCCAATTTTTATCTGCGGGCTGGGTGCCCAAAAAGCCGGGACCACATGGCTGTCTCGCTACCTGGAGCATCACCCGCAGGTTTACGCGCCCTACGTCAAAGAAATGCACTTCTTTGATTACCTAGACGCGGGCGATAATATCAACATCCGCGTTGTCAACGACCTCAAGCGGCGGGCCAGCAAAGCCAAACGCCAGCTCAGTGACCGCCAACCGCGCCAGCTTCGCCACACCTTCCGCGAAGTCCTCGACATCGCCGCCCGCTACCGCATCGGCACCGACGCAGACCGCTACCTGCGCTTTATGCAGCGCGGCGCTCGTGGCCTGCCCGCCTTCGCAGACATTACCCCCGCCTACGCCATCGTCTCCAGCGCGATGATGCGCCAGATGTACGACCTGGCCCCCCACACCCGCTTTGTGTTCATCATGCGTAACCCCGCAGAGCGCTACTGGTCTGGGCTGACCTTCGCCGCGCAAACAGGTGCCAACCTGAACCCGCACGCCAACTTCTACGACCACCTCACCACCCCATCTCACATGTGGCGCACCCGCTACGATGTCACATTGGC
>DAOTTY010000385.1:0-2296 GCA_034437575.1 Anaerolineae bacterium | reverse complement strand
AGAAACCCACGCCCGCCGAACATGAATCCACTGAAGAACCAACTGACGGCCAGCAGCCCGAACAGCACTGGCGCGTTTGTGATGAGAGCGTTGTATGCGTTAGATGTGGGTTCGGTTTGCATGGCACCCGTTCAGGTTAAGTAGACTTATTTGCTATGCCAGTCTATAGAGGCTGTAGGCTTTATGCAACGACGGCCTTGTGACGAAAAAGCGTGCTATAGTCGTAAAGAGTCGCCCGCAAAGATCGGAAAGCCCCTATGTTTAAACCCGTTCACTGGCTGATGGCACTGACCGGGCTGCTGAGCATCGCTGGCCCCACAGCCGCCCAGCAAGCCGCCCCCCTCTTGCCAGAAAACTTCCCCGAAATCACGATAAATGTGGCCACAGACCCATCTCCCGGTGTGATTTACCTGGCCAATATGCGCCGCGCCAACAGCGAAGACATTGAGGGCGGGCAGCCGTTTCGTCCGTTTATCATGGCCATCAACAACGACGGCACCCCGGCTTTTATCCGACCGATGCCGTTTATGTGGGCGTTTCACTTTGGCCGTTCAGAGGCAACGGGCCAACGCTTCTTCTACCAGGTAACGCAGCCTGACAAGGGGCGCGGCGCAGCGTTTGATGGGGTCTACCGTGTGCTCAATGACGAAGGCAGTGTCATCCGGGATTACACCGCACGGCGCGGCCTACCCACCCAGGGCCATGACTTTTTGATGCTGGAAAATGGTCATGTGCTGATTTTGTCACAGCCCGTGCGGGTGCGGAATTTGCGCCGCTTTGGTGGGCCACCTGCCGCCAATCTGATTGAGGTTGTGATTCAGGAATTGGACGAGCGTGGGCGCATCGTGTTTGAGTGGCGCAGTTGGCAGCACGTTCGGCCAGATGAAACCGCTGTGCCGAGTGAACTGGAAATGGCCCCACCGGGGGTTGTGTCTTACATGCATGGCAACGGCTTCACGCTAGACCAGGACGGGCACATTATCCTGTCTGCAAGGCGCTTTGACGAGCTGATAAAGATCAACCGCGAAACAGGTGAGATCATATGGCGCATGGGCGGGGGACTGTCACAAAGTAATGAGTTCACGTTTATGGATGACCCGCTGGACGGCTTCAGCGGCCAGCATCACCCACATATTTTACCCAACGGCAACCTGCTGCTGTTTGATAACGGCACAAGTCACGACCCGCCCCAATCGCGTGTGGTGGAATACGAACTTGACCAGGACGCCCGTACCGCACGGCTGGTATGGTCCTACTCGGATGGGCGCTTTTCCCCGGCGATGGGGTCGGCACAGCGCTTGCCCAACGGCAACACACTCATCGGGTGGGGCACTGGCCCGGCAGATAGGCCCAACGTGACGGAGGTGACGCCTGATGGTGCGGTGGTGTTTGGGCTGTCCCTGCCGCCCAACCAGATCAGCTACCGGGCTTACCGTTACGACTCGTGACCGGGCAACCAGAGCCGTTGGCACGGTTCCCGGCAGAGCGCGGCACATATGTCTTACTGCTGCACATGGAAGCGCCCACACCAATCACAGTGGGCAAGCGGGGCACGTTTGCGTTTGCCGCCGGATGGTACGCCTACGTGGGCAGTGCGTTTGGTCCCGGTGGCCTGCGCGGCAGGCTCAAGCATCACCTGACGCCGCTAAAAACCCCCCACTGGCACATTGACTATCTGCGGAGCGCGGCCCCCGTATGTGAGGTGTGGTACATCGCCCGTGCCGCCATCTACGAACACGAGTGGGCAGCGGCACTGCGCTCACTGCCGGGGGCGCAGGTGCCTGTTCCGCGTTTTGGGGCGTCGGATTGTAGGTGCGCGGCGCATCTGGTGTACTTTGCTGGTAGGCCGATGTTTGACGGGGTTTGCCAACACCTCGGACTCAAGTTACAGCGGTATCAGTAACCGTGAGCGTCACGAGCGCAAAACATCATCCACCCAGGTGAGTGCCCGCACCGCCTGCGGAAAGCCCAATGTGGTAATCGTGAGCAGCGCCACATGCCGGATAGCCTCCGGTGAGATGCCCATCTCAACGGCGCGGCGGGTGTGAGCGTGAGTGGCCCCTTCCAGCCCGGCCCCAATCGCCAGTGACAGTTTGACAAGCTGGCGTGTTTCGTCGCCCAGCGGCCCTGCCTGATGCGCGGCATCGCCCAGCGCGTCGTAAGCCGTTGCAATGTCCGGGTAGGTTTCACGGATTCGGGTGTAGATTTTGGGTAAGTCTGACATTTGACATTTATCCGTTCGATTGGGTTAATCAGTTATTCGATCAGGCAAGCACGCTAACAGGCTGCACGGCAC
>DAOTTY010000384.1:0-3576 GCA_034437575.1 Anaerolineae bacterium | reverse complement strand
TCTGCGGTGTTAAAGCTCGCCACGCTTTTCTCGCCGTCATAGTCGGCGAACGTGTAGGAAATTCTTCCCATGTCACTCTCTCCTAAATTTGCAAAAGTTAAGGGCAACCCTCGCGCGGGTTGCCCTTTGAGCTTAATTCATTTTGCGCTTGCCGTCAACTACCATGCGCCCCGCCGTCTTTTTCCAGTTGATTCAATGCGCCCCGGATGTGAGCCTCGACCTGGCCGACGCCCCCCTTCATGGCCTTTATTACGTTTGGCATGGCCACGTCAAAAACCCACTTTTCCCAGGCAGTGTCCTTCCGGCCAGGCCGTGCGTACTGAGCGTCACTGTGACCCGCCGTCTCTTCATCAAACCAATCGACGCCTGCAAAGTAAAAGTCGCGCATTGCCTGCAACCCTGCCGCCTTAATTCCGCGTTCGTGCATTGCGCGCACCAGGGGATCGGCCAGTGGTTTTTTTACTTCCAGTTCTGCACGCAACCAATCCTCGCCGGTCCCGGCTTCCACGCCCTTGTCGTAAAATCGTATCAGCCGGGGCGATTGTCTGCCGCCGATGTACACCGTAACCCCCTCTGCCGACCCGTTGGCGACGCTGGCCAGTCTGCTATGCGTCCGAGCGCGCGTCATGCTCCGCCCGCCCAAATGGGCATCCAGTATATCATCTGGCCGTGCCCCCTTGTCGTGAATGTCGAGCGCGAAATCAACCCGCGTAACACGCGCTCCGGGTTGAGCGAGAATGAAGGCTAATAGTTCTTCATGAGTGTGCTGAAGGTTTGCTAAGTCCGATCCTGACCATGTGGCGCAAACTCGCAGGCCTGGCCTATCAGAATGCCAGTCGAAGCGCCCTTCTGAGAATTTAATCATCTGATTGTAAACTCCCCACGCTTTCCCCCCCTGGTTCTGCGATATTTCACCATCCATCCAGTCAGCATATTGCTTGATCACGCTGGTTGCTGGAAACGTCACGCGCAACCAATCCAGACAAACGCTATTCCCTGGTTTTGAGGGAGGATTTGAATTGGGAACCCCCCTATTAGTAGGGGGGGTTCCATCCAGGCGCGGTTTATTCATCGCCGATCAGGCCGCGCGTCCTCGCCGCGTCGAGGTAGCCACGTAGTAATGCCTGCCTCGTTTCGTGGTTCGCGAGACTTTCCTCGCGCAGGCGACTATCACTTACGCGCCCGGCCAGGCTTTCGATGTAGTGGTGCAGGGCGTGCAGTTGCATCCGCATACCGCACGCATATGCGTTGGCTTCGACCCTCGCCAGTTTTCCCCAGTATTCCAGTCTATCTCGGCGTCTACTCATGAGGATTTCCCCTATCGTTCCCCTATTTTGGCCAATCGGAAAGCGCGCCGGGGAGGGGAAAAACCCGACGCGCTCCCGTGTTTCCGCGCTTGTAGATTACCACCGTGCGGCCCGCGTTGTCACTGGTACTCCGGTACTATCCAGTACCAGAGTACTATAAGCGCCATGCATCGCCCCCCCCCCGCCCCCCTCCGGGGGGAGCGCGGAAACACGGGCTAGGGCTGCGGAACTTCAGCCGACTTGTAGACGCAAGTCAGCGTGCCGGTATAGGATACATCAACATTATTCCCGCTGACTAGGTTGGTCATCGTACCGTCTTCGAAGCAGTTGGCCAGGTTTCCATCCACCTTGTCAATGCCTGGATGGTACAGATCGAGCCACGCCTCGCCCTCGGCATCGAAGAAATACCCGAATTTGATGTCGCTGCCTGTATAGCCCTCAGGACAGATGTCGCGCGTCGTATTTTGTTCGTTGTAGGTCGCGCTGCCGTTGCCTGTCGTCTCGCAGGCTCCTTCGTATACGAACGCCTTCATGTCTCCCGTAATTAGGTCGCCTTCGAGCGCGTCGTCGTAGCTGATGGTATCGTTCGGGGAGAAATGGGTAGCCTCTACTGTTAGAACATTCGTCCAGTAGTCCACAGTGACCGACGGGCAGTCGCATTCTGCCGTTTCATCGTTTAGGCCGCCGGCGGCGATGCGCCGCAGATTGTCGATACTGTCCATTGCACGCCACGTATTGTTTAGGTATCCGCTGCGCGCTTCGCCCGGCACGGAGTTTACGATACCGCGCAGTTCGTTTCGCATCACGTCGCCAAACCAGGGCAGATTGTTCGCCTCCGCGTTGAGGAACGTTTGATAGAACTGGCATAGCACGCGCTGAAGTTCGTCTTCATCCGCGCCGCCGTCTTCAATCCAGGCGAGCCAGTCGCCTGTCGCGAAACCTACAAGGCCGGACGCATAGGCGAGCGACACCGCGTTCAGTACCTTATTGTTGTTCAGATCCATTCCGACGCGCGCTTCGACATAGCCCGCCCAGTTCCAGAACGCCGCTTCGTGGATCGCGTCAAAGCAGGCTGACATCACGGCCTTCCACGCTTCGACCAGCGCGTTTGCCGCGCCGCATAAATTCACGTCGGGCTGCTCGGCAGGTCCAGGTAGCACGACTTGATCCAGCTCGCCGCCCTGCGTTAGCTGGAACGTTTCAATGCAGCACTTCCCGTACTCGACGTAAAGCACGCCGTTTTCAACTCTCACCTCTGTCACCACTTGACCCATAGCATCATCCTCGATTATTTCTATAGCGCTGCCCTGGCCGGCCAGGAGCGCCGCTAAGTCGCCTGTTTGGCCCGATGCGGTATCGGCAGCATCGGCACATAGCCTAAACGGCCAGTTACGGTCAAATATTTGCTCCCCGATACTTTGTGCGCTGGCTATGCTGCCGCTGCCACCATCCCACGTCCTGCCCCGGCGGAATAGTGTAATTATCCCCCGGAGTATTCCGAGCCACATCGGGGAGTTTGGCCAGTCCAATCGGATGCAGATCCACGCATCATCATTGTGATCGTTGGGTATTAAATAGCCCACGTTATTCCGCCTGAATTAGTGCTCTCAATGTGATGTACGGCGGCATGTTCTCGTGCTCCCCGCCGCCCCCTTTTGTGTCGGTTCCTGGACTTGCGCTTCCTGTCGTACCACCAATGGTTGGCATAAGCGCCACAGGCGCTTCCCCCGGCGCAACTACCAGCATGTCAAGGTGTGTATGCGTGCTGTGAGTGTGTGCATTCACTTGGTGGCTATGGCCTGGCATTTCGCTTTCCGCCAGCGTCACGCGCTCTTGCCCGCCAGTGTCGCCCACACTCCGCCCGCCCCCAACAGGCCGATCTCCACTGCCATTGATGCAGCGTCCCGCAATATCAGGTAGATTAAAACTGTCGTCATCATCCGAGCCAAAAACAGTCCCAATGACGTCGAAAAGTTTTGGGTAGTCTGCTCTCCAGACTGATTGCCCGTTGCAATCCAGTGTACCATCCGGATTAGACGATCCAGCAAACCAAAAAACAGTTCCGGCATACATGCACCCTCCCGTACCGTATCGCCAAAAAGCGTCCAGGAACGCGGACGCAACCGCCGCCGGTTCCAGCACGCCGTATTTTTCCCATCGGTATTCCCGCGTCAATTCCAGCAAAGCGCCCCGCAACGCGCCCTCGGACCAAACGCCAGCCGGAAACCACACCGGGCGGCATATCAGGCCGCCCAATGTGTCACCAGTT
>DAOTTY010000383.1:0-22452 GCA_034437575.1 Anaerolineae bacterium | reverse complement strand
CACTGTGGCACAACAGACTACACCTGGGCCAATGTGACCTACTTCCGCCAGGACAACATCGAGGGGAATGTGCAGCTTCGTGAAAACAACCCGGAGCCGCCCCCGCGCAATGTCGTCGGCATTGTGTGGGATGCCTTCTGGCGTGAGCCGCTGCTGGCCCGCAAGTGCAACCACTGCGGCAACGTGCAGTTGTTCACTGCCGGGGCAGACTACTAACCGTCGTTTCGTTTCAACATGCAATTTTGAACCTACGGTGAGGTGTCCGAAAGGGCAGAATCGGCTGGGCTTGTCCGCGCGGCCAGTGGCATCTCAAACAGCCACGACATCACCTGCTCCATCAAGCAAAAAACGGTTGCCGCTCACCATGAGAATACAGCTATTCTCAGCGAGCCAGCGTTCGCGCTCACGCGCGTAGGCTGCCAGATCGTCCGGCTCCACACTGCTTGTATCTGCCGTGAAAGCCTTGATCGCATCCCGATCTCCCGTCAGCGTGATCTGATAATCGGGGATGTTAAAAGGCGCGACGGCGATCTGTACTGCTGATTGTGTGATTTGGAGCCGCGTAGCCCAGCCAGACAGCAATGCCAGTATGACGTCTGGTTGGGTGCTGAACGTGACATTACCGGGCAGGGCTTCTATGTCATTGTTGATGAGATTGCCAACGGCATTAAATTCAAGCATGACGACATGTGATGGGACGGCCCTTTGACGTTTGGCCGGGTCAAGTTTGACTGCGGTGAACAAGTACTGCTTACCAACCCGTGATTGCCCTGTGTACAAGTAATAGAATGCGTCTTGTTGAATGACATAGGTTTGCATTTTGCCTGCCCCCCTGATGTGCCCATCAGGTGAATAATCACCGCTTTGTGAAGCTGCGGGTAGGGTTAACTTTTGTTCCAACAAACCCGCGATAAAGTCAATCCGGCTTAGGATGACTAACGCGGTGCAGCCCTATTCAAGGTACACCACCAGCAGCAGCATACCCAACCGCAGCACGTCCCCATGACGCAGCAGCACAGGCAGGTTGGGCGTCAGCTTTTTGCCGTTGAGGGTGCTACCATTGGGGCTGTTCAGGTCTTGAATGAGGATGTTGTTGCCCTCTTTACGCAGCAGCACATGGGTACGGCTGACCCCGTGCGTGTGCGCGTCGAAGGGCAGCAGGTCTACATCTGGCGCGATGTTGCGCTGGGTGTCTGCACGGCCTACCATCAATGTGCCACTAGGGAAGGGCACCCGCAGTTCACGCCCGGTGTAAGGCATCAGCAGCCGCAGCGTTTTCATTCGCGTTTTCGGCACTGGCGCAGGTGGGGCGTCCAGGTTGGGCAGGTCAGCCGTTGTATTCGCGCCCTTCGCCAGAAGGCCGGTTTTGAGCTTGTTTGTGGTGTTGGGCAGCGTTGGCATTTTGCCATCTTGCGTCAATAGCCGGTAACAACTCCGGCAGATCAACGCGCCGCGCCGATTTGCGAAACCGCAGTGTTCACAAATATTGGCTGTCTGGTCATCGCTCATCTAAATACTAATTCCCCGTAAGTTTATTAGACGGGCACCCCCATCTGTAGCGGGCACCCCCGAAGTGTAGTACCACAGTCAGGTTGTCTTGATTGAGTGCGTATTGTACATCGTAATGTGGGGTCAAAAACGTAAATTCGGTAATCGCAACCAAAATCAAACCGCAGCGCCGCCTGTGTTGGTTCACGGTTAGAGACTGACCGCAGGGTGGGGTATGGTATTTCCCCTGGCGGCATCGTGCTATACAATAACCCCCATGAATTTTGCAAATTTGCAAAGGACTATTCCGACACATGCCAACCGTCGGGGGAAAAATGACCATCGAAGCCACCTATCTTGACATCTCGTTCGACAAAGCCGGTGTTCGAGATTCACAGAAGCGTTTGAAAGAGCAAATTAGCAAGCTCGCGGTTGAACCGCTGGAAGCCTTCCAGACGGAACTCACGGGCGAATTTGAAATCGTTGAAGAAGCCGTCGCCAAACGGGTCGCCGCCGTTATCACCTATTGGGCACAGCATAAGCACAAGCCGGTCAAGCCCGGCCTGCAAGACATGATGAGCGACATCACTAACGCGGGTAAAGACGACAGCACGCTGGAATCGTTTTACATTGAGCAGGTCAAAGATGGGATGCATCACCTGGCCCCCACCTTCGGCCTGGACGTGCCGGAGTCTTACGCGGTGATGACCGATGAACTGGAACTGGCCCTGCTGGAACTGGAAGAACGGTTTGAAAACGCGGGCATCAACACCGCCAATGATGACGATGATGATGTGTGGGACGCCGACCTGGACGACCTGGAAGACACCGAGGGCTATGAGGCGCTCCTGCTGGGTGATGCCTACGGATATGGACATGAAGAGGACACCGACATAAACGACCGAGAAGAAGAAACCCAGCCGCAGGTCGCCACGCCGTCCCTCAACATGATGACAAACGGCAGCACTGGCAAGCGAGCCACAGCGGGTTCAACGGCTGCTGCCACCAGCGCACCCGCCGTCGCCATGAAGCAAGCCCCCGCCACCCAACAGGTCGCCCCCTCAACCCCGGCGGACGAAACGCACATCGTCCCGTCAGGGCAGCAGGCCGTGGCGGAAGTCGCGCCGCAGGCAATCAACGTGAACCTGCTGTCCATCAGCGCAGAAGAAACCTGGCACATGATCTACAACCTGATGGGCTTCCACAGCAGCTACATCCAGGAAAAGATGCTGCCCCGCTGGCAGCAATTCCCCGATACGTTTGAGAATGACCGGCGCTTTTTGTACAACGTGTTCCTGCAAGCCATCCGCAATGCGGCGGGGGTGCAGGTGGTGGCGGGCAACTTCTCGTTTAGCCAACGCGACATGACCGTCGATCAACTGTGGAACCACTACTATGCCGACCTGGCCCAAAACGTCGGGCCAAGCCTTTCCGCTGCCCGCCTGGAGGCCGCCGTCAGTGACAGCGCGTTTAAGAAGTTCCGGCAGTGGCTGCTGCGCGAAATGCGGAAGATCTCGCCTGTCTGGATGCTGGCGCTGGCCATCGCGCTCATCTTCGACGGCCTCACGACCTACGTCTCGCTAGACCAGACGCCAATGGAAGGCTTTATGGTGCTGGTGTTTACGCTGTTGATTACCGCCCTGTTCCAGATTGCGGACATACTGGTGATTAACTACCGCAAGCGCGAGTTCGAGGCCGACGCAATGATGGCCAAGTACAGCGCCAAAGTGGAGCAGCTCAGCCAGACTATCGGTGATTTAGACCCCACCAGCGACTCGTTCGTGCAGCTCAGCATGGAAAAATCGCAGGCCCACGCCGACTGGAAGGCCGCGACCGACAGCCGCAAAATGGCCCGGCGCGGCGGCTTCTGGTCTGCCCGCATTGCAGACATCAACATTGTGGTGACGGCTTACGGCTTTGCCTACATGTTCCTGAATGCAGAAGAACCCATGTACGCGGTGGTGCAGCAGCTAGACTATATCTTTGTGCAGCAGTTGTGGAGCGCCGTCAATCTGTGGGTCTTCCTTATGGTCGGGCTGGCGATTACCGTCTCGTTCGTGATTAACACCGCCCAGCGCACCGAAATATTGGGCTGGTCTATGCGGCGTTTGAAAAACGACGGCTAGGCCGATTTTCACGGTACCCGCCCTGGGCCAACCGCACAATCCGCAGCATGATGGGAGTCTGGTATGATGGCGATAAAACCATTGATTTTATGACCCACACGGAGTTAAAACGCCATGATGTTACAAGACCTGCGCCAACAGGTGTACGAAGCCAACGCCGCCCTGCCCAAATACAACCTCGTGACGTGGACGAGCGGCAACGTGAGCGGGCGCGACCCGGAAAGCGGCCTCATCGTCATTAAGCCCAGCGGCGTGATGTTTGAAGACCTGACGCCAGAAAACATGGTCGTCGTAGACAGCGAGTGCAACGTGGTCGAAGGCGACCTGGGGGCCTCGTCTGATACGGCCAGCCATGTGTGGGTGTACAACCACCGCCCGGATATTATGGGCATCGTTCACACGCACTCCAACTACGCCACCGCCTTCGCCGCCGTCAACAAGCCCATCCCCGTCTATATGACGGCCATTGCCGACGAGTTCGGCATGACCATCCCGGTTGCGCCCTATGCCCGCATCGGTGGCCAGCAAATCGGCAAAGCGATTCTGGATACGATTGGCGACTGCCCCGCTGTGCTGATGCGCCAGCATGGGGTGTTCACGGTTGGGTCAACCGTCAAGAAGGCGCTCAAGGCCGCGGTGATGGTCGAAGATGTGGCGCGGACCGTGTGGCTGGCCCTGCAAATCGGTGAACTTGAAGAACTGCCGGCAGAAGAAGTGCAGGCCAACTTCCAGCGCTACCAAACGCGCTACGGCACCACCAACGCCAGCATTAACGAATAGCCCATGCCCAGCAACCACTACGCTATTTCGATTATGGCGCAAGACCGGGTGGGGATCGTCCATGAAGTTGCATCGGCCATCAGCACGTTAGACGGCAACATCGACAACATCAGCCAAAGCGTACTCAACGGCTACTTTGCGATGATCCTTATCACCTCATTCCCCGATGCTGTCACGCCGGAGGCTATCGACGCGGCCCTGCACGCCGCCGGGGACAAGCTCGGTTTGCAGCCGGTGATCGGCATCAAAGCGATGACGGCCCCGCCCGCCGTGCCGCCCGCCCCGGTGCCGGATGTGTACGTACTCAGTGCCAGCGGCCCAGATCGCATCGGCTTTGTAGCGACGATGACAGGCTTCTGTGCAGAAAATAACATCAACATCATTGACTTAGACACACGCACCGCAGGCGACACCTACATCATGCTGCTGGTGGTGCAGCTCACCAGCGTAGACCCGCGTGCGGCCCAGGCCAAGCTGACCACCTTTGGCCAGCAAAGCGGCCTCAAAGTCACGCTGCAACACTATGACGTTTTTCAGGCAACCCACGAGGTAGAAATGCCATCATGATCCGCTCCGAACAGATACTTGATACCGTGTCCATGATTCAGGACGACCACCTGGACGTTCGCACCATCACAATGGGCATTGACCTGTTAGACTGCCGCAGCGACGACATCAACCGGACGTGCGAAAAAGTGCGGGCGAAGATTATCCGCCGTGCGGGGGCACTGGTCGCCACCTGTGAGGATGTCAGCCAGAAGTACGGCATCCCGGTGGTGAACAAGCGCATCTCCATCACGCCAGCGGCCCACATTGGCGCAGGCTTTGACGAAAGCGGCTTTGTGCGGCTGGCCCACACGCTAGACGACGCAGCCAAAACCGTCGGCGTGGACTTCCTCGGCGGCTTCTCTGCGAAGGTGGAAGGCGGCATGGGTCCGGCAGATGAGGCGCTGATTCGCTCGCTGCCGCAGGCACTCAGCGAAACCGAGCGCGTGTGCGGCTCCGTCAATGTGGGCACCACCCGCGAGGGCATCAACATGGACGCGATTGCCCTCGTCAGCGAAATGATTCACGGGTTGGCCCACAACAGCGCCGACAACGGCGGCTTCGCAGCGGCCAAGCTGGTTGTGTTCACCAACCAGCCGCCCAACAACCCGTTCATGGCCGGGGCAATACACGGCATTGGCCAGCATGAGGTGGTTATCAACGTGGGGGTAAGCGGCCCCGGCGTGATTGCCCGCGCCCTGCACCGCCGCACGGCTGAGGTTAACGGGACGCCCGTGCAGCTTCACGACCTGGCCGATGAGATCAAGCGGGCGGCCTTCCGCGTGACGCGCTGCGGCGAACTGATCGGGCGGCGCGTGGCCGACCTGCTTAACGTGCCGTTCGGCGTGGTCGATCTGTCACTCGCGCCGACGCCGCGTGTGGGCGACAGCGTGGGCGAGATCATCCAACTGCTGGGGGTGGACGCCATCGGCGCACCGGGGACAACCGCCATCGTCGCCATGCTTAACGACGCGGTGAAGAAGGGCGGCGCGTTTGCCAGCCAATCCGTCGGCGGCTTGAGCGGCGCGTTCATCCCGGTGTGTGAGGACAAAGCCCTGGCCGACGCCGCTGCGAATGGCAGCCTGGTGATTGAAAAGCTGGAAGCGGTGACCAGCGTGTGTTCTGTTGGCCTGGATATGGTCGCCATTGCCGGGTCTGTAGACGCGACCACCCTGGCCGCGCTGATTGCAGACGAGATGGTCATCGGCATGGTCAACAACAAGACGACGGCCACCCGCATTATCCCGGTACCGGGCAAAGAGGCAGGCGACTTTGTGTCGTTTGGCGGCCTGTTCGGTGAAAGCGTGATTTTGCCAGTGGGCAACGTGGGCCAGTCCGGGCGGTTTGTGGGCTTCGGCGGCAAAATTCCAGCGCCCATTCACAGCCTACGGAACTAGCCGCCTGTGATGCGAAACATGGGATGGCTGTGGGCCACCGTCGCGGTGCTGCTGGCGGCGGCGGCGCTGGGCGCACGCGGCCTGGACGCCGACCCGCTGTGGGATGATGAAATCCGCACCTACCGCAACGCCGGGGCGGTGCAGTACGGCCTGAAGAGCGTAAGCGGCGTGTGGCAGGATGTGGCCCAGCGCACCCCGGATGTGCCGCCCGGTTATGCTGTGCTGGTGGCTTTGTGGGGGCGGGCAGTGGGCTGGTCGGAGTTGGGGATACGGGCGTTTTCCTGGCTGGCCGGGCTGCTGGCAGTGGCGCTGACGGCCCGCCTGGGCGCAGATTTGTTCTCGTGGCGGGTTGGCGCTATGGCCGCCCTCGTCCTGATGAGTTCGGTGTTTTTCGTCCATTTTATGCACGAGGTGCGGGCCTTTGCGATGGGTATGGCCTTCGCCGTGCTGGTGCTGCTGTGCTACTGGCGCTTGATTTACCAGCGGCCCACATGGGGCACGTCCCTGGGCCTGATGACTGGCGCATTAGGGGTACTGCACAGCCATTATTTTGTCGCTTTGCTGCTACCGGTATTGGCGACCTACCATGCCCTGTTCGCGCCCAAGACGCGCCGCTGGTGGCTGCCCGTCGGCCTGGCGGTGCCGGTTGTGCTGTTGTTTGCGCCGGTGCTGCCCGTTTTCATAGATGGGTTAGACGACAGCCGCCAGCGTGAAGCCCTCCAACAGATGGCGCTCACCCCAACCGAAACGCTGCGCGAACTGCTGCTGGTATACGGCAACGGCTATGCGCTGCTGGGCCTGCTGGCGCTGGGGGGCGCGTTCGTTGTGCTGCGCCGGGCGGATAATCGCCGCGCCGTTGTGTTTGTGCTGGTGATGGGGGTGGGGCTGGGGCTGGTCGTGGTCGGCCTGAACGCGGTTATCAAGCTGCTGGACCCCGGACGCCAGCGTTACTTTGCCGGGGCGTGGCCCGCGCTGGCCCTGAGTACCGCACTCGTGTTTGATGCGCTGTGGCGCTGGCGGCGGATAGCTGGCGCGGCGGCGCTGGCCGCCTGGGTGATCGTCGGCGTGTGGGCGATGCGCCCGGCAGGGCTAAGTACCCGCTTCGACGGCGCGGACGTGGCCGCGTGGCGCGATGTTCACGACATAATGCAGCCGCACATCTCCGGGGATGACGTGATCGCCCTGCACTCGCCGGGGCTGCCCTGGCTGGCGATTCCGTACTTCCGGCACTACACGGCGCTGTTCCCGGCCCGCGCAGAGTTGATCGAATCGCTGGAAACAGAAAGCGTCATGCGTGACTACATTGCAGATGCAGAGCGCGTGTGGCTGACCGTGTATCAGCGCTACCCGTCGGAGCCGCAGTTGGCGACGTTTGAGGGCGTGCTGGACGGCACCTTTATCGCGTGTGAGGCGTGGGCGGCCCCGGAGTTCGAGGTGCGGCTGCTGGCCCGGAGTGCGGCGTTCTGTCCGGGTGGGGGGGCCATCGCGCAGTTTGCGGGTGGCCCGGCGCTCACCGGCTTCACAGTGGATGACACCTGCACCGCGTACCTGGGCTGGCGGGTGCCCGATGACTTCCCGGCGTATTCGTTTGGCGTCTACGTGCTGGGCGCAGACGGGCAGGTGATCGCCCAGGCGGACGCCGGACTGCCCACCCCCACCTACGGCTACCAGCGGCAGTCGCTCATAGGGGTGGGCGCGGGCACGTACACCGTCGGCGTGGGGGTGTATGCGTGGCAAACGGGTGAACGGCTTTTGCTGGCAGATGGCAATCCGCTGGCGCAGGTGGGCACGCTGGCGGTGGATAACGCCGGGTGTGTGGGGTTTAGCCCATGAGCGCTCTGCTATGATTCGATTGAGATGGTGAGCGGACTAAGAACATGGCGTCAATACGTGCGGTGTACCGTGATGGGCAACTGCGTCCGCTGGAACCGTTGAACCTGCGGGAAGGGGACGAGGTCGAAATTCAGATTGTGACACCGCCCCGTCGTCTGACGGATGCGGTGGCAGATATGTTGGTGCGCCACGACGATGACGGGGAGGAAACCGACGAGGACGCGCTGCAAGCGGTGAAGGATTGGCAACTGATAACCCGAATCACTACCCGTAGCATAGGGTGGCCTACGTGGGTTGATACCTGTCAGGCATCTACCCGCCGCTGGCGGGCGGCTTCAAACAGGATGACCGCCGCCGCCACTGCTGCATTCAGTGATTCGGTAGCGTGGGCCATCGGGATGAACACGCGCCCGGTCGCAATGGCGACGGCCTCATCGCTGGCACCGTGCGCCTCGCTCCCAACGATGAGCGCCCACGACTCGCTCCCCCATACCTCGGCATCATAGGGCACATCGCCCGCGCCATCTGCCAGAAAGACCCTGCCCGCCGCCACCCGCTCCCGGATTTGCGGCCACGTCATGTCCAGCACGGGCAGGCGGAAGTGCGCCCCCATGCCACCGCGCAGCACCTTCGGGTTGTAGGCGTCCACGCAGTTCGGCGCGAGGATCACCGCGTCTACGCCCGCGCCTGCCGCTGACCGGATGAGCGTGCCCAGGTTGCCAGGGTCGCTGATGGCGTCCGCGATGAGAACGGCCTGCGCGTCGGCGGGCAGCTCCGGCTGCGGCGTGGGGAACACGCCCACAATCCCCTGCGGGGACTGCGTATCGGTGACGTACTGCATCACTTTTTCATCAACAGGCAGCGCGTCGATGCGGCGGCGTTCCAACAGGTCAACCAGGCCGTTATCCACGCCGGGGGTGTACAACACAAACTCCGGGCGGCTGCCGTTGTCCCAGGCATCACGGACCAACCGTGCGCCTTCAAGCACCACTTTGCCCTCTTTGCGACGGGTGCGGGCACGGGTCAGCAGGGCGTTGGCCAGCTTGACGCGGTTGTTTTGCAGGCTGGTGATAGGGTCCATTTAGGGAAGAATCGCAGTCGATTTGAATGGATTTACACCTGTATACAGCAATGGGCGGACGCGCAAAAGCGCGTCCCTACAGGTCATGATGGGGGATGTAGGGACGGCCTTATGGCCGTCCGCTTTGACGACAGACAGGGTCAGGCACTGCGCCCGGCCATGTCGGTGATTTTGGCGAACGTTTCCGGGTCGCGCACGGCGATGTCGGCCAGAATCTTACGATCTAGCTCGATGTGGGACTGCTTCAGCCCGTGAATGAACCGGCTGTAAGACAGCCCATTCTGGCGGGCGGCAGCGTTAATCCGTGTGATCCACAGGCGGCGCATATCGCGGCGGCGGGCGCGGCGGTCACGGTAGCTGTAGAACAGGCTCTTCATCATGGCTTCATTAGAGCGCTTGAACAAGCGCCCGCGTGTGCCCCACTGCCCCTTGACGGACTTGATGATTTTTTTGTGCTTGCGGCGGCGTACATAGCCGGTTTTTGATCTTGGCATGGTGATCTCCTCTATATGCAACAAACACCCAGAGGGGTCACTCTGGGTTCGGTGTTTCGATTGGGTTCAACCTACGGGAACTGCAAAGGGTTACCTGGGCGGGTTTACCTTATATTTGCCCAGGTAAGGTGCAAGACGGCGAATGCGCTTGACTTCTTTTTTGTTGCTCACTTCGAGCATCCGGGAGAACAGGCGCTTGCTGCGCTTGGATGTGCGACGGCGGAGGTGGCTCTTGCCGCCCTTCGTGCGTACAACCTTACCTGTACCCGTTACCTTAAAGCGCTTGGCCGTCGACTTATGCGTCTTTAGCTTATACTTCCTTACCACGATAGGGTCTCCGGTGCGTTATTTTTTCTCAGGGATAGGTGCCAGAACCATCGTCAGGTTATAACCCTCAAGGTTTGGCCGCTGTTCAACCACAGCTACGTCACTCAGTTCCTCAATGATTTTGTCCAGTCGATCACGCCCAATATTAGAGTGCGTGATTTCACGCCCCCGAAAGCGCAGCTTCACGCGCACCTTCATGCCATCGGCAATCCAGCGGCGGGCATCTTTGATGCGAAAACTCAGGTGATGGTCATCCGTCTTCGGTCGAAGCTGGATTTCCTTGATCTGGATCGTTTTCTGAGTCTTCTTGGCCTTCTTTTCGCGCTTCTGCTTTTCGTATTGGAACTTACCGAAGTCCATGATACGGCAAACGGGCGGATCGGCGTTAGGTGCAACCTCTACGAGATCAAGGCCCGCTTGCTCAGCACGGCTGAGCGCATCGGCAGTTGACACCACGCCAATGTTTTCCTCATTTTCATCGATTAGGCGGACTTCGTGAACACGTATCTGATCATTCGTGCGGTACTCTGAGGCGCTGATTTTCTGGTATCCTATCTCTCTAGATTACAGACAACATGACAACAATGAGTGCCAAAGCATATCTTAGCATAAGCGCTAAATGGCGTCAACACAGATGAACCGCTGGGGTGCATTTCAACGTGTTGGCAAAAACAGTTGCCCTCACCCCAAAGCGGGTCAATCGCGGCCTTACGCGGGGTCGCTAGCCTGCACCAACCGGGCTGCCGGGTGGCCCTGGGCCACAAAACCGCGCAAATCGGCCTGCGCCCTGTGATACAGCGCGATCAGGTCAGCGTCAGTGCCCTTGTAACGGCGCAGCGTTTGCACGGTGCAGGCGTGGCAGCCGCGCATGGCCCGGTAGCTGTCGGTTTCGCAAGCCACACACCCGTTCAGGCGGGCCATCATCAGCATAAACGCAATCTTTTCCTCATGGCATTCCGGCAGGCGGTTGAGATGGCAGATCAGGTCTTCCCACTGGGGGCCGCGCAGCGTTTGCAACATAGGGATGACGTGATGCGGGAAAAACAACTCGTTATTGGTATACACGCCAGCAATCCTTAAAATAATAATGAACGTTGGATTTTTGTGACGGCGATGTCACAAGATAAAGTCTAGCATAGAACAGGTCGTCTATTGGGTTATAACCCGGTTTAAGAGGATAAAAGATTATAAATGCAATGTACGACATGGATTCCACGCGGCCTCTTGCTGATGGCAGTGGCAGCGCTTGCGGTGGGGTGTGGCACGGGCAGCGGTGCCGTCCGTTTTGCCCCTACCCCCGTCCCGCCGGATGTGTCGCCCCTGCGTTACACCCACCCCAGCGGCGCGTTTTCAATTCAGGTGCCGCGCCTGTGGGCCGTGCAAGAGCGCAACGCGGTCACGCTGGCGTCTGCCGCGTTTTCAATTCCCGATGAACACATCACCGCGCTCGATATTGCAGCCGTGCAGCTTGAAACCACGCCCAACGGCAGCGCAGCCATTACCGAAATCCTGAACCTGTATCAAATGCAGGTGCGGCCCGATGCGGCCCGCTACACCGAGCAGAGCCGCGAAGCGATGGGCGACGGCAGTTGGCGTCTGACGGGGCTGCGAACGGCCCCCACTGGCGCAACGCAGCCGGTGAACACGTTCATTGAGTTCGACGGGGCGACGGTCGGCGTGGTGGAAGTCGTCCTCACCGGGGACGCCGACCGCCTGGAAGCGGTGCAGTCCGTGCTGAACACATTTGAACTTAATACAGAAAGTGCCCTGGAACCAACTGGGTTGAATACGCTGGCCTTCGCCAACAGTGGCCGCCTGGAACCGCTCAATATCCATGCGTGGACGACGGACGACGGCACGTTCTTTATCACCGGGGAGGTGGCCAACTACAGCAACAACACGCTGATGGGTGTGCCCGTCTCTGCCGTGTTATACACGGGCGCTGGGCGCGTGGTGGTAGAAGCCGAAGACACGCTGATGGGGCACGGCATCGCACCGGGAGAGTTCGCGCCGTTCAGCCTGCGCTTTGGGCAGGGCCAGCCGCCCCTTACCACGCGCTACTCGCTGGCGCTGGGCGATGAAACCTGGACGCCGCCCGCCGACGGTGAGGTTATCGGTGTAGACGCGCTGACCTGGACGGACGAGTCCGCGTTTACCGATGCGGGTATTTTGGTGATTACGGGTGAGGTGAGCAACACCAGCGACGGCACCTACATCTATGAGCCACGGGTGGTGGTGACGGTATTCAACGACCAGCAGCAGGTGATCGCCGCCCGCTTTGAAGACCTGAGCGACGTTGAAATCGAGCCGGGGGAGACGGTGCCGTTTCAGGTGAACATCAGCGAGATGGGCGGCACACCAGATCGGTATATCTTGAATGTGCAGGGTAGGCCGTAATATCCGGGGGGCAACCTGTAGGCCGGGTGAGGGCGAGGGCGTTATGCCCACTAAAGCACCGCCTGAATCGTGTGCAGCAGTTCGTCCTGGTCAAAGTTTGACTTGACCAGATACGCATCGGCCCCGGCTTCAAGCCCGGCCTCGCGGTGTTCGGGCTTATTCAGCGAGGTGAGCAAAATCACCGGGATGTGGCGCGTGGCCGGGCTGTTCTTCAGCCGCGCTGTGAGCGCCAACCCGTCCAGCCGGGGCATTTCCACGTCAGTGATAATGACATCAAACGTGTTTTCCGCGATGATCGCCAGGGCTTGCAGCCCATCGTAGGCCACTATCACATCACAGCCCGCCGTTTCCAGGATGTTCTTTTCCAGGGTGCGCGTCGTGATGCTGTCGTCCACCACCAGCACACGCAGCCGCTTCGGGTCGTCGGCTACACGGGCACTGCCGGGCAGCTTACGCCGTGACGGCAGCGACGACCCGGTTGCCCCGCGCACCAGGTCGTTAGCATCCAGCATGATGACGACCCTACCACTGCCCAACAGCGAGGCCCCACTCACATAACGGGTGTGGGCCAGTTCCGCGCCCAGCGGCTTGAGGACCAATTCACGCTCACTGAGCAGTTCGTCTACCTCAAACGCCACCTGCTTATCGGCAGCAGCCAACACCAGCAGGCGCAGCAGCCCGCCCGCCGCCGGGTCCTCATCTATCATAAGCGGCACATCCAGCATATCTGCCAGCGAGACGAGCGGCAGCGCTCGCTCGCCCACCTGCACCATCGGGCGGCCCTCCGCCGTAAACGCCTCGCTGCGCGGCACCCGTTCCATCCGCAGCACCGATAGCGACGGCACGGCGTATTGCTCATGGCCCAGGCGCAGCAGCACCGACCGGATGCGCGTCAGCGACACGGGCACACTCAGCGTAAACAGGCTGCCCTTACCCGGTGTACTGCTGACGCTC
Organism: Anaerolineae bacterium; assembly: GCA_034437575.1. Taxonomy (GTDB): domain Bacteria; phylum Chloroflexota; class Anaerolineae; order Aggregatilineales; family Phototrophicaceae; genus DAOTTY01. The sequence goes on along the minus strand of DAOTTY010000383.1, from coordinate 9,029 downwards.
ACGCGCCCGCGCAGGCTCTCCACGCGCTCGCGCACCACATCCAGGCCCACGCCGCGCCCGCTGATGGCCGTCACCGTGTTGCGGGTGGTCAGGCCAGGGTGAAAGATCAGCGCGGCGGCGTCTTCCGCGCTCATGGTTTGTGCAGCCAACGGGCTAATCGTGCCGCGCTCTACAGCGGCCCAGCGCACCTGGTCGGTGTCGATGCCGCGCCCGTCATCAGCCGCCACAATGACGATCTCGTTGCCGCGTTGTTCCACGTTGAGGTACACCCAGCCCGCTTCCGGCTTGCCCACCCGCGCCCGCTCATCCGGGGCTTCAATGCCATGATCGACAGCGTTGCGAACAATGTGCATGAGCGGGTCTTTGAGGTGTTCCAGCACGGTTTTGTCGATTTCCGTGCTGCCGCCCACAATATCCAGGTGGGCATCTTTGCCGGTTTCGCGGGCGGCATCGCGCACGGTGCGGTGCAGCGCCGCCATGATCGTATCGAAGGGCACCAACCGCAGCGACCCGATGCTGTCTTGCAAGTCGTCGGTGAGCGCGGCCAGCCGCATACTGTCATTGGAAAGCATCCCGGCCAGTTGGCTCACGGCGCGGGCGGTGTCGGTCAGGTAGCGCTGGTTGGTTTCGAGGAAGTCCATGATTTGCTGTAAGTCGTCGGGCAGCGCGTCATCGTGTTCGGTTTGCAGCCGCCGCGCCAACCGGATGTACGTTGAGCGCACCGTGCGCCACTCCCGCGCCCAGCGGCGGTGCAGCTTCCGCAGGTCGGCGGCGTGCTGCTTACGGACTTCGCCTTGCAGCGTGGTCACCACCAGTTCGCTAGATTCCTGCATCAGCTTGTCCAGCTTATCAACGGCTACGCGCACGGTGTCATCTGCCGGGCGCATGAGCAGGGTGCGCGTCATACGGAGGGGGTCGTCGGTAGGCGGGGGCGGGGGGGTTTCTGGCTCAGTTGGTGATGGTGGAGGCGTGTCACGGGTGGTTGAGGGGGGCGTTTGGGTGCCATTGGTGCCTACCGGACGGAAAGGGGTGGCGTCATGGCGCGGGGGCGCATCGGTGCCGGGGTCGTCCAGGTTTTCCACATCGGTAACGTTGGCCTGCACCGCTCGCTCCAACTGAACAGTGACGGTGTGCAGGGTGTTGGGGTCTATGGGCTGGCCATCTACCACCTGCTGAATCAGGTCCAGCGCATCATAGAGCAGGTCGGCAATAGCCGGGGTGATGGCCAGCCCGCGCCGCAGCGCCGCCTCGAACACGTCTTCCATGTGATGCCCAAGCCGTTCCACTTCACGCACGCCCACCGCCCGCGCCGCGCCCTTCAGGCTGTGGGCCACACGGTTCAGTTCGCGCAGGCGCTCCACAAAAGCCCCGGCGTCCTCATCCGCCTGGGACATTTCCAGCGCCATGATTTGCTTGTTCATCACGTCGAGGTATTCGCCAACCTCTGCCCAAAACAGGTTTAAGAGTTCGCTGTCATCCATAGATTGATTTAAGTCACGGCTCTCTGTCTGTCGTCAGGGTGCTATTGTACAGGCAATCTCAACTTTGCGGCCCATCCATCACCGCGAAAACATCGGCAACGGTGAGTTCAAAACCGGGCAGCACGTCTGCGTTGTTGCGGTGGATGGTGACGGGCTGCCCCGGCGCGTGAACTTCCACGAATATGTGCGGCAAGCTCGGACGCAAGCTGGTTCGTTGGCACTTCAAATAGCTCCCCGGCGATGTACTCATAGGTCACGCCGTCCTGCTCAAGTTGGTCAACAAACGCCTCGAATTCGGTCAGCGTCATCAGTGTGATGGTTGTTGTCATTCCCTTGCCTCCTCCAGCCATGTGGGGCGCTGCGTAAGGGTTTCGCCAATAGGCAGCGCGAACGCTTCTTCGTCAATCACGGTGCCGTCGTCATCAAAGCGGATGAACACCCCGCTAAAGCCGCCGCTCTCAAAAGCAAACGCCAGGTTGAACACCGCCGCCGTGTCCGCGCTCAGCCACTCCGCATAGCCGCCGCCCAGCGCATCCACCGTATATAGCAGGTCACCCGCCGGGAGCGCCCGCACCTCCACCGTTTTGACCTCGCGGGCGCTGTCGCCCACGTTGAGAATCAAGCGGGTGGGGGCGTCGTCGGTGTGGGTGAGGTTGCTGTTGGGTGTGACCATATGGCAGCTTAGCGCGTCTTGCTGCTCATCACGGGGCAGGCACGGCCCTTCATATAACATTGTGGTTTCGGCTGCTGCCACGTCATACTGATAGACTGTGATTGTCTCTGTCATACCGTCCTCAACGGCCCACTCGTAGCGGGGCGGGGCGGCGTCATAACGCGGACGCGCCACATAATCACGGGCAATTTCGCGCAGGGAGTCGGGCTGGGCGGCGTCTGCAATGTAAACGGAGCGCCAGTTGTAGGTGCCGCCGCCGGTTTCCGTCCGCAGCGCGATTTGTGTATTGGTCAGCCAGCGGGCCGCGAAAATGCTTTCGGTGGCGAGGTCGGGCGCGGTTTCGCCCAACTCAATTGTTTGGCCCGTCGCGGCGTCCGTCGCATAGACGGTGTAAGCGGTTTCGTCGGGGCTGTAGCACTCAAAATACACGTGGTAGCGCCCATCCGGCGACGTGGACGGCCCCCCGTTGGCAAGGGGCGCGTTTGGGCAGGGTGCTTGTGCGTGTGTAAAGCCCCCCCCGAACGCCATCAGGCAGGCCAACACCACAACGACGCGGGCGGCGTGTAAGGTCTGCCCGTCGCTGCACAAAAGGTCACAAAGCGATATGTCGCGTCTGTTGCACCTGTGCGTGGCAGACGCGCCGCTGCGCGCCCCTACAAGACGGGGGATGGGTGGGAACGGCCTTCTATCCGTCCGCTGTGAGCATTCGTTCACGGCAAATGCCTCGCTCGTTATCCTAACAGAACTGCCGTTCATCCTAGCGCAAAAGCCCACCCGGCAACAGCCAGCCTCGCCCACACGTTAAGGTTGTGCAAGAAGCACCATTCGGCCTTAACTTCCACACCGAACCGGGTTAGCTTGCACGTTTCACACCATCAATTAATCACAGGGAGGTGTCTTGTGCAACGTGAATCGGCCATTGAAGTCGTCTTCAAGTATATTCAGCTAACAGCCGGGGCCGCGCTCGGAGCGGCGTCCGTTGTGATCTTTCTCATCCCTGCCAACGTGGTGCCTTCCGGCGTGACCGGGTCGGCGGTGCTGCTCAACGAACTGTTCGGGGTGCCGGTGGGCCTGTCTAACGCGCTAATCAACATACCTATCCTCTATGTGGGCTACCGGATGCTGCCCGGCGGCTGGCGTAACACCGTGCGGACGATCTATGTTGTGGCGGCATTCAGCCTGATCGTGGACGTGATGGTAGGGGCTTTCCCGGATGTGACCTACACTGATGATCGCTTCTTGAATGCGCTGTTTGGGGGCATTGTGGGTGGTGTGGCCGGGGGCATCGTTTACCGGACGGGCACGACCTTCGGCGGCACCTCTACCCTGTCGCTGATTTTGCAACGTCGCCTGGGGCTGCCGCTGAGCAGCACGATCTTATATACCGACACCGCCGTGATTGTGGCGGCGGGGCTGGTCTTCGGCGTGGAGTCCGCATTATATGCGCTGGTGGTGTTGTTTTTGGGGGGGGCAGCCGCAGACTATGTGATGGAGGGACCGAGTGTTATTCGCACCGTGTCTGTCATCACCAACAAAACCGATGAGGTGACAAAGGCCGTCATCGAACGCTTGCAACGCGGTGTGACGATCATCCCGGCGAAGGGCGGCTACACCCGCGAAGACCGCACCATGCTCTACATTACGCTGTCGCGGTCACAGGTACACGATTTCAAAGCGTTGATTGACGACATCGACCCGGAGGCGTTCGTGGTCATTGGGCAGGGGCATGTGGCCTATGGGCAGGGCTTTAAGCCTGTTGGCAAAGCGGCCAAACCCTAGCCGGGGGTAAAGGTCGCTGCGCCAGGGGATGACCACGGGGTGCCCAACCAGCCCCTCACCCCGGCGCTTCGCGGCTGGGGCAAGGGGTAAATGCCGCTATCTGTTGTGCCCTTAATGCCCACTGACCCCCAACGCGCCAATATGATCTGAGTAGACGACGGCCAACTCGCCCCACTCATCCATAGTGAGCGTTTCTGCCCGCCGCTTGGGATCAACGCCCGCTTCTTCTAACAGGGCCACTGCGACCTTCGGTTTGAGATGCAGCCCACCGCTGATGCTGTTTTTTAGCTGCTTGCGCTTCTGGCTAAAGCCCGCCCTCACCACCCTGAAAAACAGCTTTTCGTCCAGGGGTTCAACCGATGGTGCCGGAAATGTATCAATCCGTAAAATCGCGCTAGAAACATCCGGGCGCGGCCAAAACACCCCGTTACTGATCTTACTCACCAAATGCGGCTGCCCGTAATATTGCACGCTCACCGCCAGCAAGCTCATATCCCCTGGCTCGGCACAGATGCGCTCGGCCAGTTCATACTGCACCGTCATCACCAGCCGCGTCGGGCGCACGTTCACGTCTTGCAGCAGCCGTTTAAGGATGGCACTACTGATGTAATAAGGCACGTTGGCCACCACCATGTAATCCGCGTCACCCATCAGCGCGTTCACGTTCAGGCGCAAAAAGTCATCGTAAATCACCCGCACATTCGGCGCATCGCCCACTTCACGCTCCAGGATGGGGCGCAGCCTTTGGTCAATCTCGATGGCAATGATGGTTGCATCCGGGTGCAGCAGCGCCATTTGCTGGGTAAGTGCCCCCGTGCCGGGGCCAATTTCTAACACGGTATCCCCAGGGCGGATGTTGGCCGTGTCGATAATTTTACGCAGCGTGTTGGGGTCGTGCAGGAAGTTTTGGCCCAGCCCTTTTTTGGGGGCAAGCGCGTGCAAGTCCATCAGTTGCTTGGGGTTGGATGTCATGTGAAAGTGCCTCCTGCATTGACCGTTATCCATAAAAAAGCGGCACCCAATGCTGCCGTGCCGCTATTACCATACCGTGCTTATGTTAAATCATGTGGGGGGCAGGGGGAACGGTAAACCATTTGTGTGACGCCGCAGCCCTCCTCCCCCAATGCCAAAGGCACAGGTTGGGAGAGGGGGTCTAAATCACGCGATGCCCCCAGCCCACACCCACAACTCCTGCCGATTTATTGGTCACTTTGCCCGAACATCACAGGTTGCCGCCACGCCCCATCTGTGACAAACTGTTACCTCATAGCCTACTTATGGACATCTTTGGAACTTGACATATGGGGCAATTTATTTTGAGGCGCATCGCATTTGTGGTGCCGGTTTTACTCGGAATCCTGATTGTGGCCTTTGCGATGGTGCGGCTTATCCCCGGCGACCCGTGCCGCGCTGCCCTGGGCGAACGCGCCACCGATGAAATTTGCGATCAGTACTTCAGCCGCATGGGCCTGGACCGGCCCATATACGAGCAGTTCGGGCTGTATCTGTCTCAGGTGCTGCGCGGCGACCTGGGTACGTCGCTTAAATTTCAGATTGACGTGACGGAACTGCTCATCAGCCGGATGCCCGTCACGGTAGAACTCACCCTCAACGCCATCCTGTTTGCTGTGCTGATTGGCATTCCGTTGGGCGTCGTCAGCGCGTATTACCACAACTCTGCTGTGGATGTGGGCACCATGCTGGTGGCCAACGTGGGCGTGAGTATGCCCGTGTTCTGGTTGGGCGCGATGCTATCGGTTCTGTTTGGGGTCTACCTGCGCGATACGGCCTTCGCCCTGCCCCCCGGCGGCAGTGTGTCGTCCACCTTCCCCTCAGAACCGTTCTACACGGCCTGGGGCCTGTACGCAGCCGACGCAGCGCAGGGGGATGTGCCCGGTTTCATCCGCTTTCTGTCAGAGTTAAACATCCTCAATGGAATATTGACATGGAATTGGGCGCTGGTGGGGGAAGCCTATCGTTTTTTGATCCTGCCTGCCGTCGCCGTTGGCACCATTCCGCTGGCCATCATCGCCCGCATGACGCGCTCGTCGGTGCTGGAAGTGCTCAACCTGGACTACATCCGAACGGCGCGGGCTAAGGGCCTGGCCGAACGTGGCGTGGTGATAGGCCACGCGCTGCGGAACGCGCTGCTGCCCGTTGTCACGGTCATCGGGCTAAACTTCGGCCTGCTGATTAGCGGCGCGGTGCTTACCGAAACGGTGTTTGGCCTCAGTGGGATTGGCAAAACGCTCGTAGACGCCATCGAAGGCCGCGACTATGTGGTGGTGCAGGCGTTCACCCTGGTGACGGCCACCGCCTTCGTCGTCATCAACTTGATTGTGGATGTGCTGTACGCCTTCCTGGACCCGCGCATCCGTCTGGACTAAGAAACGGCCAAACCGATATGACCACGACTGTTAAACCCACGATTTCCAAGCTGGACAAGCCGCACATCGAAGAAACGCGCTCCACCCCGCTCCAGCAGACGATTAAAAACCTGCGCGGCAACACTTCCGCCATGATTGGCCTGACGATTATCGTGCTGCTGGTGCTGATGGGCATCTTCGCGCCGCTGATTGCCACCCACGACCCCAAACAGGTACTCACCGGCGTGCCCGGCTACGAGGGCATCCAGAAGGGTGGCCCGCCGTGCATCCCGGCATGGAACGACTTCGGCTGTGCGTCGGTTGCCAACGCGGTCACGTCGCTTAACTCCGGCAAGGTTTTCATCACGACAGCAGGCGGCACCCCCAACCCGGAAGACCTGACCTTTAACGACGGTCAGGCGGCGTTCATCGTCACCAACCTGAGCGCCACCGCCAACATGATCCACATCATCGACGGCGTGCTGATCCCGCCTGAAGGCGAAACGTACAGCTTCAACATTACCGCGCAAAGCTTCGCCCCACCGCTCATGCTCAGCGCCCTCACCAGCGGCGAAAACGGCGACTTCACGCTTCTATCAGCGGTTTTACTGGAAGACGAACGCTATGAAGAATTGGCGCGAAAGGTCGCCAGCGCCATTCCATTTACGCTGCTGGCCCCCACCGATGAAGCCTTTGCGGCGTACTTCGAGCAAGAGGGCATCACGCAGGAAGAGTTCCTGGCCGACCCGGAACTCGTTGAGCAGATGATTAGCTATCACGTCATCACGGGCCGCAAAGAGGCCGACACCCTCGCTGAACTCGGCGCTATCCAGCAGAACATGCACCTGATGGGCGTAGACCTTAACTTCCGGGATGAGTTCAGCCGGGTCGTGTACGGTGTGCGCCGTTCGCTGCCCGTTGGGCTGGCAGCGGTCAGTGTCGCCATTGTGACGGGCACGCTTATCGGGCTGGTGAGTGGCTACATGGGCGGCTGGGCCGATAACTTTATGATGCGCTTGATGGACGTGTTGATTGCGTTTCCGTCGCTGCTGCTGGCCATCGCCATTGTAACGATATTGGGGCCGGGCCTGCTGAATGCGCTAATTGCCATCGCTATTGTGTCGATCCCCCAGTATGCGCGGATTGTGCGGGCCAGTGTGATTTCGGTCAAAGAGCAGGAATTCATCACGGCGAACCGGGCATTGGGTGCGGGGCCAGTTCGCATTCTGTTTTTGCAAGTGCTGCCCAACAGTATGACGCCCGTGGTGGTGCAGGGCACGCTGGGCATTGGCACGGCTATCCTGGACGCCGCCGCGCTCAGCTTTTTGGGGCTGGGTGCCCAGCCACCCACGCCGGAATGGGGCCTGATGCTGAGTGAAGCCCGCCAGGACTTTCGCACCTTCCCGCATTTGATGTTCTTCCCCGGCATCGCCATTATGATTACCGTGCTGGCGTTTAACCTGCTGGGCGACGGCATCCGTGATGTGCTGGACCCGCGCCTGAACAAACGCTGAGTCGTTAGACCGCATCTGTGCCCACGCCGCGCAGTCGGCTTTAGGGCGTGCCGCCCCATGTTGCCAATGCCCAGGCCAGTTCATCCGGTGACGGCGCGTAGTTGCCCACCTTCCGCACGACGAGGCCGCTGGCGTAGTTGGCCAGCGTCACCGCTTCGGGGTAGGTCGCGCCTGCGCCCAGCGCCAGCGTGGTGACGGCGATGGCGGTATCGCCCGCGCCTACGGTATCAAACACATCCGTCACGGCAGGTGCCGCACAGTGATGCACCGCCCCGCCAGCCGTGGCCAGGGTGGCCCCGTCGCCGCCGCGTGTAATCACCATGCCGCCTGTAAGTGCTAACCGCCCCCGCAGCATAATGGCAGCGTTTGTAAAGTCGGCGTTGGTGTGCAGGTCGCGGCGCAGGTCAGCGGCGGCTTCAGCCGCGTTACACTTGACCAACCCCACCCCCGCGTATTTGCCGAAGTTGCCCTGCGCGTCTGCCGTCAGCCGCACCCCCGCCGCCGCCGCCCACTCACGCACCGCCGCCACCAGCGATGCCGTCAGCAGCCCGGAGCGATAATCACTGAACAGCACCGCGCTTGCCCCTGTGATATGCTCGCGCACGAGGTCAATCACCTGCTGCTCTATCTCCGCGCTGATCGGCTCACGCGAGAGTGTGTCCATGCGGGCTACCTGCTGCGGGAAGCGCAGGCCCATGTGGGCCATCATGCGCGTTTTGACCGTCGTCGGGCGCGACGGGTCACGGACGAGGGCTATCGCGTCGATGCCGCGCCCGCGCAGGGCCGCCGTGAGTTGGTCGGCGGCGGGGTCATCGCCTGTTACGCCGATTTGCACCGCCTCCGCACCCAATGAAGCGATGTTGGCAGCGGGGTTGGCTGCTCCGCCAGGAATCAGGCGGCGCTCACGAAATTCCAGCACCGGGATGGGCGCTTCGCGGCTCATGCGGGTGGCGTCCCCGATAAGGTATTCATCCAGCATCACATCCCCGATGACGAGAACACGCTGGCCAGCTAACCGGGGGATAATGGGGTGCAGGGGGTGAGGCATAAGTAGGAATGGAGATGTGTTTTCCAGCGAATAACGCCTGCCGCGTCCGTTAAATGATACCTTGATTGCTAGTCGTTTATTTTACCCCTCTATCCCCAGCCCTTTCTCCCACAGTGGGGAGAAAGGGAGCAAGCACAGGGTCCACCAGGGTCTTTGAAAGTCCCCTCG
>DAOTTY010000382.1:0-2330 GCA_034437575.1 Anaerolineae bacterium | reverse complement strand
ACGGTTTCGCCACTGCGTAAGCAGGGCAAATCGCAACAAGGTGCAAGGGGTTTGAGCGATACACGGCGCCCACCGGCGCGGTGACGCATCAGGGGCGAGCCTTCGCGGCGCGCCTTTTCGCTTCCTGCACCGTCGTACCTTTCCAACTGCAGAGCCGTCAGTATGGTCATCCGCACCGCACTTTTGTCCCCGGTGCGCGATGGCCGCGTTGTATCATACCCGGCCGGGGGAACCCGGTCGGCCGCGCGGGCGTCCCTCTCCAGACGCACGCGGAGGGAAGACAACATGAGCACATGGGGGATGCCTTGGCGCTGCGTGCCGAGGAAGGACGGGGCATCGCGCCGATATGCCTGGGGGAGTCGCGAGCAGGCTGTGATCCCAGGATTTCCGAATGGGGCAACCCGCTTCCGGCAGGGAAGCACCGCATTTGCGGAGGGAACCCGGCGAATTGAAACATCTTAGTAGCCGGAGGAAGAGAGAACGACACCCGTAGTAGTGGCGAACGAACCGGGTGATTGCCTAAACTCGCGTCGTGGCAAGCCGGCAGGCCTTGCGGCGCGGGGGTTGTAGGGCCGACCAGGGACTGCTGCCGCAGTCCAGTCGTGCTGCCCGGTTCGATGAAGGCGTTTGGAATACGCCGCCAGAGCGCGTGAGAGCCGCGTAATCGGGTCGCTATCCACGACGGTCGGTACCTGAGTACGTCCAGGCACGAGAAACCTGGGCGGAAGCCAGGGGGACCACCCTCTAAGGCAAGCTACACGCAGCGACCGATAGCGCACAGTACCGTGAGGGAACGGTGAAAAGAACCCCGGCGAGGGGAGTGAAAAAGAACCTGAAACCATGTGCTTCCATGCCGTGGGAGGGCCAGGTGCTTCGGCACGGCCTGACCGCGTGCCTTTTGGAGTATGATCCGGCGAGTTACCCGATGTGGCAGGTTAAGCCAGTGATAGGCGGAGCCACAGTGAAAGCGAGCCTGAAGAGGGCGTTCGTCGCATCGGGTAGACCCGAAACCGCGTGAGCTACCCATGGCCAGGCTGAAGCGTCCCTAACAGGACGTGGAGGGCCGAACCGGTGTCTGTTGCAAAAGGCTCGGATGAGCTGTGGGTAGAGGTGAAATGCCAATCGAACGCGGAGATAGCTGGTTCTCCCCGAAATGTATTGAGGTACAGCCGTGGGTTGAGGCCACCGGAGGTAGAGCACTGTTGTCGTGCGGGGGCTTCACCGCTTACCAAGCGATGGCAAACTCCGAATACCGGTGCGCCTGCACCACGAGTGAGACAGTGGGTGCCAATATCCATTGTCGAGAGGGAAACAACCCAGACCGCCAGCTAAGGCCCCCAAGTTGACGCTTCGTGGGAAAGGTTGTGTGGCCGCGTAGACAGCCAGGAGGTTGGCTTAGAAGCAGCCATCCTTAAAAGAGTGCGTAACAGCTCACTGGTCGAGTAGCCATGCGCCGACGCTTCAACGGGGCAAAGCGTCACGCCGAAGCTGCGGATTGCGAAAGCAATGGTAGGGGAGCGTCGTCAGGGTGCCGAAGCCACAGCGCAAGCCGTGGTGGAGCGCTGACGAGTGCGAATGCCGGAATGAGTAACAGAGAAGGGGGGTGCGAACCCCCCCCGCCGAAAGCCTGAGGGTTCCGCCGCACGGGTGATCCGCGGCGGGTTAGTCGGGCCTAAGGGGTAGGTGAAGACCGAACCCGATGGACAACAGGTAGACATTCCTGTACCACACCCGTTTGTTTGACTGATGCTGGATGCTGAGGGGTAGCCGCCGCGGCGAGACGAGCGCCGTCCAAGCCGGTAGGGAGCAATCCGAGGGAAGTCCCGGGTTGCGTTGACCGAGAGGTGATGGGAAGCGGGGTCTGCGGATCACTGCAACGGCGGGGCGCCTGTGCAGTCGAGAAATGCCAGCTAGGGAGAACGGGTTGTGCCCGTACCGCAAACCGACACAGGTAGGCAGGTCGAGGAGACCAAGGCGGACGAGTGATCCCTGGTTAAGGAACTCGGCAAATTGACCCCGTACCTTCGGAAGAAGGGGTGCTGCGATAGCGTGAAGCCGCTTGCCGGTGGAGCGCGAGGCAGCCGCAGGGTCCAGGCCCGGGCGACTGGATAACAGAACCACAGCTCCCTGCTTAAGCCGCAAGGCGACGTATAGGGGGTGATGCCTGCCCAGTGCCGGAAGGTTAAGGGGAGGGGTTCACGCTCCAAACCGAAGCCCCGGTAAACGGCGGCTGTAACTATAACAGTCCTAAGGTAGCGAAATTCCTTGTCGGGTAAGTTCCGACCCGCACGAAAGGCATCACGATCTGGGCACTGTCTCAACCAGGGGCT
>DAOTTY010000381.1:0-6482 GCA_034437575.1 Anaerolineae bacterium | reverse complement strand
GTTCCCCTTCCCTCATTTTGGGGGTAAGGGGCTAGGGGATGGGGGAATTCAGCCGAGTGCCTGAGTAGTTACTTTCTCCCCACTGTGGGAGAAAGGGCTGGGGATAGAGGGGTAAAATAAACGACTAGCAATCAAGGTGGATTTTCATTTGTGCGGCAGGGCGATTGCAAAAGTCAAGTTTTCACATTGTGGGGACGCTGTCCCCGCACCTCTGCAAAGGGTTTACACCCTTTGAACCCATCCTTTCGGACGCAAAGCGTCCGAAAAGGTAACTGCTCAGGCACCCGGTGCCTCCCCCCTCGCCTAGCCGCGCAGCGGCGGTCGGGAGGGGGGGGATTGAGGGGGGTGAGGGCGAGGGCGTTATGCCCGCATACACCCGGTGCCTGAGTCATTACGGTTATTTTTCCAAACGTTAATATGCCGTCCGCTGCTGCCCCCATACTGTTACGCCATCTACGAAAATCCCCCTGCCATTTTGGGGATGACGGCCTTGTTGCCGCGTCTGCTGTGCCGTTAAAATCCCGCCACTTTGCCACAGCCATCACCAGGAGCAACCCTCATGCCAGCCACCATCATTGACGGAAAAGCTGTCGCTGCCCGCGCCCGTGCCCGCATTGCCGAAGATACCGCCGCCTTCACCCAACAACACGGCTTCCCACCTGGATTGGGCGTGGTGCTGGTGGGCGATAACACCGCCAGCCAGACCTACGTCCGCATGAAGCAGCGGGCGTGCGAGGAAGTGGGCCTCACCTCGTATAAAACCGAACTGCCGTCCACCGCTACCCAGGGAGAGGTCGAAAACGCCGTGCGTGCCTTCAACAACGACCCGAACGTTCACGGCATCCTGGTGCAGCTCCCGCTGCCGGATCATATCAACGAGGCGGCAGTGCTTAACCTTATCTCCCTGGAAAAAGACGCCGACGGCATCCACCCAATGAACATGGGCCTGCTCGCGCTCAAGGGCCGGGAAGCACTGTACACGCCGGCCACGCCCACCGGCATCATGATGATGTTCGCGGATGCGGGCATTGAACTCAGTGGCAAAAGCGCGATTGTCATCGGGCGCAGCAACATCGTGGGCGTGCCCATGGCGCTGCTGCTCAACAACGCCAATGCCACCGTGACCGTTGCCCACAGCCGCACACCCAATGTCCCTGACCTTGTGCGGGCCTCGGACATCGTGGTCGCCGCTATCGGGCGCACAGAGTACGTCAAGCGTGATTGGATTAAGCCGGGGGCGGTGGTGATTGATGTGGGCATCAACCGCGTGGATGACTCGTCCGCAAAGCGCGGCTACCGGCTGGTGGGGGATGTGGAATACGCAGGCACGGTTGATGTGGCGGGGCATCTGACGAAGGTGCCGGGGGGCGTTGGCCCAATGACCATCACGGCGCTGCTGAGCAACACGGTCAAGGCGGCGCGGCGGCAGGTGGGGTGAGGGCTGAGTCGTTACCCGAAAAGGCAAGTTTTTGTTCACTTTTTGAAAAAAGTGACGGGTTTGGGCAGCGCCCAATCATCAGCCATGCAACTTTGCAAAAGCCCTGGAGTCGTTACCGCCTGTGTGGCCATTTAACCCCAGCATACGCTAAACTCTAGGCGAAACTGCACACTGAAGGAAAAAAGTATGTCTGTCGTATGTTTGGGCGAACTGCTCATTGACTTTGTGGCTAACGAATCTGGCGTGACGGTGGGCGATGCGTCGGGGTTTGTGAAGAAGCCAGGGGGTGCCCCCGCCAATGTTGCTGTCGCTGTGAAAAAGTTGGGCCACCCGTGCGCGTTCATCACGCAGGTGGGCGACGACCCCTTCGGCCACTATCTGGCCGGGGTGCTGGCTGATGAAGGCGTAGACGTGAGCGGCATCAGCTACAGCACGCAAGCACGAACCACGCTAGCGTTCGTGTCACTGGGGCCGGGGGGCGAACGTGACTTTATGTTCTACCGCCACCCGGCTGCTGACATGCTCATGACGGTGGCCGACATCAAGCTGGCACTGCTGGATGACGCCAAAATCTTCCACTTTGGCAGCATCACCCTGATTCACGAACCGAGCCGGTCCGCAACACTGGCTGCCGCTCAGGCTGCGTTGGATAAGGGCCTGACAATCAGCTATGACCCCAACCTGCGCCTGCCGTTGTGGCAAAGCGAAGCCGCTGCCCGTGAGGGGATGCTGCTAGGCTTCGACTATGCAGACATCGTCAAAATTAGTGATGTGGAGCTTGCGTTTTTAGGTGGCGACCTTAACGCACTTTGGCGTGACCGTACCCGGCTGATTCTGGTTACGGAGGGTGAGAAGGGCGCAGCCGCTCATACCCGTAAGGGCAGCGTGCAGATGGACGGTTTCAGTGTGGAATCGGTGGATACAACGGGGGCAGGGGATGCGTTTGTGGCCGGGATGCTGGTGGGTGTGCTGGAACAGCCCGATTACACGAACCTGGACGCGCTGCGGGGGATGCTGCGGCTTGCTAACGCCGCCGGGGCCATCGCCACCACACACAAAGGCGCGATTCCGTCGCTGCCTACCCGCACCGAGGCTGAGGCGTTTTTGACCGCACAGGGCTAGGCTAGGGGCATGGCGTACTATGCCCCGGCCACCGTATAAGGGCCTACACCCCGGCGGGGGTGGGCGCGCCCGTCATTAACGCCATCGTTTTCATCGTCCAGCGGTAGATCATTATCCAATTGCGGAAGTCGCCTTCAGGAACGCTATGTTCAGACAGGTAGCGCTGTGTGAGGGTGGGCAGGCGGCTGTAGTCCAAAAATCCGCCAAAGTACCCCTCCGACCGGATGCGTATCATCTGGCGCACTGGCTTGAGGTATTCGGCCACTGATTGCGCGGAGTCATACGTGTGGTGGCTAATCGTCTGGCAAGAGATAAAACCGGCAACGGGCATGGCGCTGAGGATAAATCGGTGCCGCTTGACGAACTCGATCACCTCTGGCAGCACGGTGCCATAGCGCACGGCACTGCCGATAAACACAGCATCGTAGCTTTTAAGATTGCGGACTTCGCTAACTGGCAGCACATCCACCGATTGACCGCATTCGCGCAGTGTGTTGGCAATGGCGCGGGCAATTTCAGTAGTGCTGCCCTGGCGGGTGGCATAGGTGACGAGATAATTGGCAGTCATGGCAGTGGCCCTTTGGGTTTTTGTACCCGTTTACTCTTTATGCTTTAATATGGACGATAATGTTTCCCTTAAACAGTTGCATCTGTCATGCTTATGGGTGCAAAATGTTAAATGTGTAAAGGCAGCAGTGGGGGCAAGTGCCAACACAGCACCGATTCACGCCTTAGCCCCTGTTAAAACGAGCGTGTTAGGGTGATAGCCAACTAACAATAACACTGGAGACAAAACGCTATGGCCAAGCTGCACGTCCTCGGCCCTGCTGAAAACTACCTCGAACGCCGTTCGATGACCCTCGTTGACCTTGACGGCACCCCATGCATTGTGAGCCGTGACCGCGACGGCGACTATCATGCGATGGGCGCGTTTTGCACGCACAGGGGCGCTCCACTCGATGAGGGCCTGTTGGTGGAAGATATGGTCATTTGCCCCTGGCATCACGCCTGTTTTGACGTGCGAACAGGGGCGCGTACCCAACCGCCCGCGCTCAATGATGTGCCACATTACCCCACCCTCATTGACAGCAACGGCAACCTCGTCATTAACTCGCAACCCCAAAAATCTGCGCGTCCGTTTGCCAATCATGCTGACCCAAACACCACCATGATTATCATTGGCGGCGGGGCAGCCGGGCATACCGCCGCAGAAGAATTCCGGCGCAGTGGCTTTCGTGGGCGGGTGGTGATGCTGTCAGCAGAGCCAAACCGACCCGTTGACCGCACCAGCCTGTCCAAAAGCTACCTGCGCTCTGGTGGCGACACAAACACCATCGCCCTGCGTGACAGCGATTGGTACGCCGACCGTGACATCGAACTGGTGCTGAATGCCACCGTCACACGGGTAGATACATCGGCGCAGGCCGTGCGCTTTGTTGACGGCAACCGCAACGAGAGTGTGCTGTACTACGACAAAGTGCTGCTGGCAACAGGCAGCACGCCCAACACCTTCCCCAACACCCAACACCTCCGCAATGTTCACACGCTGCGTACCCCACAAGACGCGGCCACCATTAGCCAACAGACGAGCGAAGGTACCCGCGTTGTGATCGTTGGGGCCAGCTTTATCGGTATGGAGGCAGCCGGCACGCTGGCCAAACGCGGGGCAGACGTGCTGGTTGTGGCAGAACAACCGCCGTTTGCGTCCATGTTTGGCCAGCGCGTGGGAGCCATGATACAGCGGCACTTTGAAAACAAACTGGGCGTGACCTTCGCGCTGGGGGCACGGGTTCGCGGCGTGCAGTCCGAGGGGGAGCGGGCAACCGGGGTTGAACTGGATAACTGGGACGTTCACGCGGCGGACGGGGTGCTGCTGGCCATCGGTGTGACGCCCAACACCGCGTTTTTGCGCTCCAGCAACCTGAACACCACCAAAGATGGCGGCCTGATCGTTCGCAAAGACTTACAAACGAACGCGCCCAATGTCTACGCGGCGGGTGACATCGCTGCCTACCCGGACGCGCTCAACAACCCGGAGCGCATCGAACACTGGCGCACGGCCATGCAGCATGGCGTCATTGCCGCCCGCAACATGATGGGCGGGGCTGAGTCTGTACGGGGGGTGGTGCCGTTCTTCTGGACGGAGCCGGGCGGGCTGCAACTGACCTATGTGGGCTATGCCAAAAGCTGGGAGCGCATTATCTACCGGGGCCGGGTAGAAAAAGGCAACTTCATCGCTTTCTTTGTGAGCAACGAGTTGTTCCGGGCGGCTGTGGGCATGGGCCGTGACCGTGACATGAACGCCCTCACTCTGATTGTGAAGCAAGGCTTGCACATCACGCCGCAGCAAATGGGCGACCCGGACTTCGACCTGGAGGATTATGCCGTGCGTGGGGTACCGGCCCGGTCAGGGCTGTAGGCGGGCACTACAAACAACAAAAAGAGCGCACAGCCGTGCTGCACGCTCAGGTAATGTCGATGTTAAGGATGGATGTGGCTAGCTTTTCGGATGCGCCTCGCGGTCAGCACGATCACGACCCTCTGAGTTCAGATTGTTAACGACGCCGGTTGTGCTGCCGTCATCCTGGTTAACTTCGGGTAGTGTGGGCGGAGCAGGTGGCTCCTGGCGTTCTTCACCCTCGCCATGTTCAAACGGGATTTCCGGTCGGCGGGTGATGCCGGTGCGGTTGACTTTGCTTTCGCTGCCGTCAATTTGCATGAATGTACGCTCCATAATACCTGTTTTGCTTCCAGCTACACCGTTGCCGTTTGGGCTACCCATGAGTGATGCGTCCCTGATTTACGTCGACTTTATGGTATGTTGACCAGTATAACGGCATTTTCGGCCAAACTGAAATGCTCCTTTGCAACTGATCATATCCTAACAAATTTTTAGCGCCTGCCGCAACCATGCAAACAAATCAACAAACCCCGATCTAACGAACACAGCCTTACTGCTCCAATATGCTGCTGAACCGCTCCTGCTGCCGCGTGCCCACCCACTAACAAATCCCAAAAATCGTTCATAAGTAGGCAAACGACACGGAGGCGTGGTTGCTTTTGCTAGCATAACGAACCTACAATGGATTTATTTCACTGTGTTAAGTAAAGGACAATGCAATGAGCCGTATCGCACTCATCACAGGTGCCAACCGGGGCATTGGCTATGAAATCTGCCGCCAACTGGCCCGCCAGGGGATGACGGTCATTTTGACGAGCCGCGACCGTCACAAGGGCGTTCTGGCTGTCGAACAGCTCCAGCAGGAAGGCTACGGCGTGGAGTTCTACCAACTGGATGTGACCGACCCGGAAAGCGTGGACGACATCAAGAACTGGGTGCAAAGCGAATACGGCCAGTTGGATGTGTTGGTCAACAATGCGGGCGTTTACCTGGACGAGGGGGTGAGTGTGTTTGCCATCACGCTAGATACCCTGCGCGAGTCGTTCAGTGTGAATACATTTGGCCCGTTTATGCTGTGCCAGGCGTTTATACCGCTCATGATGGAAAATGACTACGGGCGCATTGTGAACGTGTCGTCGGGCTATGGGGCCATCACGCAGATGGGGGGCTATACCGCCGCCTACAAGATGAGCAAAACCGCCCTTAATGCGCTCACGCGCATCGTCGCCAGCGAGACGCGCCGCTACAACATCAAGGTGAACGCGGCAGACCCCGGTTGGGTCGCCACTGAGATGGGCGGCAAGGCCGCGCCGCGCACAGTGCAAGAAGGCGCAGACACAATTGTGTGGCTGGCCACCCTGCCCGACGACGGCCCGACCAACGGTTTTTTCTATGATCGGGAACTGCGGACGTGGTGACGCTACATTTCTCGTAATACACTTTGCATCCCGGCCCATTTTGGACTAGGATAGGCACGACAACGTAGGGGAACACCACATGCCCAAACCCATCCTGCGCCTG
>DAOTTY010000380.1:0-5312 GCA_034437575.1 Anaerolineae bacterium | reverse complement strand
ACACCCCGGAAAAACAGGCGGCTTTCGTTAGTGCGGCCTTTTTTGGTACCGACCTCACCCTGCAAATTACGGTGGGCGGCGCGGCCCGCGATGTGGCGGTGCAGATGATTGCAGCTTGCATGGCTTATGGTAACCTTAGCGATGGTGACCCGGCTATCCTGGCCCTGCTGGACGAAATACAAGCGCGTGTGGGCGGTGACAAACAAACACGCATCCAGCAGATTATTGACGACATACCAACCACACCGCACCGTGCCGCCGCACCGCCTGCCCCGCTTGCTACCACAACAGCCCTGCAAATCGACACCATCACCCTGGTGCAGTTCTTCTACGATGCTGTTAAAACAGCGGATTGGCAGCGGGCCGACCAACTCCTTAAACATTTAGAACAGCGCCCCGACCTGCCGACTTACTTCAAGCTGGAACGCTACCCGGACATCATTCACAACAACTTGCAGGCCAGTACGTATGAAACCGCCGCCGCCCACGAATACAACGTGCTGCGCGTGATGGCCGAAAACGAACCCCCAGAAAGTGTGTGGGATGCCCTCAAAACCTTCTGGGAAACGTTCCCCGGCTATGACCCGGACAACCTGCGCCGCTACGGGCGCGACGTGCAGTATGCCGAAATCAAAGCCATGCTGAACACCCTGCCCGATCAGGCCGTGTGGGATGCGCTGCTGGCCTTCTGGGAAACGTTCCCCGGCCATGACCCCGATCACCTCGCAGACCACATCCACCGCCACGACGAGGGCTTTTTAGAGGCGCTTCACCGCATCCAACAAACCCAGCAGCGCGGCTATCACAAGCTGGACCTGAGCGGGCTGGCGTTACGGGCTGTGCCGGGGGAACTGGCACGGCTGACCCACCTGCAAGACCTCAACCTGGCCCACAACGAACTGACCCAATTCCCCGATGTCGTCACAGACCTGCCCGCGCTGGAAACGCTCTCCCTTTCTGACAATGCCCTCACCACGCTGCCAGAAAGCATCGG
This sequence comes from Anaerolineae bacterium, assembly GCA_034437575.1. Lineage (GTDB taxonomy): Bacteria > Chloroflexota > Anaerolineae > Aggregatilineales > Phototrophicaceae > DAOTTY01. The sequence goes on along the minus strand of DAOTTY010000380.1, from coordinate 4,318 downwards.
CTACATGAGCAGTCTGAAATCGCTGCGGCTCAACATCAACCAGATTACCGACCTACCCCGCGCCATCGGCGCTGTGACCACGCTGCAAAAGCTGTACCTGCATCACAACCCGCTTTGCAGCCTGCCCCCCACCATCACACAGTTGAAACAGCTTGAAGTGCTGGACCTGGGTAACAATCACTTTGAGCGGCTCCCTGAAGCCGTAGACCGGCTGCACCGCCTGACGTGGCTGTTTCTCAACGAAAACCGCTTTACCGAATTCCCGGCTGTGCTGCTAGATATGCCCTGGCTGCGCTGGGTGTTTTTACACGGCAACCAGCTTACCGGCCTGCCCGCAGACATCAGCCGAATCCATCGCCTGAAGTGGCTGTCGCTTTCCAACAACCGCCTGCGCGATCTGCCCGCTTCGCTGGGCAACCTGACCGACCTGGAACACCTGGCTATCCGGCAGAACCCGCTCACAGAACTGCCGCCGGATGTGGTGCGCCGGGGCGACAGCGCGGTGCTGGCGTGGCTGCGTGCCCAAACCCCGCCCGCCGTGTGAGGGGCCGCCCCTGGCACCCTGCCCCCCATTTTGCTACGCTGTGCTAAACGATAACCAAACAGGCACAACACGATGACAACCCCTATCCGCTGCCCATCGTGCGACGGTTATGGCTGGCACGATGACGAGTTCACGGGCGAAGCGGCAGACTGCGCGTGGTGCGGCGGCATCGGCTATGTGTACCAGCACCCCAACGGCGTACAACAGCCCATCCCGGAAAGTGACTATGCCCGTGTGAGCGATCAACTGGAAGCACTGGAGCAGCAGCGTATGCGTGACCTGGGCTATGACGGCGAAGCCAGACCGCCCTGGGAGCAGGCCATTCGCAAGGGCACACGCGGCGGCGTGCATCCATCAGAGCGCGACGATGCTTATGAATAATCATTTAGATTTATTACTTTTTTGCAATCGGCCCTACCCATCTTTGCTAAGATGAGGGCAATTGTAACGAAACGAAATGATCTTGCTGTGAACACCATCATCGAAGCCAAACACAAAAACCTGCAAGCGCAAATGGCCCGCACCTCCCTGGATGCGCTGCGGGCGGTCGCCAGTATGCAGCGACGCCCGCTGCCCTTCCTGACGCACGTCGGGGCGCGGACGGCTATTGTCGGGCCAATCCGTTACAACATCCCCATGACGGGCGACCTTTCCACAGGCTATGACCCGGCCATGCAAGCCCGCGAGTACGTCTATGCCGGGGCCGATGCCGTCGCCGTGTTCACTGACACTGTGATTGAGCGTGACGGCATGGCCGATCTCGCCATTGTCAGTGATGTGCTTAAATACACCGAAACGCCCGTTATCAGCCAGGATTACGTGCTGACGGAGTATCATGTGGTGGCGGCACGGGCCGCGGGCGCGTCGGCGGTGATGTTGCACACCGGGATAGTGTCTCTCACGCAGCTTCGCTCACTGATGAGCCAGGTTCATCGCAACCGCATGACGGCGATTGTTGCTGTGCATAACCGTGACCAACTGGACGCCGTGCGCGACCTGTCGCCGCAGGTGATTGGGCTGGGCGGCGCATCCCCGCTAGACACCCGCGTGGATTGCACGCTGGCGCACCAGTTGGCCGCGCATGTGCCCACAGGCACCCGCGTAATGCTGACCAACCCACTTAGCACCCTGGAAGAAATCCGCTCGATGGCTGACCTGCACCCCGCCGCCGTGATGATTGCCCACGATTTGCTCACAGATAAGGCTCGCCGCCAGCACATCCGCAAGGCATTAGGCCAGGATTAATTTGTGGCCACCACAGAATTACGATACCATTGAGGGGATATTTCATTGTTTATTGGCTTCCGTCCCGTAAGGATTTTCCGGTCTTATGTCACGCAAAAAGCTGCTGCTCACGTTGGTGCTGCTGCTGTTCGCAGCCCCCGCGCTCGCCTTCCAACAAGAAACGCCCGAAGCACCGCCCGTATCATCCACCCTGGAAATTGCCGGGGTTAATGCGGTTGGTTTGCCCACTGTTTCCGTCACGGCGGATGTAACCGACCGCTTCGGCCAGCCCGTTGTCGGCCTGACCACCGCAGATTTCAGCCTGTTCGGGGACTTGCAGGCCATCGGGCAGGTGGTCAACGCGGAAAACATCCAGACGGATAACCTGGGCTTTGGCGTGGTGCTGGCGATTGACACCAGCAGCAGCATGTCTGGCACGCCGATTGAGCAGGCCAAAGCCGCCGCCAGCCTGTTTGTGCAAACCCTGGGGCCAAACGACGCGGTGGCTCTCGTCACCTTTGACAACGACGCCCGCATCCTTCAGGACTTTACGACGGACACCCAGGCCGTGCTGACAGCAATTGACCGGTTGACGTTCGGCGGTGAAACCGCCCTGTATGATGCTGGGCTGCTGGCTGTGCAGGAAGCCGCCTCATCGCAGTTCCCCCGGCGCGTGGTCATCGTGTTAAGTGACGGCGCTCAGTTCGGTGAAGGGCAGTCTGCCCCGCGTGAGGCCGCGCTTACCGAAGCACAGGCTCGCGGCGTGGCCGTTTACACGGTGGGGTTGGGCTTCGGCGTAGACCGCACCTACCTCGAATCGCTGGCGCAGAACACCAATGGCCGCTTTATCGAATCGCCCACACCCGACCAACTGCAAACGATTTACAGCACCCTGGCCGAAACGCTTCGCAGCCAGTACATCATCACCCTGGATGTGCCCGTCCCGGCGGATGGTACGGTGTACCAGCTTGGCCTGGAGGCCAACATCGGCAAAGAGCGCGTGAGCGACACAGCCGAACTGCGGGCACCCATTCCCGTGCCGATTGTGCGCTTCCCGGCACTGCCCACGGGCGAAATCACCCAACAAACCGACATCGCCGTGAGTGTGGCCGCCGATGACCCGCTGGTCGAAGCGTCCGCCATCTTCTCAGATGGGCTGCCCATCCCCGTAGAATCGGAAGACCTGCAAAACTTCAGCGTAACGGTAAACCCGGTGATATTTGCCCCCGGCACCTACAGCCTCACTGTGAGCGCGACCGACGCCGACGGCGACAGCGGCGTCGAAACGGCCACATTTCAGGTAGGTGCGCTGCCGCCAGCGGTGGGCATAGCCGCCATCGTTGAGGGTGACAATCTGGTGGTGCTGGTGGATACCAGCGGCAGTCAAACGCCCCCGGCTGAGGGCGGCGTCAGCATTGACGGCGCAGCCGCGCAGCCGCTCACGCTTTCCGACGGGCAAATCCTACCCGTGACGTTCCCGCTGGTGAACTACAGCGTGGGCGAACATGAGGTCAGCGCCAGCGTGACCAACACCGCTGGCCTGACGACCACAACCACCATCACCACAGACATCCCCGCCGTGCCGCCGCAGGTGACGCTCAGCGGGCTGCAAGAAGGCGATGTGCTGCTGCAAGACCCAACCCTCACCGTAGATGTGACCGCCCAGGCCCAGGCCGTCCTTAATTACAGTGTGGACGGCGGCGAAACAATTGCTATAGAAGATAATTCGTTCGTCTTAGATGTGATCGCAGCGGGGGCAGGCACGCATACCCTCACGGTTACCGCTGTTGATGCTAACGGGCAGGTGGCCGCCGTCGATGTGTCGTTCACGGTTGACCCGGCAGCCATCCCAACGGCCACGCTCACCCCCACCCACACGCTCACCCCTACGCCGACCTTTACGCCAACGAACACCCCCAGCGCCACCGTAACCCCGTCCGACACGCCGACGGACACGCTCACACCGACGGCAACCAGCACTGCCACCGCGACGGATACGGCAACACCCCTGCCCACCAACACCCCGGACCTGACAGCAACCCAGGCGGAATTGGCGCGGCAAACAGCCGTCGTGGAGTTCGCGCAGGCACAAACGCAAACAGCGCAGCCGACAGATACCCCCACTGTGACGGATACGCCGACGACAACGCCGACGGACACAGTCACGCCCACCCCCACGCCAAATGTCCCGGCGACGAACACCGCTGAGGCCGAGGCCACCACCGCCTTCCTGGGGACGGAAGCCGCCGTAGAAACATCTACTGAGGTGGCTGTTGCGTCGTCTACGGCTCAAACAGCACAGGATGCGGCAGCAACGGAAATCACCCAGGGAACGGCCACGCAAATCGTGCTTGACCAGGAAGCCACCGCCTTTTCAGATTCGCAGACGGCCACCATCGCGGCGGAAGAAACCGCCCTTGCCGAAGTAGCCGCCACGTCCCTCGCCGCAGACCGGGCCACCGCCCAGGCAGACCTGACCAACACTGCCGAAGCTGAAGCAACGATTCAAGTGCAGGCGCAGGTTGCCGCAGCAGCCGACACCGAAACCGC
>DAOTTY010000379.1:0-1688 GCA_034437575.1 Anaerolineae bacterium | reverse complement strand
GTTTCCAAAGAGTTGCATCAAAACGGGATATATGGCACGATAGTGGCGATGGACATTGCTCATGGTATGAATAATCTCCTTTCCAGGAAAATTAAAGAAGATGATACCAGAGAATGCCCCCTGCTCTGTCAACAGGGATATGAACATGTTTTCTGTAGGGTAGTCAAACGGAGGATTGAAACAGGTGATGGCAGCTGCACGCGAGGCAAGTGGCGGCAGTTCGGACCCACGTTAATCCTCACGGAGGATTGAAACTGCCAAGTTTCCTGGCCAGACCAATGGTCATCAAGTTCGGACCCACGTTAATCCTCACGGAGGATTGAAACAAGAAAATGGATTCGAGGAATACGATACCATCGTGGGTTCGGACCCACGTTAATCCTCACGGAGGATTGAAACTATGCCTTTGTCGCCAACAGCCAACGAAATTGATGCAGTTCGGACCCACGTTAATCCTCACGGAGGATTGAAACAGAGACAACACGCCCTACGCAAACTAGCGGCAATAAGTTCGGACCCACGTTAATCCTCACGGAGGATTGAAACGTCATCGGTTGTGTCCTCCAGTAGTCGTTTGAGCGCCGTTCGGACCCACGTTAATCCTCACGGAGGATTGAAACCAGTCATTTGATTGCGCGTTTCGGGGCGCACACGAAGTTCGGACCCACGTTAATCCTCACGGAGGATTGAAACCCTGGCCTCAGATACGGAGAGCGACCCAACAGCATGTTCGGACCCACGTTAATCCTCACGGAGGATTGAAACTTATAGCACAGGAAGGGAGAAATTGCGAGCGGTCGTGTTCGGACCCACGTTAATCCTCACGGAGGATTGAAACCCCTGGCTATAGGGTTGTCGGCGGGGGTGATGACTAGTTCGGACCCACGTTAATCCTCACGGAGGATTGAAACGTCGCAACGGATATCGAAATAAACGAACTCCTTGTCGTTCGGACCCACGTTAATCCTCACGGAGGATTGAAACGACCCCGGAAACCCACCCGTCGGCCCTTGAGGCTGGTTCGGACCCACGTTAATCCTCACGGAGGATTGAAACATGCTCAGCAGGATTGCCCGACTCAGGGGCGTTGCCGTTCGGACCCACGTTAATCCTCACGGAGGATTGAAACGCCCACGCGGCCGCCAGCGTAGCCAGCTCCCCGCCGTGTTCGGACCCACGTTAATCCTCACGGAGGATTGAAACATTATGCCGCGTGGAAAATCAGGCAGTGTGGGGTCGAGTTCGGACCCACGTTAATCCTCACGGAGGATTGAAACGCTCCGAGTTGTGACGACCTCGATACCGTGCTCTGCGTTCGGACCCACGTTAATCCTCACGGAGGATTGAAACTGTTCCCATTGCGCGTTGGAGCCATATAGTTCGCGGTTCGGACCCACGTTAATCCTCACGGAGGATTGAAACCCAAAAGTAAGCCCAAGCCCCGCCCCGCCATAGCGAGTTCGGACCCACGTTAATCCTCACGGAGGATTGAAACAAGATAATCGAGGCTCAACAGGAGTGGCAGGAGAGGTTCGGACCCACGTTAATCCTCACGGAGGATTGAAACTGAGCCTGAGTGGCGGAACAAATCCTCTCGTTCTGACGTTCGGACCCACGTTAATCCTCACGGAGGATTGAAACGACCCTCAGTGGGTCGTCCAGATCAATCCTGCTATCAGTTCGGACCC
>DAOTTY010000378.1:0-10294 GCA_034437575.1 Anaerolineae bacterium | reverse complement strand
GGTCGGGCGTGGTCCGTTACGGTGGATTCTGCCAGGGTATGAGATTGGGTGAAGTCTTTAACGGGGGCTTGGCGGGGGGGCTACCAGGGTTAGGTTTTAAGGGGTGCATTTTTCATCAGGCCCCCTTCTCCTGGCCGCGCAGCGGCAGTCGGGAGAAGGGCCAGGGTGAGGGCCGTCTGGGTTAGCCAGACCTTTTCATAAAAACTCACTCTCGTGAGGGAGTGTAGGGGCATGGGACTGTAGCCCCTACACATGTGCTGCGTCGGTTTAGTCGCCGCCGGGGGTTTCTTCCGGGCTGGCGTTTGGCGTGGATTCGGTCACAGGCGAAGTGTTCAAAGCCACGATGCCTTCGTTCCTGGGGGTGTGCTGCTTGATTGTTTCTTCTTCATCCTTGCCAAAGCGGACGATGTTGCCGTCGGTCTTGATGGCTTCTACCGCCAGGCCCAGGCTTTGCAACTCCTTCACCAACACGCGGAAGCTCGTCGGGATGCCGGGGTCGTCGATGGGGTCGCCCTTCACGATGGCCTCGTAGGTGCGAACGCGGCCCTGCACATCATCAGATTTAACCGTGAGCATTTCTTGCAACACGTAAGCGGCACCATAGGCTTCCAGTGCCCAAACCTCCATCTCACCAAAGCGCTGGCCGCCGAACTGCGCCTTACCGCCCAGCGGCTGCTGGGTAACGAGGCTGTACGGGCCGGTGCTGCGGGCGTGGGCCTTGTCTTCGACCAGGTGGGCCAGCTTGAGTATGTGCATCTGACCGACGGTTACCGCCCGGTCGAAAGGCTCACCCGTTTTACCATCGTACAACTTGGCCTTACCAAAAACCGGAGCCGGTTCGCTGGTGCGGAACTGAACCCGGCGGACGTGTTCTTCTAGCTCGCGGCGGTCCAGGTCATCTGGAATGACATACTCAGGATCAACGTACTCAGCCCACTCACGCAGGGCCACGCTGTAGGCGTTGTCATCACGACGAGCGCGTTCTTCTACAGGCAAACCCGTCACATCATACACCATGATTTCTTCAGGGTTATAACCACGTTCCTTCAGCCACTCGTTGAGTATCGACCGCCGCAAATACACTTTATCGTGCATCAGCAAGTCGTGGTCATACTCTGGCATGTCCTTCATGTGCTCATAGCAGTACAGGCGACGGGCCTCGTCGTCGTCCTTAATCTCAATCGGGTCATACTCAAACTGCTTCAGCCACTTCCAGGCACGCTCAGTAATAATCTTCCAGGCGTGGTCAATCAGCCAGGCCCGGCCCAACTCTGACTGGATTTCCCATTCCTTCGCCCCGTCGAAAACAGGCGTCACAGCGCGGAAGCCCAGGCGGTCTGCCGCCAGGCCCAGGTGAATTTCTAACACCTGGCCGATATTCATACGCCCCGGCACCCCCAGCGGGTTCAGAATGATCTCAATCGAGCGCCCATCGTCCAAAAACGGCATATCCTCAATCGGCACGATCTTAGAAATCACACCCTTATTCCCGTGGCGGCCTGCCATCTTGTCACCCACCGTTAACTTACGGCGCTGCGCGATGGCCACACGCACCATCTTTTCCACACCAGCAGGCAGGTCACGGTGTTCATCGCGGGTGAACGTCTTCACGTCCACCACCTTACCACGCTCACCGTGCGGCAGGCGCAGGGAGGTGTCTTTCACTTCGCGGGCCTGCTCACCGAAGATGGCCCGCAGCAGCTTCTCTTCTGGCGAGAGTTCCTTTTCACCCTTGGGGGTGATCTTACCCACGAGGATGTCGTTGGGGCCGACCTCCGCCCCAATGCGGATGATACCGTGTTCATCCAGGTCTTTAAGCGCCTCTTCACCCACATTCGGGATGTCGTAGGTGATTTCCTCTGGTCCCAGCTTGGTATCGCGTGCTTCGACCTCGTGCTTTTCGATGTGAATGGACGTGAACTTGTCATTCCGCAGCAGGTCCTCACTGATGAGCAGCGCGTCCTCGTAGTTGCCGCCCTCCCAGCTAAGGAACGCCGCCAACACATCCTGGCCCAGGGCCAGCGCCCCTTCATAGGTAGATGAACTGTCGGCAATGACATCGCCCCGGCGCACCTGCTGGCCTTTAATGACCACGGGCTTCTGGTCGATGCACGTAGACTGGTTGGAGCGGTCATACTTCCGCAGGCGGTAGATGATTTCTTCGCCATCGTGCGTGCGGATGACAATCCGGTCGCCCTGCACGCTGGTCACGTCGCCATCGTGTTCGCACACAATCACCTGACCGCTGTCATACGCAGCCTGAGACTCCATGCCAGTGCTGACGATGGGCGTATCTGGCTTGAGCAGGGGCACCGCCTGGCGCTGCATGTTGGACCCCATCAGCGCACGGTTGGCGTCGTCATGCTCCAGGAACGGGATAAGAGCCGCACTGATGCCCACAATCTGGCGCGGGGCCACGTCCATATAGTCGATACGGCGGGCGGGCGTGTTAAGGAACTTCTGCGCGTGACGCACAGACACACGGTCACTCACAAACTGCTTGCGCTCGTCCAGGCGGGCATTCCCCTGTGCAATAATGAAGTGGTCTTCGTCATCAGCAGACAGGTACTCCACCTGATCGGTGACATATGGGCGCACGGGCACCACTTCCAGGCTCATCTCCCGCAGGGTTTTCAGCATGGCCTCATCAACAACGGTGTTTTCTTCAAACACGATTTCGTCGCCATCGTTTTCGATGTCATCACCCAGCATCCGGCCCAGCAGGTCGTCGTGGTCGATGGGCAGCTCATGCCGCACCTTCCGGTAAGGGGTTTCGATGAAGCCATACTCGTTGACGCGGCTGTAACTCGCCAGGCGGCCAATCAAACCGATGTTCGGGCCTTCCGGGGTTTCAATCGGGCAGATGCGCCCATAGTGGCTGTGGTGAACGTCGCGCACGTCGAAGCCGGCCCGCTCACGGCGCAAGCCGCCCGGCCCCAATGCAGAAATGGTGCGCTTGTGGGTCAATTCGGCCAGCGGGTTCGTCTGCTCCATATACTGCGAAAGCTGTGAACTGCCGAAGAACTCGCGGATGCTGGCCACGACTGGACGAATGTTCACCAGCGCGACAGGCGTCATGTTGTCCGTCTCTTTGATGGACATACGCTCTTTCACCACGCGCTCCATGCGGCGCAGGCCCACACGCAGCTTGTTTTGCACCAGTTCGCCCACCGTCTTCACACGGCGGTTGCCCAGGTGGTCAATGTCATCAGGATCAACTTTATTGTTGTTGATATTGATGATGCGCTCCACAACCTTGATAATGTCCATCTTGGTAATGGTGCGCGTGCTGCGCGATACGATGCCGTCGGTTTGCAGGCGCTGGTTCAGCTTGTAGCGCCCCACGCGCTCCAGGTCATAGCGACGCTGGTCAAATAGCTGCCCTACCAAATACTCGCGGGCGTTTTCCAGCGTGGGCGGGTCGCCAGGGCGCATCTTGCGGTAAAATTCCAGCAGGGCGGCCTCAGCAATCGTCTGGTTAGGGCGCAAATCCCACACCGGCTCGTTGTCCAGCGTGCTTTCCATGTAACGATGAACATCATCATCATCAGATTCAGCATACAGGGCCATCAGTTCTTCGTCGGTGCCCTCTTTGATAGGGCACATCTCCGGCGGCATCCCGTCGTCAACGGCGGCCAGTGCCCGCAGCAGCACACTTACCGGAACGGTACGCTTGCGGTTGAACTTGATCTTGAGGTAGTCGTTTTTGTGGGTTTCAAACTCCATCCACGCCCCCCGATCTGGGATGAGCTTGGCATTGGCCATACGCCGCCCGGTGGTGCGGTCTTCTTCGGCATCGAAGTAAACACCCGGAGAGCGAATCAACTGGCTGACGACCACGCGCTCGGTTCCGTTAATGATGAAGGTGCCTTTTTCCGTCATCACGGGGAAGTCCCCCATGAAAATGTCTGCCGTGATGACCTCATCGCCCTGATCGCGGTTGACAAGGGCCACACGCACATGCAGCGACGCGGCGTAAGACATGTCGCGCTCAATACACAGGTCAACGGAATACTTCGGCTCTTCAAACCAGTATGTCAGGTCGAACTCCTGGGCTTCCCTGCTAGAGCCGGGAAGGTAGAGCAGCAGGTCGCCATTGAAGCTCTCAATCGGGCTGATCTCATCAAACAGATCGGTGAGGCCGTGTTCGATAAACCATTGGTAGGACTGAAGCTGAACTTCAATCAACGATGGGAGGGACTGCGTTTCCTCGGTGCGTGCATAATTTTTGACACGATTTAGTGCTGGCACGGGGGTTGTTGCTCCTCAGTCGCATACTATGCTGGGGTGGGACTAGGGTGTAGATAACGCCGCTGACTGAACCGCCGTCAACGGGATACGCGCATGGTGCAATGTAACTACAGGTGAACAGGTAGTATACGCCAGCGTGTGAAAGTTGTCAAATGGGGACACAAAGCCAATGTGCTGTGTTGGCAGCCCACTCACTAAGGGGGAGATTCTGTTATGAATCACCACAAAAGCGTAGCACGAACTGACCCTGAAATCAACCACACCGCCCTGGTGAGGGCTGAGCCGTTACCTCATCTTTATGAATATTGCCTGCACTGCTATTCGAGAGTATGATACCCAGCGGCAGTTTGTGAACTGTCAAGGGAATTTATCCCTTAATCATATGGCCTGGGCATCGTGCCCACCTGCAACAAGGAGACTTTTCAATGTTCTGCAAGCGTTACCTGCTTATTTTCGTGGCTGTCATCGCTGTGATGACGGCGGGGGTACTTACCGTTGCCGCTCAGGATGACGAGGAAACCAGCCCCACCAGCACCATCGTGGAAGAAAACACCGACCTGTTCCGCTTCGTGATTGGTGGCTGCTCCAGCTTCGACGCGCCCGACGGCAACGACATCACCTCCGTTGCACCGCTCACACCCGGTGACCAGCACCGCGTGGTTAGCTATTTTGGTCAGCAAACCACCGTCGGCGAATCCTCCATCGTGCAGATTCAGTGGGTGCTCGTCCGCACCAGCGAATTCACCTCCGTGTGGGTTCCAGGTAGCTGCGGCACCCTGATCTTCGCCAGCTAACTTCTAGCTGGTTTCGACGGGCGAAAGCGCGTGGCCTGCTGATGCAGGTTACGCGCTTTTTTGTTGCCTGTTTGGTGAGGGGTGAGTTTATGCCTACAAAGCCCGAAGGCGGCACCTGGACGGAAGCCGATTATCTGGCTTTTGAGGCTGAGACTGAGTTCAAGCATGAGTTTGTGGATGGTCAGGTCTGGGCACTGGTTGGAGGGAATCGCTATCCTGTACCATACCGTAAGGTAAATCTCAGGAGTCATCCTATGTCTGCATTGCCCAAAGATGACGCATGGACGGAGGCGGAATATCTCGCATTTGAAGCTGAAGCCGAGTCGAAGCACGAGTTTGTAGACGGCCAAGTTGTGGCAATGGTAGGGGCCAGTCGTAAGCACAGTCTGATTACTGGCAATACCCAAACATCACTGAACATACAGCTTGCTGACCGCCCATGTGAGACTTACGCCAGCGATATGCGTGTTCACGTTGATAAACTGAAGTCATATGTGTATCCCGATTTAAGCGTGGTGTGCGGTGAGGTGCAGTTGCTCGGCGGCATATTCGACACACTCGTGAACCCGAATTTGGTGATTGAGGTGCTGTCACCCTCTACAGAGGCGCGGGACCGGGGCCGCAAGTTCCAGCTTTACCGCAGCATACCGTCGTTGCAGATATATTTGCTTGTATCGCAAACGGACGCCCACATCGAGCGCTACACCCGCATGGGCGGGGGCACATGGTCACTAACCGACTTCGACGGCTTGGACGCGCAGGTGGAACTCCCGGCGATTGGGTGTGAACTGGCCCTCAGCGATGTGTACCGCAAAGTGACATTCAAGCTGGCAGCCAATGCCACCGACGCCGACTAACCCTCCGTGCGCGGATTGGCCTTCTTCCGTGTGAGCAGCCCTTGATACAGGCTGTCAATGTCGCGCACCAGCCGATCAATGCCGTAACGTTCCAGCATCGCCTCCCGCGCCGGGGCCGGGTCCGGCGGGTTGTCCAGCGTGTCCACAATCGCTGTCGCCATTGCTTCCGCATCCCCCGGCGGCACCAGCTTACCCAGCGCCCCGCCGTCCAGCAGTTCGCTCACCCCCCCCACATCCGTTGATACCACCGGGCATCCCGCACTCAGCGCCTCGATTAACGTCACGGGCGTCCCCTCGTTTTTGCTGCTAATCACCTTAACATCTATATCCGCATAAACGCCAGCCGTGTGCTTACGCCAGCCCGTAAACGTCACCCGGTTCATGATGCCCAGCGCTTCGGCGTGGTCACACAGCGCGTTGCGCTCAGCCCCATCCCCCACAATAAGAAAGCGCGCCTCCGGCTTTTGCTGTAACACCAGTTGGGCTGCGTCTAAAAACAGCGTGATGTTCTTGACCGGGGCCAGCCGCGCCACAATCCCTACCACTGGCACATCCGTCGGGATGTTCCACTCGCGCAGGAACGCACCCGTTTTGCGCTCTACATTGGCAAACGGCTCCAGGTCCAGGCCCAGCGGCAGCACTGTAATGCGCCCCTTGCGTGTGATGCCGTACTCCTCCACCAGTTCGCGGCGCAGGCTGTCCGTCAGGGTGATGATGGTATCGGCCCACCGGGCCGCCAGCCGCTCTAGCAGCACAAACGCATAAGACTTCAACCTGCCGTAGTAGCCTTTGAACACATGCCCATGAAAGGTATGCACGATCACCGGCACACCTTCTAACCGGGCCGCCAGCCGCCCGATGAACCCGGCTTTGGCGGTGTGGGTGTGAACCACATCTGGCTGATAGTCCCGGATGAGGCGGCGCACCGCAGCCAACACCTGCATATCGCGTATCGGGCTAATTTCGCGGCTCAGTTGCGGCACCACCTCCGGTATCACACCCAGGTCGTGCGCGTAATAAGACATATCGCCCTCGTCTGCGCTCAGGCTGCCCACCACCAGTTTCGTTTCATACGTATTTTTGGGCAGCCGCTCGGCCAACAGGGACACATGAATGGACGGGCCGCCAATGTTGAGCCGCGCAATGATTCGCATCACACGGATAGGGCGTGCATGGTCGGGCATGGGGTTCACTCCGCAAAGATGGACTGGCCGATAGGTTTTGCCAATCGTCTGCGAAAGCCCACAACTTGTCAACGTGGAGATGGCCCCCGGCACTTTTATAGAGTTCCTATACAAAAGCGAACGAATCGACTGTATAATTAGAACAGTTGAGTGAAAGGTTGCAAGGATGAAAAAGCCCAGGCAAATCAAGAAGATTCAGGCCCGCAGCCGAAACCTGAAGATTTTACCCATCAATCTGAACCGCTTTGTGGTGGAAAGCCGCACCAGCGCCCCCAACAACCACCTTGTTGAGGTACAATTCAACCCGGATGGTGAGGTAAAGGCCACATGTACCTGTGCATGGTCGCGTTACAACGGGGTGGCCTGCGCCCATGTGATTGCCGCATTAGAACATCTGGCAGCGTATAAGGGGCGGCGGCTGGCCTTCTGGCTAACGGAAGATGACGCCCGCCGCCAAAAACATCGCATCTTTCACATGCGGAGTGACGACAACAACCCCGACGATGGCGTGTGGATCACCAGCCGGGCGGGTTAAGCAGCGCGGGGCACAACGGGGGTGCCCCACGCGCAGGGGATCGTTACTTCTTCTGGAAGATGTCGTCGCTGCTGGTGCCGCTGGCATCCATCATGACGGTTTCCATGATAGCAAAAACCCGGTCAGTCTCGTTGACCAATTCGCCACTGGCACATATTCGTTGCAGAAAACCAGTGTCCCCGCTGTCGTGCGCCTATACCTGTCAGGTCATAGTCGTAAAAAACGCCCAATATCAACGGTGAACGCCAGCAGGCTGCCCAAAACCAGCAGCAGCACGACGAAGGCGCTGCCCAGGCCGTGTGCGCTGAGGCTGGCTCGCAGCCACAACAGCCCGCCCGCTGCGACCAGCAGCCAGCCCACCTGCCAGGGACGGGTGCGCTGCTGCCGCATCACATCATACAGGATGGCAACGCCACCCAACACCAGCCACAGGCCGGGGAACCAGAGGTCAAACAGGGCAAGCGCGGCCAGGGCAACCAGGAACACCCCCGCTAAAAAACGGGCGGGGGTGTTAGATTTCGGTAAGGGGTGCATTTTTTGTGTTGTTAATTTCTTTTTTGTTATATACCATGAGTTTTTAACTCTTTTGATCCCATCGTGAGTACCTGTGTGTAACGACCCAGCGTGCCTCTCACTCCCCTGCGACATTTGTCGCTGTGTCCTTCTCCCACACACGACCTGGGGCGGGGGGAGAAGGCCGATGTTTTGAATGAGTCCTTACACTTGTGTTAAGATAGTGTAGCCAACTTGAACAAACTAACAACATTCATTCAGTCCACAACCACCACATGACACACTGCCCATTATGACCCACCGTAGACATTCATCGCCATCAACAAACGACCTCACACAACCCAAAATACACGTTCTCCTATTTGGAGATACGGCATGGGCTGGTGATCTAGCCGATTGGTTGACGCAGCACACAAGCGCATCACAACACTTGCAAATCCGCGTCACCGATCAATGCCCACCTTCATCATCCACCGCCGTGGATGTCATCCTGCTAGCACCCACCCACAGCAATAGTGACCTCGTTCAGTGCCTACGCCAAAACTGCCCCCATGCGCCCATCGCGCTGGTGGTGAATGGCGTGGCACCTTCATCTACCGCTCGCCACGAAAACATTGATGGGGTGCTTAACACAGCACGCCTCACATTAGGCGACGTATTAGACTGGATTGAGACTTGCATTGAACTGGCTGACAGCCGCCTGATTGTGCAAGCCGGGCAACAACTAAGCCGCATCCCTATTGCCACCCCACAGGCAGCAATGGAAGCGCTGTTCGACGTGATTGCAGTGCTTGTGCCCTACACCGGTGCCAGCATCTTCACGACAGAACCCACCAGCGTCACCCAAACATACTACCGGGGCTACCCGCCCGATTACGAAGCAATGCTGGGTACAATCAACTTTTTTGATACCTACCCCCTATTGGCTGCAATGGTGACCGCAAGTGGCGTGTTGTCCATCCCCGATACACACGCTGACCCTGACTGGGTGGACCTGCCCGAAGGCACCTGGATTCGGGCGTGGGTGGGCATCCCTATTCGTATGAACAACCAGGTTATCAGCATCCTCAACCTGGATGGCGACCAGCCCCACCAGTTCACCCCACGCCATATTCATCGCATCGCCGCTGTGACTGACCAGGTGGGGATGCTGCTGCAAACCATGCAGCAAGAAGCGGTAATGCGCCGCACCGATTCCGTCTTGGAAGCCATCAGCCGCCAGAATGCGTTTCTGTTCACATCGTTAAGCGCCAACAACACGATAGACGACCTGTGCCACACCATCGCCCAAACGGTGGTTAATGTGTTTGGTAAAACCGACTGCGGCGTGATGCTGGTTAACCAGCGCAACGGGCAGGTGATTCGGTTTGCCCGCGCCGGGGACTATCAGGTTGGGGCGACGGCGGCCCTATCCATAGACGGCGAGGGCCTGGTGGCCGAGGGCATCCGTAAGGGGCAAATTGTTTATGCGCCAGATGTTCGCAACGTGGACCATTACCTGCCCAGCGAACCGCGTACCCGCTCCGAGTTGGTGGTGCCGCTGCGGGGCCGTACCGGGGTTATCGGCGTGCTGGACCTGCAAAGCACCCAGTTGAATGCCTTCTCACGCTGGGACCAGGAGGGGCTGGTGGCCTTTGCTGAGCACGCAGCCACCGCCATTCAAAACCTGTGGATGTTCACTGAAGAGCGCAACCACAGCCAGGAACTCGAAGACCGTGTGCGCGAGCATACAGCCCAGCTTAATGACGCTAAAGAGCGCCTGGAAGCCATCCTGAACCGCACGCACGATGCCATCGTGCTGCTGGCACCCGATGGGGCCGTGCTGCAAGCGAACCGCGCCTTTGAAACGCTGTTCGAGTTAGGCCAAACGGAAGTGTTTGGCCTGCCACTGGCTGACCTGCTGGACGACAGCGACCAGAATGCCCTGAGCGCGGTACTCAGGCGCGTTCAAGCAGAGCGCGAGCCGGGGTCATTGGAGGTGATAATGCGTAGCCAGCCTGAAAACCTGTTTGAAGCGGAAATCACGATTGCCCCGGTGCGTTTCCGTGGCGGCGAACACACGGATATGGTGTGTACCATCCGTGATGTAAGCAAGCACAAGGCGGCAGAAAAGTCTTTGCAGCGGATGCTGGATGCCGAACGCGAGTTAAGTGACCTGAA
>DAOTTY010000377.1:0-5074 GCA_034437575.1 Anaerolineae bacterium | reverse complement strand
CCGCGCCTACAGTTTCGCGGGGGCAGGCACCGGGTGCTGCTGTTTAAGCCCCTCTCCCAGGGCTACAGGCCCGTTCGGGAGAGGGGTTGGGGTGAGGGCTGAGTCGTTACGCTGCACAGGTCAACCCAACACGTTATACATTGTTCGGCGCTACATACTCGCAGTATAGCACACCCCTTGTTTCAGCGTTGTGACGGTTCCCACGGACCCGCGCCCAGCATGACGATTGCTTCGTCTTCGCCCGGCCAGGGCGGGATGGTCACGCACACGGCCTCTAAGGGTGTATCCCCCGTGCTGCGGAACTGAAAGGTTGTGCCAACAGGAATCGACACAGACACGCCCGGTTGCAACGGAACTGTTTCTTCGCGGTCATTCTGTAAACGCCACATTTCGCCCATGCCAGCAGTGACGTACCAGATTTCGTCAACGGTTTTGTGCTGCACGGTAATCGACACCCCTTGCAGCCGCACATGGATGCTGCTGGCGCTGCTGGTGGCCGTCAGGATGCGAACGGTAGAGCCGTCTGGGGCGGTAACAAGGGGTGCATCTTGCGTGGATTGCGTGTCAAATGGTGTTGTCATAGGGGATTTCCTCGTGTGTTGTTGGCCTGGGCCGGGGCGGTAAACGTGACTACCACATATAACGGGACGGCGTTTGTCTTTGGGTGGCATGACTGTCCTCGCTACACCCGCCGCAGCACACTATACCGGTTCATCCGCCCGTCGTGACCGTCAGCGCGATAGGTGTTCACCTCTGTAAGGCCGGTTGCGGCGACGAGCCGCGCATGTTCGGCGTCATCCACATAATGGCAGTAGCGCAGCGCCCGCTCGCCGCGCCGCCAGTCTAGCAGATAGTCCCCCGGTTCATGCTCGTAGTCGGTGGGCCAGTCCGCCAGCCGTGACCGCAGCTTCTCGCTTTCTGTAAAGCGCCATGCGGCCAACATCAGCACGCCGCCGGGGGCCACACACGCGGCCAGCCGCCGCACCCACGCCAGCCGCGCTGCATTCCCCGGCACATGATGAACCACCCCGAACGCGGCTACCCCGTCAAACGGGCCGGGGGGCAGGTCACCGTCAATCATATCACCGTTTACAAACGATGATTGAACGGTTTTAAAACCCTCCAGCGCGAACCGGGCCGCATCCAGCAGGGTGGGGTTGTTGTCCAGGCCAGTGTAGTGAACCGGGCCGCGCAACTGCTCCGCGAGGTATACCCCAAAGCGCCCATTGCCACAGCCCACGTCCAGCACGCGCACAGGACGCCGCGCCGGAATGTGGGGCAGCAGCCGCGCCCACCCCGGCCAGGGATGCCCGCGTGTGGCGTCGAAGGCTTCCGCAGTGACCGCGTAGAAGCGGCGGTTCAGGTCATTGAGCCGGCGGCGTGTGTCAGGCTGCATCGCTCACAGCGGACTGCTGCAACGATTCGGCGCGGGTCACAGCACTGAGGCTCAAGCCCTGCCGCGCCAGGAAGTACGCGCCCGCCACCGTCGGCGGCAGCCAGATGACGATATGCACGGCGACAGCATACGCCTGCGCCACGCCCGCTACCGCCGACACGCCCGCTGCGACCAATACCTCCACCACGACAAACTGAAACACACCGACGTTCCCTGGCAGGGCGGGCACCAACCCCGCCAAATTCACCGCGCCGACGACGACCAGCATCACCCAGTAGCTCAGCGACAGGTCGAACGCAAACGCCACAATCCAGTAAACGGACGCCTCGACGGCCCACGTTGCATACGATGCGACAATCGCCCCTGCCAAATCTGCCGGGGAGCGCAACCCCGCCAGCCCGTTGATGATCTCCTCGCTGAGTGAGGTCACGACCTCACGCAGCCTGCCGGGGAGCAGCCGCGCTACAAAATTGACCAGCCCGCGCAGCCAGTTCGGGCGGGCGGCCAGCACAAAGAACACGGCCAGCGCCGTCAGGAACAGGGGCAGCGTTAGCGTGGCGATGCGCTGCACATTTGGTGGGGCGATGCCCAGGAAGGTGAGGGGCGTAATCAAAAAGGTGAGCATCACCAGCCCGTCAAACACGCGCTCTACAATGACGGTTGTCGCGCCGCGTGCATAGGGCACGTCGTGGTTGCGCCGCAGCAGCACAATCCGCAAAATTTCGCCGCTGCGGAACGGGTAGATGTTGTTGCCCATGTAGCCAATCGCCACCAGCGGAATCAGTTTGGCCAGCGGCACATCGGCAGCGGAGCGCAGTAAAAACTGCCAGCGCAGCGTGATAATCGTCACAGCGATGCCGTACACACCCATGCCCAGCAGCAGCAGCGGCACGTTGGCCTGTTGGATGCTGGTCCAGAAGGCGGTGGGGTCCAGTTCGCGGAAGGCTAACCAGAAGAAAAAGGCGCTCACCAAAAAGCTGGCACCAAAGATTAAACGCCTGCGGGTCATGGGCGGTGCTTTCATTGTTGTGGGTTCGTGTTGGTGCGGATTGTAGCAACGCGGGGGGGTGAAATACACCCTGTGGCGAGGTTTTGTGCCCTCTCCCCCCTAAATCCCCCTCCCCGACCGCCGCTGCGCGGCCAGGCGAGGGGGGAGGGCTGAGTCGTTACGCTGGACGTTTTTGCGGGGGACGCAGCCGGCTGCGCCCCTGCGTTAGTTGGTCGTTATGCCTGCACCTGACCGGCAGCTTCTTTAACTTCGTCGGTCACGCGGTCTGCATACTTCTTGAAGTTCTCCGCAAAGCGTGCCGCCAGGTCTTTGGCCTTCGCATCGTAAGCGGCTTTGTCAGCCCAGGTCGCACGCGGCGTAAGGACTTCATCGGGCACGCCGGGGCAGCTTACCGGGATGTGCAGGCCGAAGAACGGTTCCTGCTGCGTTTCGACCTCCGCCAGCGTCCCGTCCAGGATAGCGGTAATCATGGCGCGGGTGTGGCTCAGCTTCATGCGGCTGCCCACACCGTGCGGGCCACCCGTCCAGCCTGTGTTGACCAGCCACACATTCGCACCATGCTTACGCACCTTTTCCGCCAGCAGTTCGGCGTAGTCTGCCGGGTGCAGCGGCATGAACGGCTCACCAAAGCACGCGCTAAACGTGGCCTGCGGCTCGGTTACGCCCTTTTCAGTCCCGGCAACCTTCGCCGTGTACCCGTTGAGGAAGTGATACATGGCCTGGGCGGGCGTTAGCTTACTTACCGGGGGCAGCACACCAAAGGCGTCTGCCGTGAGGAAGATCACATTGTTGGGGTGCCCGGCCCTGGCTTCTGGCAAAATGTTCGGGATACTCGTCAGCGGGTAGGACGCCCGTGTGTTCTGCGTGTAGCTGTCGTCGTCCAGGTCCAGGTCACGAGTTTGCGGGTTCATCACCACATTTTCCAGGATGGTGCCGTACTTGCGCGTGGTGGCGTAGATTTCCGGCTCGCCTTCAGGCGACAGCTTAATCACCTTGGCATAGCAGCCGCCCTCGAAGTTGAAGATGCCGTCATCGGCCCAGCCGTGCTCATCGTCGCCAATCAGCAGGCGGTTGGAGTCGGACGAGAGGGTTGTTTTGCCGGTACCGCTTAGCCCGAAGAAGACTGCCGGGTTTTCGCCGTTGAGGTCGGTATTGGCGGAGCAGTGCATACTCAGCACGCCCTGCTTGGGCAGCAGGTAGTTCATGATGCTGAAGACCGACTTCTTGATTTCACCGGCGTAGCTGGTGCCGCCGATGAGAATCAGCTTTTTGGCCATGTTGACCAGCACGAACGTTTGCGAGTTGGTTTCGTCCACTTCCGGGTCAGAACGGAAGCTGGGCACGTTGATGACGGTGTATTCTGGCTCAAAGTTTTCCAGTTCTTCTTCTGTGGCCTGGCGGAACATGTTGCGGGCGAACATGTTGTGCCAGGCATCTTCGGTGAGAATGCGGACTGGGAGACGATATTTTTCATCGGCACCACACCAGCAGTCTTGCACGAAGATGTCTGCATTTTGCAGGTAGGCCGTCACTTTGGCCTGAATCTGGTCGAACGTTTCTGGCTTGAATGGGCGGTTGGTGTTGCCCCACCAGATTTCGTTCTCGGTAGACGGTTCCTTCACCACAAAGCGATCTTTCGGTGAGCGCCCGGTGTGGATACCTGTACGAACCACCAGCGGCCCCCATTGGGCAACAGAGCCTTCGTTGTGCTTGATGGCGATCTCGTAAAGCTGGGAGCGGTGCAGGTTCCAGTAGATGTCGTGGAGGTTGCGAAGCCCCAGTTCTGTGAGGTGTGCCATGCGCTTGTCGTTTGCCATTGTGCGTCCTTTCCATTGTATATAAGGTTATATGTAGAAAAAATTGCATTTAGATTGACGCGGATTCGCCCGGATTATCAGGCCATGCCAGGTTTTTAACATCTTCTTCGGTGACGGTTTCATCCTTCACCGTCGTCTCGTCGTTGTCGTGTACGTCTGAAAAATCCAACGGGAACTGCTGCACTTCGGCAATGGTGTGAACCCATTGTGCAATCGCCTGCCAGTTACGGTAGTCCCCCCGCACACGCCCCGGCAGTTCTTTACCCTCATAGTGATGGGAGAGAATCCACTTCTCATTCCCTTCAATCTGGCTCCAGTCCATCTTTCCGGCAAAAACTTGCAGCCGATCTTGCGACAGCTTCAGCCGGTTGAGGGCCTCTTGCCAGATATACTTTTCAATTGCCTTCTCGCGCCCGTTGTCTTCCAGCACGATAATGCAACTCAACCACAAATAAAGCTGTTTTTCGGCCAAAACCTCTTCAAAGCGGAACATAAACTGTGACAGGCTGGGGAGCCACATGCTGCCGTGAACCGCTGACCCCATCACGATAACATCGTAGGTGGCAACGTCAGTCACGGTGTTTGCATGGGCAACTGTAACTTCAACATCATACACATCTAACGTGCGCCCCACGAAGCGAGCTACTTCTGCCGTAGACCCGTGAGCGCTGGCATATGCAACCAAAACTTTCATAGTCAATAACCATCCTTTCTATTTTGTTGGTTGCTCCATTTTACCCCCTGTTGACCATAAGTATCCCCTTAAATGCCCTTTTGGGGCAGTGACCGAAGGCACGTTCATATGTGACATTTTTCACAAATGCAGAATAAGGTAAAATGCTTGTCAAAATG
>DAOTTY010000376.1:0-7996 GCA_034437575.1 Anaerolineae bacterium | reverse complement strand
CGTCGGGCTGGCCCAACACAGCAATGAGGATAGCCTCATCCTGTCTGCGGGGACCGATGCGCTGCAAATCGACTTTCCGTCGGGCATTGTGCGCCAGATCGAAAACCCGTTTGTCACGCGCTACAACCCCTCGGCAGACCGCGTGATTCAAACACCCGATGACCAAAACCAGTTCCGGGTGGTGTATTCCCCGGCGGGCAACAACGTCTCCAACGTGTACAGCCTGTATCATGAGCCGGGCGGCGCGGACCCGCTTCTGATCGACAGCAACGTGACCCGCAATTTTCAGTGGTTCGCCTCAGACAGCCGCTATCTGTATTATTACGCGCAGCGGCGCACGCGGCAGTTGTGGCGCTACGACATCGCCGCGCAGGTGGCCGAGCGCGTGCTGGGCAATGTGCAGATGGACTGCCGGGGCGATGACTGTGCGGTTTTGCAAACGCGGGACGGCCCGCCGGGCGACACGCTGAGCGATTACTTCCTGTACCACATGAGCCTGCGCGACGGCCAGCCGCAGCCCATTGACGCGGCCCGTGCCACAGACCAGGGCATCCCCTATGCGTGGTCACGCCAGGCCGACCAGTTGGTGTACACGCTGCCTACTGGCGACGGCGGCCACACGCTGCATGTGTACACGCTGGCGATGGGCGAAGCGGCACAGGTGGCGCAGCTTCCGCCCGTAGAGCGCATCCGGCGGCTGGACTGGAAGCCAGACGGGACGTGGGTGGCCGTTACGACGACCACCCGCGAAAACCGCATTGACGTGTTTGCCGCCTCTACGAACCCCGCCGCACCGCAGATAATTAACTTTACGGGCGGCGTACCGGGCGATACCTATCAGGTCAACCCGTTCTGGTCGGATGATGTGCCGCTGCTGGCGTTTTTGTATCAGGATAACCTGGAGCGCAACCTGTACACCGGTTCCATGACGGACGGCTCACTGCGGCAGGTGACGGACTTTACGGGCGCGGCACACATGCACGCCTGGTGGTCGCCGGGGTCGCGCTGGCTGGCGGTGGCCGTGCAGGTGCAAAACTTCCCGGCGTATGACTGTGAACTGGTCATTTTGCACCGGGCGACGGGGCGCGTGGCCTACCGCATGGACTTTAGCAACGACAGCGGCATCTGCGAACGGTCATTTGGGGTGCGCTGGCAGTAATCACCGCCCCACCACCTGCCCCAATACCGGGAATGCAACCGGCACCCCGTCAGGGGTCGTCGCCCGCCAATTGACCGCGCCCGTTTGTGCGTCCAGCATGACCAGCAGCAGGTCATACGTCATGCCCGGTTCAACGGTGCCAACGGGCACATCCAGCGCATCACAGAAGGCATACCCCGGTGTCCACTGTGCGCTGTCATAGCGCCCCAGCCCGTGAACCGTTGTCCGCTCACCGACGGGCACCCCGTCCTTGACCATACGGAACGCATACGCCGCCGGACGCGCTGTTGCGGCCAGCACGCGCCAGCACAGCGTCACCGTCACCAACTCCCCGGAGGTGATCGCGTCGGCGTCGGTGTGCCAGCCCACCAGTTGAATCGTCGCGTCAAACACGAACGGCGTTTGCGTGAGCGGCACGGCTGCGATGTCCGCCTCATCTGGCGGACTGTAAGCCGCGTCAATCACGGCGGGGGCGATAATCACACTGGTGACTGCCGCCGGAACCACCAGCAGCGCCCGCAGGGGCACGGTCAGCTTGGGGGAGCGGCCCGCCAGTGTGTAGGCTCCGCCTGTGAGTAGCATCACGTAGGCGATGTGCGCCGGGAACAGCAGCCGCCCGGTGATAAAGTTAACCGTTGCCACCCAGTACCACACCCCTGCCAACATGCTCGCAGCGGTTATCCCAAGTAAAATTATGTGTGGGGTGTGTATTTTCTTGGGATATACCCTCATATATCCCAAATTTATCCCAAGCAGGATAACAGTTAGCGTAAGGTAGGTGGCCGGGTGCAAATAGACCGCGCTGGCGAACTTGCCCCAATACGATAAGTAAACCTCCGGCAAGCGGGCCAGCACCTCGGCCACGCCCAGCGGCGGGTCGTAGAAGTGGCCGGGGAAGCGGTGCGTTGCCGTCCCAACCGGATCGCCATAGGCCAGCCAGCCCCACCCCACCCACACGCCGAACGTCAGCGCAAAGGGCACGGCCACCAGCGCCCCGTGACCAATGACGGGCAGCACGACCCCGCGCCCGCCCCGTTCACGGATGACGGCCAGCAGCAGCGCCAACCCAACGGTGGGCGCAAGCAACAGCGTGCTGACCTTCGCCAGCCCCGCCAACCCCAGCGTGAGTCCCGTCAGCAGTGAAAGCTGCCAGCTTGCCCCATGCCGCAGCGTTACCAGCGCCAGCCACACGAGCAGCGTGCCGAACATTGCCGCGCCGCCGTCGGTGGTCAAAAAGCTGTTGGCATGAACATAGCTCGGTGTGAACGCGAACAGCGCCGCCGCCGTCAGTGCCCACCCCCGCGCCCGGAACACCTCCCAGGCCGCGCCATAGGCCGCGATGATCGCCACCACACCGTACACGGGCGCTAGCCAGCGGACGGCCCGCACAGCCGCCACCACGTCGGGGTTGCTGGCGGGCGCGTTAGACAGATAGAAAACGTTGTTGTTATCCCGGCGGTTGAACCGATCTGGCGGGGTGAACCAGTTGTTGCTATCCCGTTGGAGGCCGTCCCACACCGCCTGCGTGTCGATGGGCGGCACGTCCAGCAGGATGAGGGGCAGCGCACTCACCGCGTAGGTGAGCGGCGGCTGGCCGCTTTGCTGGCGCACCGGGGATGTTTGGCTCGCGGCGCGGTCCGGGAGGGTGCCTGTGGCCCGGAGGTGTTCCACATAGGCGAGTTGCAGCCACTCATCCCCGCCTTCCAGGATGGGCAGGGCGCGTCCGTGCAGCCAGGCAGCCGTCACAAACAGGGTGATGATGGCAATCAGGCGGCGGTTCACGAGATATACTGCTGTGCAATCGGCTCCAGGTCACGGATGCTGGTAACCCCCTCCACCAGCGGGATAGCGGCCCTATCGTCCACTTTGAGGAAGAACGTGCCCTCACTGGGGAAGTCCACGCCCGCGACGGCGGCCATCAGCAGCGTGTGGCAGCAGCCCAACACCGAACTCGCCTGACTGCCCATCATCACGCCTTTGCCTTCGTCTCGTGCTGCCTGTACCATCGCCAACCCCTCCGTGAAGCCGTTCCGCGCTGGCTTAACGTTCAGCACGTCGAACGTGTTGAAGGCCAGTTCGCGTTCCAGGTCCGGCAGCGTGAAGCAGCTATCATCGGCAATCAACGGCATCGGGCTGGCTTCGCGCACTGCTGCCCGCTCCCGCAGTTGGCGCACCGGCAGCGGTTCCTCGCAGTAGCGGACGCCGAGTTCGGCAAACGCGCTTAGCACCGCGACAGCGTTCGTGGCGCTATACGTCTCGTTTGCGTCGATGTAGCAGTCCACATCCGGGTAGGCGGCTTTAATCTGCCGGATGAGATCGGTTTCATGGGCGAAGTCCTTGCCCGTCTTTACTTTCAGCACGCGCACGCCTGCCCGGTATACGTCATCAACCTCACGCAGCACGGCGGCGGTGTCACCCGTCCCCAGGATGTAGCTAACCCGCACGCGCTCTTTCTCTACACCGAGCAGGGCGGCAAGCGGGGTGTGCTGGCTTTGCGCGAGGGCGCTCCACAGCGCCATATCGACGGCGGCGCGGGCGCTGTTGTTATGCTTTAGCAGGGCATAGCGCCCGATGGCGGCGGCAATATCCGCTGGCGAGCCGATGGGCTGGCCGATGAGGGCCGGGGTAATATGCTGCCGGATAACCGCCTCTACCGACGCCGGGGTTTCCCCGTAGATGGTCGGGCGCGGGTTGGCCTCGGCCACGCCCACCGCGCCGTCGGCCAGTTCCACGCGCACCAGCACATGTTCGAGCGCGGGCAGCACATGGCCAATGCCCCACCTGAGCGGTGAGCGCAGCGGCAGCGTGTGCGGCTGCGTGGTAATGCGTGCAATCGTGGGCATCAGCGGGCAATCACGGCATAGCGGCCCAACCGGCTTGCATACGCCGCGCCCAACCCGGCCAACCCCAGCAGGAAGAAGACCGCCAGCCCAAGCAAATCGCCCAGGGGCAGCCAGCTTAGCCCATACGCCAATGCGGACAGCACCAACCCACCCATCACCGTGACGACAAGCGGCGGCAGCGATTGCCCGCCCACCCGCCGGACGATTCCCTCACCCACGGCCAGCGCCAGCGTCACCCAGCCCGCCCCTAGCATCACCGTAAAGGCCAGCAGCGCCAGCAAATACACCGGCAGCGCGATAACCCCCAAAAACGGCAGGTACGCCAGCAGCACCACCCACGCCGCCGTTACGCCCACAGCCATCAAGCTGACCAGCCCGCCCGTCGCCAGCATCCGGCGGGGGTTGGCCCGCACGGTTGTGTCAATGTTGCGAACCGCGCCAGGGAAAATCGTCACCAGCAGCGCGGCCAGCCCGGTCAGGAACAGCACGTTAGGCAGCGGCAGCAGCACGCCCAATGGCCCGGAGGCGGGGTTGTTCAGTAGAGAGATAACCCCAATGCTGGCCAACTGCGCCCCGGCGCGGTTGACAATGCCGCGTGAGGCGGTGCGGTCACAGTCCCGGATGGTGGCGGCGTCGTAGGTGCCCGTGATGTCCTGTTCCACGCAAGCCGTGACCACACCCCTGAAGCCCTCACCCAGCGTCAGCCGCTCCGCAATGACGACGGTTTCGCCGTCTATGGTGCCGCTGAGCGTCACTGCTTCTGCCATGAAGACCGCGCTGCCGTTCACCTGCCCGCTGAAGTCCACCGTTTCGGCCATCACGGTCAGGTCTTCGGCTGTGCGCCCGCTGAGCGTGACGGTTTCAGCCGCGACGACGGTGTGACCGACCACATCGCGGTCAATCTGTACGGACTCCGCAAACACGGCTACGCCGCTGTCGGCGTCAGCTTCCAGTGCAAAGTCCTGGTCAGTGTGAACGACAAGATCGTCCGGCGTGAAGACCAGCAGGCGGCGCACAATCAGGCTGATGACGAACACCAGCAGTACCAGCGCCACGCCGCCCGCCAGCTTGCGACGATTACTCACGGGCGCTCTCCCGGTTGCCCCGGCCCAAAAACCACAGCCCCGCCCACGCCGCCGGGATCAGCAGCACCAGCGCGATAATCAGTGGGTTGGCCGTCACCACGCTGGCCGCGCCGCCCAAAGCCCCATACAGCAGCACCACCAGCCCCACGACCCACAACGCTGCCCCGCTCAGCGCGGTGCCCGTGCCGAAAACGGTCAACAGGCCGATGCTGGCAAACAGCAGCAGCGGCACAACCACCACTGTCCCGATGCCCAGGCCCATCGCCAGTGCCCGCCCAGATGACAACGGCTGCGGGGCAGGCAGTGTCTCCGGCTGGGCGATGCGGCCCATAATCCCATCTAGCAGGGAACTGGGGGCAGCTTGCGGGCGGCTGTCGCGCATCATGGCGTCTACGTCCTGAAGCTGGTCGTAGTGTGCGCCCACCGTCGGGTCACGCTTGACTTGTTCCATCAGGTCGCGGTAGTCGTCGGGCTGCAAAGAGGCATCCAGCGCTTCCTGCATCCGGCGTTCCTGGCGTTCGTTGCTCATAGGCTGTTGCGTCCTCGCAGCGAATCACCCAGATTCGCTGTGTCTTCACGATCACGTTTGGCCTGTGCCTTTTGTGCCAACATCTGCCGGGCGCGGAACAGGCGGCTTTTGATGGCGCTCTCGGTGGTATCGAGCGCGTCGGCAATCTCCGCATAGGTGTAGTCGTACCAGTAGCGCAGCACGACGGCTGCCCGGTAGTCTGGCTGGAGTTCGTCTAGCAATGCCTGCACTTCCTCGCTCATTTCGGTTCGCAGCGCTTGCGATTCTGGCCCCGGTTCGCTGCTGCTGAGCGCCATCGCATCCGCCGAGGGCAGCGGTTCGTCCAGCGACAGCAGTTGCATCCGGCGTTTGCGAATCATATCAATGCAGTGATTTGACGCAATGCTCATCACCCACGTTTTGAACGAGCGCGACGGGTCGTAGCGGCGCAGGTTCACATATGCCTTCAGGAACGCATCCTGGGCGGCGTCTTCGGCTTCGGTGCTGTTGCCCAGCATCCGGTAGCACAGGTTGTAAACGGCGTCCTGGTGAGCATAAACCAGTTCCGCAAAAGCGGCCTGGTCGCCATGAAGGGCTGCTGCAACCCAGTCTGCAATTTGGGGGTCAGCCACGATGTTTGCCTTCGTTGCCCATTGGTCGTCATAAGGGGCGTGAACCGTGTGCTGGCCGTTCACCTACTATACGCAAAAGCACGGTGCAGGTTACAAACCCCTCGGACGGAGATTATAGCGGGGGAAGGGGGGGCCTCACAGTGTGGTAAGGTTGGTGTACAGGGCTTTTGCAAAGTTGCATGGCAGATGATTGGGCGCTGCCCAACCCCGTCTTTTCGGACGCTTTTCGTCCGAAAAGATGGGTTCAAAGGGTGCCAACCCTTTGCAGGGGTGTGGGGACAGCGTCCCCGCGATGTGAAAACTTGACTTTGCAATGGCCCTGGATTGGTGTGGGGGGTTAGCGCTTGCGGGCGACCATCCACACCATGTCGAACGGATTCACATACGTTGATACCTTGCTCAGCCCAAACGCCCGCCCCAATGCTTGCAGCGGCTTCGACAGCCACGGCGCGTAAAAGCCCAACCGATCTAAAAACAGCCGCGCCGTTACATATTTGCCCTCGTGACGTACATCCAGCACATCGAAGCCGGTTTCGTTTAGCAGGCGCTTGAGCGTGGCCACGCTGAAGTAATACACATGCTCTTCGCTCAGTTTGTAGCCAATCCAGCGCTTGCCCGTTAGTTTGGCAACGGTGCTGCCCACATCCGGGGTGATGAGCGCGAAGTAGCCGCCGCTTTGCAACAGGTCAGCAATCCGCTCAACGTGGGCACGCGGGTTGGGCACATGCTCAATCACATCCCACATGGTAATTAGCCCGTAGCTATCGGCTTCCAGGAAGTCTGCCTCTAGTACGCTGGTGTTGTACGCCGCGTGACCGTAGGTGTCCTTCACATACTCAACCGCGTAGCTGCTCACGTCCAGCCCCTCCACCTGCCAGCCACGCTTCGCCGCCTCATCCACAAAAAAGCCCGTCGCACAGCCAATGTCCAGCAGCTTACGCCCGTCGCCGGGGCCGCTAAAGCGCTGGATCAAACCCAGGCGGCGGTTAAATGTACGCCGGATGTTGGGTTCATCTGCCAGGTAGTCGTGATAGCCAACCGTGCCGCTGTCGTCGTTCTTGAAGTAGGTTTCACCGTACAGCGCGTAGAGTTCGCTGGCGTTTGGGCGGGGGCTAACGTACACCAGGCCGCAGGTGTTGCACTGCACCAACCCCTTGCCATTTTGCGGCATGAAGGGGGTGCGGTCGCTGCTGCCGCACAGGTCGCAGGGCACATGATAGCGGGCTACGCGGTCGTCAATACGTGGGGGGGACTGAGTTTGTTCAGGCACGGTGGGCGGTCCTTATGAGCTGGTTTATTCAATAGCCTGTAAATTCTAACGCCACCTCAGGCCAACCGACAACCGCCAAGCTGAACCCCTGACCCCCCCTGAACCGTTAAAAAGTCGTCAAATCGCTGTATTGCGATTGTTACAACGTTGCCCACATCTAACAGTCAGGTTAGAATATAGCAAAGCTGAGGTTGGCTCAATAGTCCGTCACACCGTAACTGCTCAGGCACTCGGCTGAATTCCCCCATCCCCTAGCCCCTTACCCCCAAAATGAGGGAAGAGGTGGCGCTTTAGCGCCGGGGTGGGGGGCAAGCTGAGCAGTTACGTTAAATGCAAATGAACACGGCTTGGGGGCCGTGCTCACTCATTGCATTATTCTGCTTTCGATTCCGCCTCAGCGTCTGTTGGTTCTGCGTCGGTGTCTGCATCTGTGCTGTCGCTAAACGCTGCGTCCGCTGGCGTGGGGGGCTTAGCCAAGGATTCAGCGTCAGAAGCACCG
>DAOTTY010000375.1:0-40419 GCA_034437575.1 Anaerolineae bacterium | reverse complement strand
CGCTGCACGCTGGCCCCGGTCACACCTTTTTGCCGCAGGGGGTTTTGAACCCGGGTGTGCCTGTTGAAGTGGTTGAGCGCAACGCCACCGGCAACTGGATTTATGTGCAGCACCGGGAGGGCAACCAGATTGCCCAGGCAGGGTGGATTATGCTGGGCACCACGAACATTCCGCCGGAGTTGCAGTTCAGCGAGGTGCCCGTTACTGACTTGCCCGATGCGGACGTGAACACCGTCAACAGCCGCTCTATGCAGCGGTTGTATAGTGTGCCGGTTATCCCGCAGGTCAGCGATAAGATGGTGGCGGTGTTTGAGCAGGGGCAAACGTTTGAGCGCAACCCGCGTGCCGTCACCAAAGTGGGGGACAGCCTGAGCGCCGATCACAATTACCTGGAAATCATCGCGGCAGACGAGCGTGAACTCGGCCCGTTTGCCTACCTGAGCGAAACCGTTGACTATTACAGCGCGGGCGTGACAGATGGCAGTGTGGCCGCGCAAGTGGGCCTGAGCAGCATTGTCGTGTTCGATCCGTTTTGGGCGAATAACGAGGTGTGCGAGACCAACGAAACCCCGCTCGAATGCGAGTATCGCCTGAGCAACCCGGCGGTGTCGTTCATCATGTTTGGCCCCAACGACGTGCTGAGCATGAACTACGAAAAGTACGGCGAGAACTTGCGCCAATTGACGGAAGAAACACTGGCCATGGGCGTTATTCCGGTGCTGTCTACGTTTAGCTATCACCCAGATCACCCATACTGGTGGCAGTCGGTGGAGTTCAACAAGCAGGTGCTAGACGTGGCCGAGACCTACGAGGTCCCCATGATTAACCTGTGGGCGGCCAGCCGCCCGCTAGAGCAGTACGGCCTGGACCGTGACCTGATTCACATGAAGCAGAGCGGTTTTCCGTATTTGAAGTATGACACGGGCCATGAAACCTACTACGGCACCAGTTTGCGGAACCTGTTGGCCGTTCGCACGCTGCACGAAATTCGGTTGACGCTGGGCCTGGAGTTGGAGTAACCCATGTGGAAGCACATCTTCTCGCGTGAAAACCTGTATGCTGTGGGGTTGGCGCTGCTGATTATCGTGTTGGTCATCGTCACCAGCGACAGCACCCCGGCCTTCATCTACGAGGGGTTCTAATCACTTGACGTTCGACCTGACGACCATTGCCGTGCTGGTGGTGGCTGCGTTTGTGTATGCGCTGCTCATCCCGCCCCGTGGGCGCGGCTGGTTTTTGATGATTGGCAGCGTGATTACTGTCTACTGGTTGCAATCGGCGCTGGTGCTGCGCCATGCCGACTTCATCCTGCCTACGCTGACGCTGCTGCTGACGGTGGGCACCTGGTACGTCACGCGCAAACCCTATGACCGCGACCAGCAGCAAACCATGCGTCAGGATTGGGTCGCATTTTGGGGGCTAGCGGCGCTGATTTTGGGCATGGCCAGTTTTTACTATCTTGACGAGTCCGTTCGCCTGACGCCATCGCGCCCGCCGAACCCGCTGTGGGTGGCGATGGTGTTGGCCGTTGTGCATGTTGTTGGGCTGGCCCGCAGCCGCAGTGCTTACCGTGAGCACCGCCGGACGTTGACCCAGTGGATTGTGGTCTTCGTCGGGCTGTTCATTATTATTAAAACGACCCCGCTGATTACCGGCGTTAGCGGCCTGGGCCGGATGCTCACCGGGCAGGATGCGGCCCTGGCAAACCCGGTCACGGATTTAAGTTGGCTGGGCTTCTCTTACGTGGCATTCCGGCTGATTCACACGCTGCGCGACCGGCAAACCGGGATTTTGCCAGTCCTTTCCCTGCGCGATTACGTAACGTATGTGGTGTTCACGCCCGCGTTCATCGCCGGGCCGATAGACCGGGCGGAGCGCTTCCAGCAGGATATGCTGGCTCTGCCCACCCTGCCGCGCTTCGACCCCACCCGCCTGACGGTCGCGACCGGGCGCATTGCGGTAGGGATGTTCAAAAAGTTCGTGATTGCCGACAGCCTCGCGTTGGGGTTGGCGCTTAGCCCGCAAACAGCCCCGTTTATTGACACGACGTGGGCGGCGTGGCTGCTGCTGTATGGCTATGCGCTTCGCCTGTTCTTCGACTTTAGCGGCTACACAGACATTGCCATCGGCATCGGGGTTCTGTTTGGGGTGACGCTGCCAGAGAACTTTGATCGCCCCTACTTCAAGACGGACATCACGTCCTTCTGGCAAAGCTGGCATATCACGTTGAGCAACTGGGCGCGGTTTTACGTGTTTTCGCCGCTGTCACGCGGGCTGCTGCGCCGCAAGCCCAAGCCCTCCCCGGTGCTGATTGTGTTTGTGTCGCAGTTGGCCACAATGCTAACGATTGGCCTGTGGCATGGCGTCACGGTGAACTTTTTCATCTGGGGTTTGTGGCACGGGCTGGGGTTGTTCGTACACAAGCTGTACACGGATCGCACGCGCAAGGGGTACCGGGGCCTCAAAGACTATCCGGGGCGGCTGCGGGCGGTGGAGTTCGCCGGGTGGTTTGTGACGTTCCATTTTGTGGTGTTGAGCTGGGTGTGGTTCGCGCTGCCAAACTTTGGTGATTCACTAACCATGCTCTTGAAGCTTTTGGGAATGGGCTAAGATGTTTGAGACTGTGCAACGCGAAAAGCGCGCACGGCGCTATGTCCTACGACTTTTCATTAAGACCTTGACGCTAGTTCTTGTCATTAACTTTTCTTACAGTGCAATTCCATCGAAGGCCGTAGACGGTTTTTCCCTATACAACACGTTATGGTTGGGGCGCGACCGCTTTCCGTATGGGAATGCAAAAGGGTTTACGGAGACGATTCTTAGTCTGGAAGCTCTGTTTGCATCCCACAAAATATCGTCTACGCCTGAAGTCTGTGAGTTCCGTGTTGCTCTGGTCGGAGATTCAGCGACATGGGGGACACTTCTACATGCTAAGAATACCTACTCAGGCAACATCAACGCTCAAGCCAACGAACTGCCCGATGGGCGACAGGTGGTCGCCTTTAATCTAGGCTTACCGACGAGTTCAGCCATCAAGGACGTGGTTATTCTCAATCATGCTTTGCAATACGATGTAGACATGATTTTATGGCTTGTGACTGCGCGAACATTTTATACGGGTCGGCAACAACACCAAATGGTGTTCGCTAACTGGGAAGCGACAAAGCCGCTTGTTGAACGTTTCAGTTTAGAAAACATTGTTGGTCAACCGCCTATCGCTACTCGTCCCGACTTCCGCAACCAGAGCCTCTTCTCACAAAGGTACCATCTTGGTAATTTGTTCCGTCTACAGCTTTTTGGTGCTACCTGGTCTGTATTAGAAATTGATCACAATCTGACCACGGAGTATGCACCTGTCCCCAATGACTACTCTACCGACATCGGTCTCCCATTGAACGCCTGGTTCGATTCACCGCAACAGTCATCTGAGGCGTTATTTGAGTTTGGCTTGATCGATGTAATGATGAGGCTGGCAGCGGATCGCCCCGTTGTTCTCATCAATCAACCCATCTTTATCGCAACTGGTGAAAATAGCCATCTACACTACAATTCACACTATCCACGCTGGGTGTACGACCGTTACCGTGTGGAACTCAGTGAATTGGTTCGGACGAATGGCTGGGACTATGCGGATTTGTGGGACGCTGCCCCACAAGATGTGTTCACAGATTCGCCTGTGCATCTGAATGCTGAGGGTAGCGCTCAAATCAGCGATCAGCTTATCAAAATTATCCAGGATTATAGTGCAATCGAAGAGCAGTCTGACGCTTGCCTCAACTCGTTGTCACAAGAATGAGCGAAATAACCTCGTCACAGTTCACAGATGTCGCCGCAACATGGGGTTTTGTCGCCCGTGTGGTTGTGAAGGCGGCTTTTGTGCTGGTGGTGTGTAACTTCACCTATGCGCTCATTCCAACGGGGGCTATCGACCGGCTGTCGCTACACAACAGCATCGTCCCTGGCAGAGAGCGCTTCCCCATTGGCACCGCAGACGAATTCACGCAGACGGTTTACAGCCTGGATGCCCTGTTCGCCTCGCACGAGGTTTCAAGCCTGTCCCGTGACCGGGACGGTGAATACAGGGTGTTTTTGCTGGGGGATTCTGCGACGTGGGGCTATCTGCTGGCACCAGATGACACCTACAGCGCTAACATCACTGCACGCGGCGCACGCCTGCCAGATGGCCGCCGGGTGGTGGCCTATAACCTGGCCTACCAGCGAACAACAGCTATGCGTGATTTGCTGGTGCTGGATTACGCGCTTCAGTATGAGCCGGATATGATTGTGTGGTTGGTGACGGCGCGAACTTTCCTGGAGAAGCGCCAGCCCCACGAACTGCTGGATGCCAACCCCGCCCGGACTGACGCCCTGCTAACCCGTTTTGACCTCACTGTTGATGACTTTGCTGACGAAGTGCCCAGGGTGAGTGCCAACGGCCCGCTGCTGGCTAACATAGATCACTTATCTGATCTGTTTCGTTTGCAGTTGATGGGCGTTCCCTGGGCGGTCACACGCATGGATCACAATCTGGCACAGATTTACGAGCCATTGCAGAACGATTTTGAGGAACGGGTTGGTTTTGAATCGTTCGATGAACCGCAGCCTGTTCCAGATGATTTTTACAGGCTGGATGTTATGTCCAGCTTATCCGAACTTGCTGAGGGCATACCGCTGCTTGTTGTGAATGAGCCGATGTTCATTGCGGATGGGGAAAACAGCGACCTGCATTATAACGCGATGTATCCCCGTTGGGTGTATGATCAATATCGTCAGATGATGTTTGCGTTGGCAGGGGCGAATCGCTGGTCTTACGTGGACTATTGGGACGCTGTGCCAGCGGATGAATTTACTAACACCGACCTGCACATCACTGCCGGGGCCGCCGCTGCCTTTAGCGATCAACTGCTCGAAGACATTCTTGAATTCAGTATGACAAACAAATAGGACCCCACTCATGGACGAAACCACCATCCGCGAGAAGATTCGCACCTACATTACGCATGAACTCATCCGGGACCCGGACTACACCCTGACTGATGACGAGGGCATTATCACAGGTGGGCTGATGGACTCGTTTTCGCTGGCCGACCTGGGCGTGTACGTGGAAGACGAGTTCGGCGTGTATATCCCCGACCCTGACCTGACGGTGGAAAAAATGGACACGCTCGATTTGATGGTGGCGCGGGTAATGCAGGACCTGTAATGAGCATCCAGCATACAACGCTGCTGCAACCGCTGCTGTCTCGCCGAGAGAGCGACATGACGGCCATTGTCTATGTGGCCACGGACGCGGAGCCAATCACCGTGACGTGGCGTGAGTTCTACGCGCAGGTGCAGCGCTACCAGCGTGGGCTGGTTGCACACGGGTTGGCGCAGGTACCCGCCCCCAATGAGCAAAACATGGTGGTGATCGCGCATACGCAAAGCCTGGAAAGCATCTACCTGTTCTGGGCGGCGATGCTGACGCCGCACACCCTCCCGTCGATGTTCCCGACGCTAACAGCAAAGCTGGACCCCGCTATTTACACGCGCAGCATGGCCGAACTCGTCACGAACTCGGCTGTGAAAGCCGTTATCACGACGGCTGAGTTTGCCCCCACCCTGGCAGATGTGGTGCCCTGCCCGACTTACGCGGCCAGTGACCTGACTTCAGATGACGCGCAGCCCGTCGCGGACGCGCAGCCCGACCCCGCCGACATGGCCTTCTTGCAGCACTCCAGTGGGACGACGGGGCTGCAAAAGGGGGTGGCGCTGTCGCACCGGGCAGTGTTGAACCAGCTAACGGCTTACGGTAACGCCATTGCCCTAAGCCAGCGTGATGTGGTGGTGAGCTGGCTGCCGCTGTATCACGATATGGGGCTGATTGCCGGGTTTTTGCTGCCGCTGGTGCAGGGCGTGCCCCTGGTATTGATGTCCCCGTTTGACTGGGTGAGCCACCCGGCGCTGCTGCTGCGGGCGATTGGCGATTACAACGGCACGCTGTGCTGGCTGCCCAACTTCGCTTATAACCACATGGCGCGGCGCGTCCGTGCGCGTGACCTGGACGGCATCGACCTCAGGTCCATGCGGATGTTCATTAACTGCTCGGAGCCGGTCTATTACGACAGCCACCAGCAGTTTGTCAATAAGTTTGCGGACTATGGTGCCCGCCCTGAGATGCTGGCCGTTAGCTATGCTATGGCGGAAAACACGTTTGCCGTCACGCAAACGGCCCCCGGCAGCGAACCGCACCTGGACGTGATCGACCGGGTGCAGTTGGAAACCGCGCAGCACGCCGTCCCTGTTGACGCAGACGCGCCCAATGCAATAGTGCAGGTGTCCTGTGGGCCACCCATCAGCAACTCGCAGGTGCGGGTTGTAGACGAAAGCGGCGCTGACCTGCCAGAACGACGTGTGGGCGAGTTGGCCGTCAAAAGCGACAGTATGCTCACTGAGTACTACAAGCGCCCGGACCTGAACCCGTTCACGGCGGCTGGCTGGTACCGCACCGGGGATATGGGCTACGTGGCAGGCGGCGAGGTGTACGTGGTGGGGCGCAAAAAAGACCTCATCATCAATGCGGGCAAAAACGTTTACCCGCAGGACATTGAAGCGATTGTCAACACGGTGGAGGGCATCAAGCCGGGGCGAGCGGTGGTGTTCGGTGTGCCAGACGAGCGCGAGGGCACCGAACTGCTGGCCGTCGTGGCAGAGGTGACCGACGACGACCCGGACGCACACCCGCGCATCAAAAAGGCGGTGCGCCAGCAGGTCGCCCGCCAATCGACGGTGAGTGTGAGCTACGTCACGCTGGTGGAAGGCGGCTGGCTGATTAAAACATCCAGTGGCAAGGTGGCCCGCGCCGCCAACCGAACCAAGTGGTTGCAGCAGCACTCGTCGTGATTTGGCCGCTTGCCGCGTCCATGCTATGATGAAAGCAGTCTTGGGGCAGCATTACGAAATGAAGGACTATCAACGATGTCGGCAAACATCCAGGCTATGATTGAGCAGGGCAAACGCGCCCTGCGCGAAGGTAACCTAGTAGAAGCACAGCAGTTGCTGCTGCGGGCTACCGAGCTTGACGAGAGCAATGATGAGGCGTGGTTGTGGTTGGCTTCTGCGGTGGATTCTGTTGAGGAGAAGCGCATCTGCCTGGAAAATGTGCTTGTATTAAAACCAAATAACAGCGAGGCCAGGCGCATGTTAGCCGAACTTGATCGCAGTGGGGGCAGTGACCTGTCAGCAGGGGCTGACACGTTTGCAGCCAGCGCGGATGCGTCCCCGCGTGACACGTCCGCGCAGCCGGTGGTGGAGTTTGGGGATAGTGACCCCTTCGGCGACATCTTCAGCAGCAGCAGCTTTGAGGTTGGCGAGGGCGACAGCTCTGGTGGGCCGTTCTCGTCGGATTTTGAGTTTACCCCCTCTTCGCGTGATGATGTCGTGAGCTATGAACCTGCGCCATCCGCGCAGGAAGCCGCGGCCTCCTCCCTTGACCCATCTGGCGACTTGAGCAGTCTTTACGACGATAATGACACGGCGGCCAGTGCGGATGACGACGCGCCAGACATACCCGTATACGACGATGAGCCGGAATCCCTCAGTGATATGGGCCTGTTCGATGAGCGGGCCGGGGTAACAGGCGCGGGGATTTTTGCGGATGGCACCGCGAGCAATGTGGACATCCTGGCGGATGGGGATGACTTTTATGAAAGCGACTTTGACGACGACGATGAAGAGGACGGCCTCGCGCTGCTGCCAGATAACATCCGGCCCACACGCTTGCCCGGTTCTGATGAAACCATTGGCGCGGGCATAGTGGTGGGGCTGGTTGTCCTCAGCCTGTTGAATGTGGCGGCCATCGTAGGGTTGGTGCTGCAATGGGTGCTGTGACCCCTGCTATTGCCCCTGGTGTGCTGTAAAATGCCCCTGAATTCGCAGGCTTTTCAAGAGGCATCATGCAGGTTCAACGTGTGCAGCGCCGCCCCTCACGCGGCATCAACTTGATGGGCTGCCTGGCTGCTTTTGGCGGCTGCGCCCTGCTGACAGGCGCGGCGGTGTGCGTCTCTGTGTTTATCTTTCGGGATGCGCTGGTAGGCGTGGGGTTGCAGGCCGCCGGGTTTGAATCCGAAGGGCGCACAGATGACGTGTTCCAGCAGGTTGAAGCGCCTACCCCGCTCCCGCAGATTGCAGCGCCCACTTTGCCGCCCAGCTTTTCGGTGAGTGCCGGGGGCTATGGCCAGCAAACCATCCAGAACAACCAGGGTGCCCAGGTGCGTGTGGGCCAGGACGAAACCGGCCAAAACCTGGCCACCGTCACATCCACAGAAACTGACATCATGAACCTGTGCCGCCAGTGGAGTACCATTTGCACGCCGCAGGGCACGGTTGAATCGGGCTATACCCTTCGCAACGCCCGTATTGACCTGAAACCGGGTGGCGCGGTCATCTATGCGGAAGCGCAGGCACCGGGGGTGAACATCTGGCAGGAGGCCGGGATTGTGTTTCAGGTCAACGCAGCGGGGGACGGGTTGGTGGTGCGCGGCGTGGACGTGAATGGGCTGCTGTTCAGCAGTCCGCCGCCAGAACTGGCCGTGTTGGTGAATGAAGCTGAAAGCGCGATCAACGACGCCATCCGGCAGGTCGCCATTGACGCGCAGGGCGAAAACTACGCGCTGCAAAGCATCGCCATTGATGACAGTCAAATGACGCTGCTCTTACGATAGATAAACGGTGTTTAAACCATGAGCGAGCGTAACTACGGCATAGATGACTGGGCGGCAGTGCGGGCCGATGTGCGGCGCGTGATGCGGCAGGTGGCCCGTCATGGTGACACGGTGAGCTACGGTGAGTTTGGCCGGATGTTGAACACGCCGCTGCATCACCGCAACCCGGCCCTATACGAACTGCTGCGCGACGTGTGCTACGAGGAGCGCATCAACGGGCGACCGAACCTGTGTGCGCTGGTCGTTCGCAAGTCGGATGGGATGCCGGGCAAGGGCTTTTTTGAATACGGTGCCCTGCACGGCGACGAAATCACCGACCCGCGTGCGTACTGGGAAGAGAAAGCACGCGAGTGCTGGGACTACTACGCGGATACGGAAGGGGATGACAGTTGAGGGTACTCATCACCGGGGGGGAGGGGCGTTTGGGCACTGCCTTAGCTGCCCAAATGCAAGCGGCCCACACCGTCACGGGCATTGATGTGCATGACCTGGATGTGACAGACTACAGCGCGACTGATACCTACATCACGGCTGCCGCGCCGGATGTGGTGGTTCACTGCGCGGCGTGGACGGACGTGGACGGCTGCGCCCGTGACCCTGAAAAAGCGCTGGTGGTCAATGGTTATGGGGCGGGCAACGTCGCGGCGGCGGCTCATGCGGCTGGGGCCAGTGTGGTCTACATCAGCAGTAACGAGGTGTTCGACGGTGAACGCAACACGCCCTATCACGAATACGACACGCCTAACCCCACCAATCCCTATGGCACCAGTAAATACATCGGTGAGCAGGAAACCGCCCGCCTTAACCCGCGCCACATGATCGTCCGCACGTCATGGTTGTTCGCGCATGGCGGCAAAAACTTTTTGCAGTCGATCATCGGGGCGGCAGGGGCGGGCAAGCCGCTGCGGGTGGTGGTGGACGAAATTGCCCACCCCACTTATACCGATGACCTTGCCGAAGGCGTGGCCAGGCTGGTCGAAATCGGCAGGCCGGGGGTGTATCACCTGGTGAACGCGGGCGCGGCGTCCCGGTGGCAGTTTGCCCGCACCGTGCTGGATATGGCCGGGTATACGCAGACGCCCATCGCGCAAATTAGCCGCACAGAGTGGCCCCGCCCGTCGAAGCCGCCGCGCAGCACGCATCTGGCCAACGTGAGCGCGGCCCACCTGGGCGTGGCGCTGCGGCCCTGGCAGCAGGCAGCCGAGGCGTTTTTGCAGCGTGAGGGCCTGCTGGTGCGTGATGCCTGAGTTCAGTGCAGATTACACACCGGGGATGCTGTCGATTGTTATTCCCAACTGGAACGGGGCGCACTTTTTGCCCACCTGCCTGGGTGCGCTGGCCGCACAGACGTACCCGCACACCGAGGTCATCATTGCGGATAACGCCAGCAGTGACGGCTCGCGTGAGTTGGTCGAGCGCGATTATCCCTGGGTGCGCTGGGAGCAGCTCCCCGAAAATCGTGGGTTTACCGGGGCGTGCAACGCCGGGATGCTGGCCGCGTGCGGGGAGTTTGTGTGTTTGCTTAACAACGACACTGAGGTTGACCCCGGTTGGGCGGCGGCGGCGGTGGCCGCCTTCGAGCGTGACGAGCGGATTGGCAGTGTGGCCAGCAAGATGCTGCTGTTTGACCGGCGCGACCACATCCACACGGCAGGGGACCTGTTCACTGTGGCGGGGCGGGCCGTGAACCGGGGCGTGTGGCAGAAGGACGAGGGCCAGTACGACAAGGCGGAGTACGTGTTCAGTGCGTGTGGCGGGTCGTCCGTGTACCGGCGAGAGATGCTGCTGGATGTTGGCCTGCTGGATGACGACTTTTTCTTCTCCGGTGAGGATGTAGACCTGGGTTGGCGGGCGCAGTTGCGCGGGTGGCACTGCCTTTACACACCCCATGCGGTTGTGTACCATCATCTATCAGCTACGGGGGGCGGCGTCACGTCAAGTTACTATGATGGGCGCAACACCATTTACATTCTGGTCAAGGATGTGCCGCGTTTTGTGTGGCAGGCACACGGTGGCAAAATCATACGCGCTCAGATGCGGCTGGCTGTTGCAGCGCTGCGGGCCTGGCGCGGTGAGGCTGCGCGGGCACGCTTGCGCGGGATGCTGGCAGGCATTGGGCATGTGCCGATGCTGTTGAGCAAACGCCGTGATGTGCAGCAGCGAGCGACTGTCCCACCATCTGCCATTGAGCAGCGCCTCTCCCCGCCTGTATAAGCACCGCTATAACACGCCCTGTCCTTTCGGAGATCGTTGCATTGAGCCAGCTACCGCCGCCCCTGTTGTCCATCATTATTCCCGCTCACAATGAAGAGCGCCGCTTGCCGCTTAGCCTGACGAGTATTGCAGCCTTTTTGCAAGAGCAACCCTACGAGGCCGAGGTCGTGATTGTCGAAAATGGCAGCAGCGACAATACCACCGGCATTGCCCACGAGTTCATGGAACGCTACCCCTACATTCGCCTGCTCAACGTGGAAACACGCGGCAAGGGGTTGGCCGTTAAGCAGGGGATGCTGGCCGCACGCGGCGACTATCGCTTTATGTGCGATGCCGACCTGTCGATGCGGATTGAGGAACTGGCCAAGTTCATCCCGCTGGCCCAAGACGAAGGCTACGATATTGTTATTGGCAGCCGTGAAGCACCCGGTGCCCAGCGCATCAACGAGCCACACTACCGTCACCTGATGGGGCGCGTCAACAATTGGGTGATTAAGCTGATAGCCATCCGCGACTTTGACGATACCCAGTGCGGGTTTAAGCTGTTTAACCGCCGCGCCGCAGAAGACCTGTTTCGTGTGCAGCGCACCAACGGCATTGGCTTTGATGTGGAACTGCTGTTCATCGCCAGGCGGCGCGGCTACAAGGTGTATGAACTGCCCGTCATGTGGTACTTCGACCCGGAATCCAAGATGAAGCTGATAGATGACACGCTGGCCATGCTGGGCGAAATTTGGGCCATCCGTCAGAACTGGCGTAAAGGACGGTACGATGAACGACCAACCACAGCCGAACCCGCCCCCACCGAAAGTTCTGCGAAGGGATAAAACCGCTGCCATGACCTATGAGCAAACCCACCTCAAGGCGGGCCATCGCTGCATCATTGGCATGGACGAAGCCGGTTATGGTGCGTGGGCCGGGCCGGTTGCCGCTGCGGCGGTGTGCCTGCCCCTGCAAGATGCTGCCGCCATCGAGAAGCTGCACGGCGTTAAAGACAGCAAGCAGATGACCCCACGCCAGCGCACCGCCGCCTTCGACGTGATCCAATCCGTTGCGCTGGGGTATGGCATTGGGTATGCGGCCCCGCAAGAAATCAACAGGCAGGGATTATCGGCAGCGCTGGTGCTGGCCTTTGCCCGCGCCTACGCGGCCTGCGCTGCCATGTTGGGCGAAACCAACGTGGATGTGCTGATGATCGACGGTAAATCTGTGTGGAAGAACTGCCCCCACGAGGGCAGCGTGTTGGTGGAGCGCCTGCCCAACGGTGATGACCAATCGCTGAGCATTGCGGCTGCGAGTGTGCTGGCCAAAGTGTGGCGAGATGAGCAGATGATCGCCCTGGGTGCCTTACATCCGGCTTATGG
Source organism: Anaerolineae bacterium (assembly GCA_034437575.1). Classification (GTDB taxonomy): domain Bacteria; phylum Chloroflexota; class Anaerolineae; order Aggregatilineales; family Phototrophicaceae; genus DAOTTY01. Next base: position 28,139 of record DAOTTY010000375.1, on the reverse strand, counting down.
GTTTGAGCGGCACAAAGGCTACGGCACCCGCGCTCATAGCGAGGCGATGAAGGCGCATGGCGTGCTGGCTGAGGTTCATCGCACGGCCTATCGCCCGGTTGCGGCCCTGCTGGGTTAGCCATCGGTCGCCATTACACGCCTAAAACATTGGCCCATTCCACCCGTTGACAGTGTGATACCTGTCAGTGATACTTTTGGCCGTCAAACCGCAGGCAATCCCAGGGGACGGAAGATTAAGCGTGAAGCTGGCTCTTGTGCATGACTGGCTGAATCAGATGGGCGGCGCAGAAGATGTGCTGGAGGTTCTGGTTGATTTGTACCCGAACAGCCCGGTTTATACCAGTATTTACGATGCTGCCTGTATGCCCGCCGCCTACCGCGAGTGGGACATCCGCACGCAGTGGATTGACAACATGCCGTTTATCTACCGGCATCACCAACCCTACCTGCCGCTGTATCCGTTCTCATGGGCGGGCCTTGACCTTTCGGCGTATGATGTGGTGCTGAGCAACAAAAGCGGCTTCTGTCACCTGTTGCAGCACGACGAAACGACCCTGCACATTTGTTACTGTTTGGCCCCCACGCGCTATGTGTGGCAGTTCGATAGTTACCTCAAGCGCGAAGGCTACGGGCGCACCGTGGGCACCCTGCTGCGCCCGCTGGTGGGGGCACTGCGGGCGTGGGACTTCGCCGCCACGCGCAACGTGCAGCACTTCATCGCTATCAGCGGCGCGATCCAGCAGCGAATTAAGACGTACTACCGGCGTGAGTCGGTTGTGATCTACCCGCCAGTGGAAACGGGGCGCTTCCAGCCAGCGCCGCGCCACGATGACTATTTCCTGTGCGCCTCTCGCTTGATACCCTATAAGCGGGTTGACCTGGCCGTGCAGGCGGCGACCCTGCTCGGTGTGCCGCTCAAAGTGGCGGGCAAGGGGCGCGACCTGGAGCGTTTGAAGGAACTGGCTGGCCCCACAGTGGAGTTTTTGGGGTATGTGCCCGACGATGCCCTCAACGACCTGATGGCCCGCTGCAAGGCGTTTATCTTCCCTGGCCTTGAAGACTTTGGGATTGCCCCGGTGCAGGCGATGGCCGCAGGCCGCCCGGTGATTGCCTATGCAGGTGGCGGTGCCCTGGATACCGTGCTGCCCGGTGTGACGGGCGCGTTGTTCGATGTGCAGTCTGTTGAGGCGCTGGCCCAGGTGATGGCCCAGTTCGACCCGGCGCGGTACGACACGGGGGCCATTTGCGCCCACGCGCAGCGGTTTGATAGCCGTGTGTTTGAGCGCGAAATTACGTCGTTTGTGGAGCAGGCCCACGATCATTTTATGCGGCGACAGCCCTTTACCTGGGAGCGCCCCACACAGCCTCAAATCACGATGAGTTAACAGACGGACGCTTGCAGAGTTTGAAACAGGAATCAACAGAGATGGATTTGGAGCTACAGCGGCTACTGCGGGCCTTCATCCGGCGCTGGTATCTTATTCTGATTCCGGTGGTGATCGTGGGTGCTTATGTGGGCTATCAGGTGGCCACGACCCCACCCACTGTAGGTGCAGGCTATACGACCGTCGTGCGCTTTAGTGCTGCTCAAAATTTTGACGCAATCCCCAACCGTGACGGCGACTTCCAGGACATCTGGCTAAGCAGTGAACTGACCGTTAACACGCTGACGGAGTGGATTTTGACGAGCAGCTTTAAGCGTGAAGTGGCTGCCCGTAGCGCTGGCTACGGCATCACGATTGACGCGGCAGCGCTGCAAACCGCCAGTGACCAGGAACGCAGTGTGGGCCAGATGTTTTTGAGTTGGCCGGATGCCGCCGAGCTTGAGATCATTGCCCAGGCTGCGCTGGATGTGCTGCGCGAAGACAGCCAGCGCTACTTTAGCCAGCTTGGTGATGAACCCGCCCAGGTGACGGTGCTGGACGATATTGTGGTGGTGCCCGCACCGCCGCCCATTGTAGACAGGTTCGAGCCGCTGGTGCAGCTTGGCCTGGCCGTGATTGTTGGCCTGGGGCTGGCAACCCTGGCCGAATATGCCGACCCGACCCTCCGCAACCTTGACGATATAGAACAAACAGGATTACAAGTGCTGGTGAGCGTGCCCCGTGACTGACTATTCCATTTCCGACATTGTAGACACAGATACAACCCGTGAAGACCTCGAACTGGCGCTGCGCTCTTGTGGCCTGCCGCTGACGCTGCCCTATGGCGCGTTCCGATTGGAAGGCAGTGGTGCCTGGCATGATGCCTACCGCATTGCGGTGCCGCAGCACGCCCAACCCTACATCGTGCGGATTCGCAAGCCGGTTGCCCATGACCAGCCGCAGCGTTATGAAGATCATGCCGACGAATGGCACGCCGAATACGTCGCCACCAGCCTGTACTACATGCAGGCCAACCGCGCCCAGGCTGGCATTTGCCCGGCCATGTTTTTATACAGCGTTTTGCCGCAGATGACCTGCACGATTGAAACGCACATGGGCCAGCGCCTGGACTTTGACCAGTTGAGTCGGCAGTCGGCACGGCGCTTTGGGCGGCAAATCGGCAGCATGATGCGGAACATGCACCAGCGTAAGTCACACATTCCGGGTGCGGGGGAACTGGCGTGGGATGGGGCCAACCTGTACGGGCAGGCATCGCGGCAGCACACCACACTCACCAAGAAGATCGAAGAAGCCTACAACGAGAACATCCTTAGTGCGCTGGTGGAAAATGTGGGCGGGTTTGATGCGACGTTGATCGCAGATAAGCTGCACGCGGCCCAGCGCCTGCGCGACCGCGACGAACCCATTGTGCTTATTAACCGCGATGTGACGCCAGAAAACCTGACGGTGCAGAACGATAACCGCATCGGCATCATTGACCCGCACCCCTACCTGGGCAATGGCACGCGCTTCGCAGCGTGGTTTATCCACTGTTACCGCTTTTTGCTGCCCGCTTATGCCCGCACACAGCGCTACCGGCATAACCAGTACGATAAGCACACCGACAAGCTGGTGATGATTGCAGACGGCTTTGAGCAGGGCTACATCGAAGGGGATGAGCGGCTGGCCCGTCATATTGAGGCGGAACGCTGGCTGTGGACGTTGGAGCAGGCTTATGATGATATGGAGCGGGTGTATGCGACTGAGCCGCTGTCGCAGCAAACCCTTTACAAGCACGGGGATTTGAACGTGATGGAGCGGCGCTTGAAGAAGGCCATCCGCACGTTAGAAACGCTGGAGTTTACCCGATGACCTTCTTTGGCAGGCGTCCTGAGGGTGACGACGACCCGGACGCCAACCCGCCCCCCGCTGAGGGCGGCAGCCCCCCACCGCCGCCAGAAGGTGACGCCGAATCGCAGCCGGCTGAGCGCCAGACGGCTAACCGCACCTTTGATACGGCCCTGGGTGCCGGGTCTTTGATGGAAGGCACGCTGAGCAGTGACGGCAATGTGCGCCTGGACGGGCAGTTTAAGGGGGCGTTGGATATTGGCGAGAACGTCCTGATTGGCGTCACGGCAGAAATTGAAGCCGATGTCACCGCCAAAAACATCTCGATTGCGGGTAAGGTGACGGGTAACGTCACCGGCACCAAAATTCACCTGCTGTCTACGGCGCAGGTGTGGGGGGACATCTACGCCCAGGCGCTCATCACCGAGGATGGGGCTTTCATCGAGGGGCACATTCACATGCAAAAATCGCGCCAGGGTGAGCGCCGCCCCACCATTGCGCCGGGAACCGCGCCTGCCATCACTGAAGGCCAATCCAGGCAGGAACCATCGTCATGATAAAAGTGTTGTTTGTGTGTACGGGTAACATCTGCCGCTCCCCGATGGCAGAAGGCTACTTCCAGCACCTTGTTGACGAGGCGGGCCTGAGCGACAAAATTGCTGTCGATTCTGCCGGGACGACGAGTTACCACGTTGGGGAAGCGGCGCACCGGGGCACGCAGCAAATTTTGCGCGACCACGGCATCAACTACACCGGCCAATCGCGCTGCCTGACGCGCCGCGACCTGGACGATTTTGACTATGTGCTGGCGATGGATGCGTCACACATGCGGCGGCTGCGCGGCATGGCCGATGGCCGGGCCAGCGTGCAAATGTTCCTCAAAGAAGCGAACGACGCGGGCCTGACGCCTGCCACCGACGTGCCAGACCCGTACTACGACAACCGCTTCCAGCATGTGTATGAGCTGGTGGAAGTGGGCAGCAAAGCGCTGCTTGATCGCATCCGGCGTGACCACGACCTTTAAGTGTTGGTGGTGGCGTTGGCCGTCTCGTTTTCGTTCTGCCGATTATTGCCACTAATCCGCCGCAGCACATCGAACCAGAAGGGTGCCCCCTGGGCCACCGCAAACGCGGTGACCAGCAGCCCGGCCACCTTAATGGTGATGTTCCAGAACCAGTTTGGGGCCACAAACGGGATCAGGTTGTACAGGTTGCGGCTGTCTTCCAGCGGGTTGTAGAACGTGACCAGCGTTTCTCTGCCGCCCTCGGCGGGGTCTTCCCCTTCTGTAAACTCAATGTCTTCTTCACCGCTGATGCCCTCAATGTCCTCAGTAACACCCGCAAACGGCGGGCGGAACGCCCAGCCAATAGGCAGGTTCAACTCCAGCAAATCACCCAGGATGGCGTTGGCCTCCTCGAAGTTTTCTACAATCTGTTCAACAGTGTCGCTGCCGTTTTCGTCGGTTGTGGGCTGTACGGTCGTTTGACCAGGGGTTATGGCAAAGTTGGGATTGATGAGGGCCGCATTCGCCGCCAGGGTGACCTGTTCGCGCAGGGACGAATCCACCCACAGCGTGCGGGCCAGATAGAGCGAGTCGATATTCAGGAAGATGGCGATGAGCAACCCCACCAGCAGCGATAGGTACTGCATGGTGCGCCCGTACAGGTCTTTAGTTTGGGCCATCTTGTTGTCGTACCACTCCTGGATGGCTTGCTCAGCTTCGTTGACGTTTTGCACAGTGGCCAGTACGGTTTCCATGGCCTGCTGGAAGTTGCGGTTTTCCACACGGCTGACGCCGTTGAGGATTTGCAACAGCCCGGCATTGCCGGATTGCAGGTCACGGATGGTGTCTTGCAGGGGGCCAAGCGTTCGCAGCAGGGCGCGGCGGTCTTTGCGTTCGGGCGGCTCCAACAGGCTGATTTCCTGGTGCAGCTTGTTGAGCGCGGCGTTGGCACGGGCCGGGTCTGCAATATTGGCCCGCACTTGATTGAGCACGGCTTGCAGCCGCTCATATTCGTCTTTGTTTTCTACATTGCTGAGGGCGGCGTAAAAGTCGAGGTAGGGGTCACTAAGGATGTTAAGCAGCGCTTTGGAGAAGTTCGACGCGGCCAGCCGGGTGACGGGCAGCGTGCGCTGATTGCGTGTTTCGTTGGGCACCTGTGAGGGTCGAATCAACCCGATGATGGGGTGCGCCAACACACGCTCTTGAATGTCCGGGTCGAACAGCAGGGCTTCGACGCGGGTGCGTAGCTGCCGCGCCCGGATGTTGAGCGCGTTGGCGATAATCTGGTTGACCTGCGCCACCAGCAAACTGAGCAAGATGTAGACAAACACCAGTCCAATGATAACGTCAATGACAGCGGAACCGAGCATGGTGTGCCCCCATATAATGCGAAGATGAGCTTAAATTGCGCCTAATATACCATCAATCGCCATGTCATGCCGTGTTGCTTGGCGGGCAGGCGGCGCTTTTGCAAAGTTGCATGGCTGATCGTTGGGCGCTGCCCAAACCCGTCACTCTTTGGAAAAAGTGAACAAAAACTTGCCTTTTCGGACGCAGAGCGCCCGAAAACACGGGTTCAAAAGGTGCCATGGGGTGCGGGAACGGCGTCCCCGCGATGTGAAAACTTGACGTTGCAGTAGCCCTGGGCGGGGCGGCGGCGTTCAACCGAGCGCCGCCGCCAGTTGCTACGGGTTTAGCTGTGGGGGGATGCTAGATCATGCTCCGCAGGACGGTGTGAAGGATGCCCCCATTGCGGTAGTAGTCCACCTCAACAGCGCCATCCAGGCGCGCGATGGTGTCAAACTCGAGGGTGCTGCCATCAACAGCGGTTGCTGTGACCTTGAGCCTTTGCCCGGCTTGTATATCGTTGCCCAGGTTCGGGATGCTGAACGTCTCGTGACCTGTCAGGCCCAGTTCTTCCCAGCCTTCGCCGTCCTTAAATTGGAGCGGCAGCACACCCATCATAACGAGGTTGCTGCGGTGGATGCGCTCGTAGCTTTTGGCGATGACCGCCTTCACGCCCAGCAACTGCGTGCCCTTCGCCGCCCAGTCTCGGCTGGACCCCATGCCGTAATCGGCCCCGGCCAGCACGATCAGGTCGCGCCCGTGCTGCTGGTAGCGCATAGACGCTTCGTAGATCGTCATTTCGTCGCCGCTGGGCACATGCAGCGTCACACCGCCTTCACTGCCGGGGAGCAGTTGGTTACGCAGGCGCACATTGGCAAACGTGCCGCGTATCATAACGTCATGGTTACCGCGACGGCTGCCATAGCTGTTGAAGTCGCGCCGTTCGATGCCCTTCTCAGCCAGGTACTGACCGGCGGGGCTGTCTTTGGCGATGCTGCCTGCCGGGGAGATGTGGTCGGTGGTGATGGAACCGCCCAGCAGGGCCAGCACATATGCGTCCTTGATGGGCTGCACGTCGGGTACGTCTTGGGTCAGGCCCACGAAGAACGGCGGTTCCTTAACGTAGGTGCTGTTTGCGTCCCAGTCGAACACAGCGCTATCTGCGGACGGGATGCCGTTCCACGTTTCGTTGTTGGTGTACACATTGCCGTATTTGCTCTGGTACATCTCCGGGGACAGGCTGGCCTGAATCACGGTTTTGATTTCGTCCTGCGTCGGCCAGATGTCCTTCAGGTAGACCGGGCTGCCGCTGTCGTCGTGGCCGAGTGGCTCGTTGTCAAAATTGATGTCCACCGTCCCGGCCAGGGCATAGGCGACGACCAGCGGCGGCGATGCCAGGAAGTTGGCCTTCACATGCGGGCTGATGCGCCCGGCGAAGTTGCGGTTGCCGCTTAGCACGGCAGCCGCCACGAGGTTGCCTTCTTCAACGGCCCCGGCCACTTCATCGGGGAGTGGGCCGCTGTTACCGATGCAGGTGGTACAGCCGTAGCCTACCGTATGGAAACCGAGGGCTTCCAGGGCAGGCGTGAGGCCCGCTTTGTCCAGGTATTCGGTGACGACCTGTGACCCCGGCGCAAGGCTCGTCTTGACGTAGGGCTTACGGTTGAGGCCCTTTTCTACCGCCTTCTTCGCCACCAGGCCAGCCGCCACCATCACGGATGGGTTGCTGGTGTTGGTGCAGCTTGTAATTGCGGCAATCACAACCGCACCGTGACCGATGTCAACGGCTTCAGCCTCTTCAAACTTGACCGGGGCCTTTGCCGCAACCGCTTCGCCCGTCACGTTGAAGCCGCCGACAGAACTCGGCGGGGCACCCAACACTTCCTGAAAGCGGTCTTTGACGCCGCTCAGTTCGATGCGGTCTTGCGGGCGCTGTGGCCCGGCCATGCTGGGCACCACATTACTCAGGTCCAGTTCCAGCGTGTCGGTGTAGATGGGGTCTGGCGTGTCATCTGTGCGGTACAGGCCCTGTTCCTGGGCATAGGTGCGAACGAGGTCGGCCAGTTTGTCGTCGCGCCCGGTGCGGATGAGGTAGCTGCATACTTCCTCATCAATCGGGAAGAAGCCCATCGTTGCGCCATATTCGGGGGCCATGTTAGCGATAGTCGCCCGGTCGGGCAGGGTCATGTTGCTCAGGCCCGCGCCGTAGAACTCCACGAACTTGCCAACCACACCCTTCTGGCGCAGCATTTGCGTCACAACCAGCACGAGGTCGGTAGCGGTAGCGCCTTCGGGCAGTTCGCCCGTTAGCTTAAAGCCGATGACTTCCGGCATTTGCATGTAGATGGGCTGGCCCAGCATCGCGGCCTCTGCTTCGATGCCACCCACACCCCAGCCCAGCACGCCCAGGCCGTTAATCATGGTGGTGTGGCTGTCGGTGCCCACCAGTGAATCGGGCAGGGCCGTCAGTTCGCCGTCGGCGTCTTCGTAGACCTGCACCACCTTCGCCAGATACTCCAGGTTAACCTGATGCACAATACCTGTTGCCGGGGGCACCACCTTGAAGTTGTCGAACGCCTTTTGGCCCCAGTGCAAAAACTCGTAGCGCTCGCGGTTGCGCTCAAACTCAAACTGCGAGTTGATGAGCAGCGCGTCACTGCTGCCGAAAGCATCCACCTGTACGGAGTGGTCAATCACGAGGTCAACCGGGCACACCGGGTTGATCTTCTGGGGGTCGCCGCCAGCGCGTTGCATGGCACTGCGGAGTGCGGCAAGGTCTACAACGGACGGCACGCCCGTAAAGTCCTGCAAAATAACGCGGGCGGGTTTAAACGGAATGGTCGTGTCCGGGTTGTGGGCACTCCAATTAGCCAGCGTGTGAACGTCGGCCTCGTTGACCTGGTAGTTATCCAGGTTGCGGAGCGCGTTTTCTAGCAATACCTTGATGCTGAACGGCAGCCGGCTCACATGACCGATGCCCGCTTTTTCCAGGGCGCTCAGGCGGTAGATATTCACTTCACCGTCGGGGGTGGTGAACTTGCCCTTCGCGCTGAATTTGTCTACTTGTTGACTCATGTTTGTCCTTCGCTTTGCCTGTGGATGTCAGAGTGAGGTTGTGAGTGTAGTAACCCACTGATGACATTGGAGGTTTATGAGTTGATGACGTTATTGTAACGGAGAGACCCCCAGTTGTCAGTGGTTGTGCGGGGCGCATTAGCCACGATAATAGAAACAGCCGGAGTTTATCGCGTTCATATGCAATTTGAAGGGGTACCACATGACTGACGAAACACAGCATGACGCACAGGACAACGACAAGCATGAAGCGCCAAAGGGGTTCATGTCGCACTCAGAGCAGAGCATGTTAGGCCAGTTACGCAAGCTGCAACATCACTTTCGCAGCAACGTCTCGGCAGAAATCGCCCAAAAGTCACAGGGGTCGTTTGACGTACACATGACCCCCGGTGAGCGGGGCACCCAGGGTATAGACGCGCCCGTGTCTTTGTTGGTCTACCCGCAAGACCCGTTCGTGAGCGACCCGGAAGTGCGCGAACTGCCCGCCGAAGATGTGCAGTCGGGGCTGGTCAACAGCCGTATTCGCATCCGGGACAGCCGCTACCCCGTCGCACAGCCAGACGAAGATAATAACTACCTGTACTGGGCGGGCACGCCAGAGTTTAACCAGGTGAATGCGTTTTACTACGCCACGCTCACCCTGCGGATGTTCGAGAAGCTCGCGCACCGGCGGTTGGCCTGGGCATTTACATCGCCCCGGTTGAAGATTGACCCGCACGCGGGCGACGGCACCAACGCACTTTATAACGAGGATGACCGTTCGCTGGGGTTCTTCTCGTTCGACTTCAACGGGGAGTCGTTCAATACCGCGCAAAACGCAGATGTGGTGGTGCATGAAACCGCCCATGCCGTTATGGACGGGCTGCGCGACCTGTACAACGAGTCCTTCGGGATGGGGCCACTGGCCTTCCATGAGAGCTTCGGAGACATGGCGGCGGTGCTGGTCGCGCTGCACGATGACTCGTTGGTGTGGAAGCTGCTTCAGTGGACGGATGGCGACCTGCGCGTGGGCAACTTCGTTAGCGAAGTGGCCGAACACCTCGTCAGCACGATCAAAAGCCTGGACGAGATGGCCGAAATCGGTGAGCGGACGGTGTATTTGCGGAATGCGCTTAACAAGTTCACCGATGTGCGGTTTGATGATATGGTTTACTTCCCACAGCGGCCCGGCCATACGCTGGGCCGGGAAAGCCACAACTATTCGCGGCTGTTCACGGGTGCCTTCTACGATTTGCTGGTGGCGTTGTACGAGTACATCCGGGATGAGCAGCAAGCGCAGCCACGGATTGCCATCCACCGGGCGCGTGACCTGGTGGGCAGTTTGCTGGTGTACGCCGTAGAGTTGGGGCCTGTGGGTGAACTCACTTTTGCTGATATGGCCCGCGCCTTCCTCACAGCGGATGTGCTGCTGCACAGCGGCCAACATACCGACACCATCGCCAGTGTGTTCGCGGCGCGTGGCATCCTCAGCGAAGCGGAGGCCACCGCTCACCTCGATTCGCTGCGGGCACTGCCAGAAATTATGCTGCCGAATTATGTGGACAGCGCGTTGGAGGCGGGCATCTTTTTGGTGGAAACAGTGCAGCCTGCGCTTAACCTGCCGGATGTTGAATACACCCCGATGAGTGCCCACCGCAACCAGCGCGGCTTTGCCTTCCTGACGTATTTTACCAGTCGGCGGCTTGTGCTGGCGGGGCCTGAGTACGGCGCGTTTGAGGGGGTGGCAGTGGATGTGTTCGGCGGGGTGACGCTGGCCTTTAACTCAGCAAGCCGCATGGTGAGTGCGCTTGACCGCCCGGTGACCGATGAAGACATCCGGCAGGTGCAAATCATGACGATGGACCTGATTCAGCACGGGCTGGTTACCGAGCAGTCGGTATACGGGCGGGGCAAGGTGCTGTCTGACGAAATCCGCCACGACGAACTGCCATCTGTGCAGCCACGCCTGCTGTACCTGCACGACCTGCCCACTACAGATGGTGGCGAGCGCTTTGCCAAGCTGGTGCGGGTGCCGGTTATTTTGGATGCGGTGCCGCCGCGCCGTGAAAACTTTGTGGAATACCTGCGAAGTTGGATGGGGGAGTCGTCTTAGCGGTGTGGTTTTGTTATTGCGCTTACGGAACGCCCCCTGCTAGACTGCTTGACTAGGATTAACATTTAACATCACCTGTTTTGAAAGGCAGATGACTTATGGGGCGTGGAAAGAACCGTAAGAGTTCTAAACAACGTCGAAAGATACAACGCCGCAACACGACCATTGTGATTGCGGTCATTGCACTGGCGGTTGCCGGGCTGGCGATCCTCGTCACGCGGCCTGTGGAGGTGCAGGTCGATGACGTGCTGCTGGGGCGCTATGCCGGGGTGCCGTCCAGCACAACAGATCGCGGCTTCCCGATTTTGGGTAACCCGGAGGCCCCGGCGCGGCTGGTGGAGTATTCCAGCTTTGCTTGCCCGGCCTGTGCGGACTTCCACAATGAGGTCACGCGCAACATCGTAGATCGCATTCGGGCGGGGGAGATGTCGCTGACGTATGTGCCGGTTATCCTGAATGGGGAAAGCGACCGGGCCGTGAAAGCCGCATTGTGTGCTGCTGACCAGGGTTTCTTCTGGGAGTATCACGATTTGCTGTTTAATTGGCAGGAAGTCTACTCTGCTACGGCCTTCCAAAGCAGCCGCCTGGAAGCCGGGGCCGAAGCACTGGGCATGGACGTGGGGCAATTCAACACCTGCCGTCGGGGCAACGTGCCGGAGATCACGATGGACAACGCACAGGCGGCGTTCCGGGCGTCGGGGGGCACAGGCACGCCCACTATCGAACTCAACGGGGAGCGCCTGGCCCCGCCGTATTCGCTGGCAGCGGTCGGCTCGCAGATTGATTTCATCATGCAGACGGCGCAGCCTGTGCCCGTTGAGGTCATCGAAGACGAAGCTCTAACAGAAGATGCTGACACAGAAGCCGCCGATTCTGACGCGGTAGACGAGGCGGCTGAATCAACGGAGGCGACGGCTGCCGAAGCTGACGCCGCTGCGACTGAGGCGGTTGAAGCCGACGACGAGAATGAAGCCGACGAAGATGAGGAACAGGCGGACGAGGCTGAAGCCGATGAGGAAGCAGCGGTAGACGCCGAATCTGACGCGACGGACGAGGCCGAATAGCGGTTGCTCAGGTAGGGGCGCGTCAGTGCTGCTGCGCCCCTTGCCCTAATCGCGTTTCATCAAAATAGGGCCAAGCGGACGCCCGCCAAGCAGGTGCATATGAACGTGAAACACCTCCTGGTGGGCGTTTTCCCCGTTGTTGATAATCAGGCGGTAGCCGCTTTTGGCCACGCCCTGTTCTTCTGCCACCCGACGCGCCACGTACATCATATGGCCCAGAACCGCTTCATCTTCTTCTGTCGCCTCTTTGATGGACGGAATCTCTTTCACTGGCACAATCAGAATGTGGACGGGGGCCTGCGGGTTGATGTCCTTGAAGGCGACCACCCGGTCGTCGCGGTAGACAATATCGCCGGGGATGTCGCCGTTGATGATCTTGGTAAAAATCGTGGTCATGTGGGTCTACTCCGTGTGTTGACGGTTGCAGCTTGCATTGTAGCGCAGAGTGACAACGCTCGTTAGCCATCGCTGTCTGGTGACTCGTCTTTCGGGTCGGTGAGGCGCACCAGCAGCTTGAACAGCGCATTCAGCACAACCGACGCCAGCCCCAGCGCGGCCACCAGCACGACCAGCGCCCACCGATTCGGCAGCACAATCAACCCGATGAGCAGAATCACGCCGATAACAAGCGCCTGCCCAACGGTGAGGCGCGGGGGGTCATTGCTCACCCCATCACCAGCCCGCCATCGACGGACAGCACCGCGCCCGTGATGTACCCCGCCCGCTCCGAAGCCAGGAACGCCACCGCATAGGCAATATCGTCTACACTGCCCCAGCGCCCCAACGGAATTTGTGCGTTGACCTGCTCGGCCACGTCCTGGGGCAAATCCTTGGTCATGTCCGTTTCGATGAACCCCGGCGCAACCGCGTTCACCGTCACGCCGCGTGTGGCCACTTCACGGGCGAGCGACTTTGTTAAGCCGATGAGTCCGGCTTTGCTGGCGGAGTAGTTTGTTTGCCCGGCCTGGCCCGCAATACCGCTGACGCTGGTCATGTTGATAATGCGGCCATAACGGGCACGCATCATCAAGCGGGAGGCGGCTTTGCTCAGCACCCACGCGCTGCGAAGGTTGGTGTTCATAACCGTGTCGAAGTCATCGACTTTCATGCGGGCGATGAGGTTATCGCGGGTGACGCCCGCGTTGTTCACCAGCACGTCGATTTTGTCGTAGTTGTCTTTAGCGTACTTAATCAGCGCTTCGGCCTGTTCCGGGTCGCTCACATCCGCCTGGACGGCAGCGCCTACCCCCCCCGCCTCTGTGATGGCCGCGACGACCTGTTCGGCGGCGGCGGCGCTGCGGTTGTAGTTCACAATCACGGTGGCCCCGCTGCGCCCCAGTTCAAGGGCAATGGCGCGGCCAATGCCCCGGCTGCCCCCGGTGACGATGGCCACACGGTTTTTGAAGTCTGTCATAGTCGGTTCCCCTTCTTACGTAGCGAGTTTGATGTCGTCACGCGGACGCGGCCTGCCGCGCCCCTACAAATTTGGCCGCTGACCCTGTAGGTAACTGCTCAGGCACCGGGTGTATGTGGGCATAACGCCCTCGCCCCTTGCCCAGGGCCACAGGCCCGTTCGGGAGAGGGGTTGGGGTGAGGGCTGAGTCGTTACCCCTGTAGAGACAACACCTGCGTTGTCCGCGAATAGCCAAACAGATTCTACTCCGGCAGTGGATAGTCCACCACGTAGGATGCTTCCATGATTTCCGAGGCCCGTTTGAGCACCGGCTGGTGCAGGCTGTGCCCGGCATAGGCTTTGAGTGCGGCTTCGTCGGCAACATCCACCATCAGCACCATATCACAGGCGCGGGGCGACGCCACGATGTTGTCGCCGGTTTGCAACTGCTGCACATGCGGGATGTCTTCTTGCAGTTGGTGGAGCATCTCCTTGAAGACCTTGCGGTCTGCTTCGGGAACATCTGGCTTGAACTTGAACATCACAACGTGACGAATCATGGGTGTCTCCTTGCGTCGATAAAATTTATGGCGAAGTGAATTTAGATGCCCATGACTTGCGCGTCAACCTTACCCTTGCCAAAGGGTATATTTCAATGTGTTGGCAGAGGCGGCTGCCCTCACTCCAACGCCTCTCTCCCGAACGGGCTTGCAGCCCTGGGAGGGAGGGGATTAGGGGGGAGAGGGCTTCATCGCCAATCATCTGAATTGCACCCCTTTTCTGAAGAACCATAGCGCGGCTTTCAACATCTGCGCTACACTGTGTTGTATACTCGTGAGTCATAGTCCCCCACCTTACCCTGACCTGATGATTGCCCCTTTGCCCCCTACTAACCCGCTGCCCTGGTTCACGCCGCCGCGGGTTGACGCCCCCGAACTGCTGGACATGGGTCACGGCACGCCGTCTGAGGTGCGCCGCAGCCTGAACGACCTGCGCCGAATCAACACGCTGCTGGGCGGCACCTGGTCGATAACGCGGCACCTATACCCGCGCCTGCGGGCTGTGGGTGGCTTCGTCACCGTGCTGGATGTTGGCGCTGGGTCGGGTGACATGGCGGGGATCGTGGCGCGGTGGGCGGCTCACCATCGCCTGGATGTGCAGGTGGTTCCGCTGGACATCACCACCAAACACCTGCACGGTGCCCATGCCCCCGGCGTGCATCCGCTGCAAGCCGACGCGCTGCACCTGCCGCTGCCCCCGCACAGCGTGGACTATGTGATCTCGTCACTGTTTTTGCATCACCTGCCGCCGGAGGCGGTTGTGGCTGTGCTGCGGGCGGCCTACCGAGTGGCGCGGCGCGGCGTGATTGCGTCCGATTTGGTGCGCGGGCACCTGCCGGAACTGGCGTGGCATGTTTTTCATCCGTTTTTCGCCCGCAGCTACATCACCCAGCATGACGGGTTGGTATCGGTGCGGCGGGCCTACCTGCCCACAGAGTTCGCGCAGTTCGCGGTGCAGGCGGGGATGGTCAACGCGCAGGTGGAGGCGCTGCTGCCCTGGCGTATGACGCTTGTCGCAGATAAAGTCCGTAGAAATGACTGATGCCGCTGACCCGCACCTGCGGCTGTTTTAACCGTATATGTCCATCCGCACGGGAAATCAAACCATGATATACGACGCAGCAGTGATTGGTGGGGGGCTGGCGGGGCACTGCGCGGCGATCACCCTCGCGCAGCGCGGCTGGCGCGTGACCCTCATCGAAGCGAAAACGTATCCGTTTCATCGCGTGTGCGGGGAGTTTATGTCCCCGGAGTGCGTGGGTATCTTCGACGGGTTAGGGGTTATGCCTGCTATCCGTGCGCTAAAGCCCGCGTGGATGACCCACGCAACGATCACGACGCCCAACGGCGACCGCTTCAACCGTCCGCTGCCGGGGGCGGCGATGGGGGTAAGCCGCTACAAACTCGATCCGCTGCTGGCCGAACACGGTGCGAATGCGGGTGTTGATGTTCGCACCGGCACCCGCGTGACCGGGGTCAGTGGCAGTCTCGCAGATGGGTTCACGCTCAGTGTGCGCGGCAGTGATCCGATTCAGGCGCGGGGGGTGATCACCGCGTATGGCAAGCGCACTGACCTGGATAAAAAGTTTGACCGTGCTTTCCTCAAGGTGCGCCAGCCGTATGTCGGCCTCAAGATGCACTTTCGCGGGCCGCGCACAGGCGCAGCGGTGGAACTGCACACGTTCAGGGGCGGGTACTGCGGCCTTGCGGAAGTGGAAGACGGCACGGTGAACGCCGCGCTGCTGGTGCGAGCCGATGTGTTTCAGCAGGCGGGGAGCATCCCGGCGTTTGTGGGCTGGATGGCCGGGCAAAATCGCACGCTGGGGGTGTGGCTGGAACAGGCCACGCCGCAGTTTGACCGCTGGCTGAGTGTGTCGCAGGTGCCGTTTGTAGACAAAGCCCTGGTCGAAAATGAGGTGCTGATGACCGGGGACGCGGCGGGGGTCATCGCGCCGCTGGCCGGGGACGGCATGGGCATGGCCCTTCAGGGCGGGCAGATGGCCGCCGACCACTTCCACCGCTACCTTTGCGGTGACCTGACCCCCAACGACCTGCTGACGGACTATCCCGCTGCATGGCAGCAGCACTTCGTCACCCGGATGCGGGCCGGGCGCTTTTTGCAGCCGCTTATGTTCCGGCCAAAGCTGATGGGCGCAGGGCTGCGGGCGGCGAATGCCTTCCCCGTTGTCGGGGACTATTTCATTTACAAAACGAGAGACTTCAAACACACATGACCCTCACACGTACTGGTATCCAAGCCCTGCACACTGATGTACCTGACATCTGCCTGACGCAAGCCGAAACCGCCGACCAGTTTACGCGGGTGGTCACTGACAGCGAGCGCCGCCGCCGCGCCATGACGATGATCTTTGAGCGGACAGGCGTGCGGCAGCGGCATGTGGCCAAGCCGCCGTCATGGCTCAGCCAGGAACGCACCACCGCTGAGCGCAATCAGGCGTACATGGAAGAGGCCATCAAGCTAGGGGAGCGGGCCATTGGCGACGGCCTCGCGTTGGCGGGTGCGGCCCCAGCCGATGTGAGCGAGTTCTATGTGGTGTCGTGTACGGGCATCAGTATCCCTGGGCTGGATTTGCACCTGGCGGGGCGGCTGGGGATGCCGCATCACCTGCGCCGGACGTGCATCCTGGGGATGGGGTGTTATGGGTCGTTCCCGGCGCTGCGCCGCGCCCATGATGCGATAACTGCTCGCCCTGATGAACGCGCCCTCGTCCTTAGCGTGGAGCTGTGTTCGCTGCATGTGCAGCATAACCAGACGACGGAGAACGTCATCAGCACCGGGCTGTTTGCTGATGGTGCGGGTATGGTTTTGCTGGGTGCTGAGGCGGCACCGGGGCTGCCTTACATCGTGGACAGCCGCGTCCACAGTGATTACACCACGTTTGAGCATATGTCCTTTGAACTGACGGACACCGGCTTTGTGATGTACCTCTCCAGTTATGTGCCAGATATATTGGCCACGCATGTACAGGGCTTCGTAGACGGCTTCCTGGCCGATCACGGGCTGGTGCGCGGTGACGTGCAGCACTGGGGCATCCATCCGGGCAGCACAAAAATCGTGGACTACATCCAAGCGCAGTTGGGCCTGCGTGATGAGCAGGTGGATGTGAGTCATAGCGTGTTGGCCGAAAACGGCAATATGTCCTCCGCGACGATTTTATTTGTGCTGGACCGCATCTGCCGGGATAAGGCCCCGCAGCCGGGTGAGTACGGGATGCTGATGGCGTTCGGGCCGGGCCTGACAGTGGAGGCGCTGCTGGTGCAGTGGTAGGGGTATCGTGGAAGCCATATTACACAGAAGACGTAACTCTCTCGAAAATAGACTACCCTTTTCATCCCCTTTGGTGGGCGCTAGCTCATGATCAACGACTCAGGTACTCGGCTGAATTCCCCTGGCCCCTTACCCCCAAAATGAGGGAAGGGGAACACCGCCGAAGGCGGCACAACTCCCTCCCGCCGCGTAGCGGCGATAGTGGGGAAGGGTGGCGCTTTAGCGCCGGGGTGGTGGGGGGCAAGCTGAGTCGTTACCAGAAGACTGTGAAATGATCTACATGCCCGCTGCGGTACCGCCCCGATGAACACAGTGATGGGGGTGCAAAACCAGCTTCGCGCCATCGCGGGAGAAGGATTCAGGCTGAGGGCAAAAACCGCCCTGAAGTGAAATGCGCCCAGTCATCTGATGCACCTTGCCATCTGGCAGCCCCCCCCCTATGATTAAAGTGCGCCCCCGTAGCTCAGGGGATAGAGCATCGGTTTCCTAAACCGTGAGCGTAGGTTCGAGTCCTACCGGGGGCACAACATTTCATCAACACTTTGGCGATTGCGGTACGTTTTACGCCGCATTGCAACAGGTATTCCACCCCAATCATGACAACTTTCAAATCTGACCCTACCACTCCCCTCAGATTGTGCTAGTATTTTCATGGCGATGTGGCAGATTTGAAACGCTTTTGTTTCACCACATTGGTGCTGTGGTTAGGCACCCAAAACCTTGTAGAAGGAAGAACACGAGAGTTTGCTGCATAGAACAACCCTCACTTGCGCGGTTGGTAGGTGCGGTGCTCAAGCTGAATTTTCCAAGGGTACCGCAGAAGCATCCTGATTCAACGGGATATGTGTGTACAACTAGGTTATGGCAAAACCCCAATGATTCAGGAGTGAATTAACAATGGCAGAACGTACGATGGGTGTGGTTAAGTGGTTCAACGCTGAAAAGGGCTTTGGTTTCATCGCTCAAGAAGGCGGCGACGATGTATTCGTCCATTACTCCGAAATTCAGGGCGGCGGCTACCGTTCCCTTGAAGACGGTGCTAAGGTGGAATTCGAGATCACCCAGGGCAAGAAGGGCCTTCAGGCCAGCGGCGTCAAGGTCATCGAGGGCTAAGCGGAAAACTCCGTTAGCAACGACATTCAGAGGGGCACATTCTACGGGGTGTGCCCCTTTTTGATTCCCCCAACCATCAGAAGCCCATTAACCCCCTTGTGAAAAATCCCACACACGCTGCCGCATCTGGTAGAATGCGCTCCAGATGAAATGAAAGCGAAACTCACCCATGTACTACCTGGCACACGGTGCGCTCGGCCCTTACGACGAACTGATCTTCCTCGGCGTGGCGTCCATCTTCATCGTGATGATGGGCATTAGCTGGTTCCAAACGCGCATGAGCGACTATGATGACGACCAACGCCCTGGCGGTGACATTCCCGTAGAAACCACCCCCCGTGACTATGACGACCCATCCCCTGACCACTTCACCCTGGACTAAATTTGCCCTGGCGCTGCTGCTGGCGGCGCTCGTCCTGCTGCCTGCGCGGCCTGCCCAGGCGCACGGCTACATTGTGCGCTCCATCCCAGAAGACCGCGCCGTGTTGGAACGCGCCCCCACCCGCGTGCAGTACTGGTTCAGCGAAGACCTGGAACCGGCGTTCAGCCGCGTTGACCTGCTGGACGCAACAGGGGCGGTCATTGCATCGGGCGGCGTAGATGACGAAGACAACTCGCTGATGGTGCTGCGCCCACCCGCTAACCTGCCCGACGGCGCGTATGTGGTGGCACTGCGCCCGGCGTTTGCCAGTGACGGGCACGTTGTGGCTGAAACACGGGTGTTTTTCGTGGGGGATGCTGTGGCGGGCATCGAGGGTGACGCGGCCAGTGACGCCGCCGTGCCGTTGGAAGTGGTGTGGCGCGGCGTGGTACTTGCGGCAACGACGCTGCTGTTTGGTGTGTTCGTGCTGTACGATCAAGTGCTGCTGCCAGCCTGGGGTAACCCAAAGCACATCGCCGGGTTTTTGCCGCCGCGTGTGATGACCCAACTCACATGGATAGCGGGGGCTGCGCTTGCTGTGGCCATCGCCGGGAACGTGTTGGCGCTGCTGCAAAACGCAATGGTGCTGTTCGATGCGCCGCTGGGCCGTGTGCTTCACAGCAACCTGTGGAACACGGCCCGCATCGGCTCGCGTTTTGGGGAGGTGTGGAATGTGCGGATGCTGCTGCTGCTGGTGCTGGCAGCGTTGATGGCGCTCACGGTGGTGTGGCGCAAGGACAAGCCGCGCACAGTGGCCCCGTTTTGGCGCACGCTGATGTGGGGCACAGCGCTGGTGGTCGGCTCGTTCGCGGTGAGCAGCCATGCGGCGGGGTCTTTGGTGATGCCCTGGACGGCGATGTTTATCCACTGGCTGCACATGACTGCCGTCGCCGTGTGGACTGGGGGGCTGGCCGCGCTGGTGCTGGTACTGCCCGCCGCGCTGCGCCCGTATGAAGGCGAACAGCGGCGGCTGGCGCTGCTGGCCGTGATGCGGCGCTTTTCGCGGGTGGCGCTGGGCGCTGCGGTGGTGACGCTCACGACAGGGGTATATAACTCGCTCAACTGGCTGTTCACCCCGTCAGATGTGGGGACGAGTTACGCGGTATCCCTGATTTACAAGCTGCTGCTGGTGGGCGGGCTGCTGCTGGTGGGCGCGGTGCATCATGTGGCGTTAAACCCAGAGCGTT
The DNA here is from genome assembly GCA_034437575.1 of Anaerolineae bacterium. Taxonomy (GTDB): domain Bacteria; phylum Chloroflexota; class Anaerolineae; order Aggregatilineales; family Phototrophicaceae; genus DAOTTY01. Next base: position 8,383 of record DAOTTY010000375.1, on the reverse strand, counting down.
ACGCCCGTGCCTCACGGCTGGTGGAGCGCGTAGGCGGGTGGCGCGTTACGCTGCCGCTGGAAGTGGTCGCGGCGTTTGCGGTGTTGATCGCTGCCGGGCGTGTGAGTGCCACGCCGCCGCCTACCCCGGATTTCGTCAACAGTGATGTGCCTACCCCTACCGCCGCCCAAACTGTGAACGACCTCACTGCACAGATGACGCTCTCGCCGGGTGGCCTGGGCGTAAACACGTATGATGTGCGCCTGCTGGATGCGGACGCGCCCGCACAGGCCGTCTATGTGCAGCTTGTGCGCCCCTCTGCGGACAGGCGCGGGGTGTGGCACGAGGCGGAACCCGTCGAGGCGGGGCTGTATGTGGCCGCAGGCGACGAGCTGGACGAGGAAGGCGTGTGGCTGTCGCTGGTGGACGTTCACCACAGCGACGGCAGCTTCACGCGCTACGCCTACCCCTGGGAGATTACCAACGATGCCACCGTGATCGAATCGGTGGCCCCGGGGTGGCAGCACTGGGCGGCGCTGGCGGCGGTACTGGTCGCGCTGGGCTGGGTGCTGACGCCTGCCTACCGTGCGTTTGTGAGCGTGATGAACTTCAACACGCTCACCGTGACGATTGTGCTGCTGAGCGTGGGGGTGACGGGGCTGGTTTCGTGGGGGGCGTTTGCGTATTTGGGGGCTGTGCAGCAGCAAACCGCGCTGCTATCGAACCCGCCGCCGCAGCGAATTAACCCCGTGCTGCCAGATGAATTGTCGGTGCGGGCGGGGGCACAGCTTTACGCCGCTGCCTGCGCGTGGGACGACGAGCGCCTGCTGGCCGCGCTGGTAGAGCGGCTGCCGCGCACCCGTGATGAGGAACTGTTCACGTTCACGGTTGAGGGGTGGCGTTCGCTGCCTGCGTGCGCTAATCTGCTCAGCGATGAAGACCGCTGGCATATCGTCAACCACCTGCGAACGCTCGAAATCCGCTAACCATGCCCTGTGAAAGGCCGCGCCATGTCTACCAGTACGCCTGTGTTTGTTGCCCTGCTGATTGCCGTCAGCGGTGGAGTGGCCATTGCCATGCAGTCCTCGCTGATTAATGCGTTCGGGTCGGTCGTCGGGCCAGTGCGGACGGCGTTTTTTATCCATGTGGGCGGGACAGTTGTAGGGGCGGTGATGTTGGGGCTGCTGGCCTTGCGCGGCGATGGCCCACCGCTGCCCGCGAACATCACCCGCCTCAGTTGGGTCTTCCTCACAGCCGGGCTGATGGGGATGCTCACGTTGCCCGCAATTGCCGTGTCGTTCCCGCGCACCGGGCTGGTGGCGGGCCAGTTGGCGCTCATCGGTGGGCAAACGCTTATCGCGCTGGTGGTCGATGGCTACGGGCTGGCGGGCAGTGACCCGATTCCGCTGTCGTGGCGGCGCGTGGTTGGGCTGCTGCTGCTGTTTGCGGCCACATATTTAATTTTGCCACAGACGAATTAGGGCCAGTGGCAGGCAATGGGATAAATGTAGAAATCGTAGGGACGCGCAACGGCGCGTCCACCAGGAATGACCGGCCCGGCCTACCCCCCCACCAACCCCGCCGGGTTCGTCACCATCATCCGCTGTACTTCATTCACCGATAGGCCCGCTGCCAGCAGTGCTTCCCCGAAGTGCAGCAGGCCCTGCGGTGCAGCAACCTGATTCGCCTGCCCCAAATCGGTAGACAGCACACACCGCGCCGCCCCCACCGCCCGGATGTCTGCCGCTGTTTTCTCGAATGCGACCCCGCCCCACGCATCAGTGTGGGGCAGGTAGCAGTGTTCGATGATTGCGCCGAGGTTGGCAAACTGTGCCTGTAAATCTGTGTTGAAGTTTGTCAGGTGCAAATTCGGGTGACTGACCACCAACCGCTCAAGCCCGCGCTCACGGGCCGCCGTGAACACCGCCAGGGTTTCATCTGCGTTCAGGTGCCCGTTGACCAGCACCGTCCCCGGATGCGCGGCGACTACGTCCAGTACGTCATGCACGGCGGGCAGCAGTGTTCCGGCGGCGTCCAGCACGCGCACCGGCTCAACGGGCTGCGGCTGGCTATCCCCGGCCTGTTCGGTGTAGCCCGCGCCGCCGTAGTGCGCGATGTGGCTGAGGGCGTGCATCGTGGGGAACCATACAAAGCGCCCGCCCATCGTGAGCGAGGCTTCTACAGCATGAGGGTTCACCCCACCCACAAAGCGATTGAGGACCACGCCGCCGAATACGCGCAGGGCTGGCACCTGGGCGTCAGCAATCGCGGCGCGGCCTGATGTGTCGCCAGCGTGCGATTTTAACACCACTGCGGCCATGCCATAGGCGGCGGCAAGCTGGGTGAGGTCGCTGTCGTTGAGTAAACGTGGAAATAAACTCGGCGCGGTGTGAACGTGGATGTCCACGGCACCCGCAAACCAGGCTGGGGGCTGCCGGGGTGGAGGCTTGGCGTCTTCGCGTGTCATGGGGTTATGCTGGCTGCCCGGTGTGGCTAACCAGCCAGTCGGTGAGGGTGGTCATCAGCTTTTCAAACTCCGGGTTACCCTGGCGCATGAAGTCGTTGTGCTTGCCCTGGATGCGATACAGCTTGACGGGGTTGCGGGCGCGGCGGTAGAGCGCGTAAGCGTCCTCAAAGGGGTGCAGGCGGTTGAGTTCGCCGTGTGCGATGAAGATCGGGCGCGGGGTGATGTCATCGACCACCTTTTCCGCATTGAACCCGATCAGGCTTTCTAGCAGCTTGAACGATGTTTGCGGGCCGAAGTCTGGCACGGGGGCCAGGTTCTGATTCACCTCGTCTTCGGTGTCCGGGTCTAGCGGATAGACTTCAAACGGGTCGTTGAACGTGTCGCTGCTGCCGTGCAGCACCCGGTTCATACGGTCGTGTTCCATCTTGGCATACAGCGCCGCCAGCGCCTCTTCACTGTGGCGTGCCTGCAAAAAGGCCCGCCCATTGTAAAAGCCGTTAAGCGCAGCAACGGCACACACGCGGTCATCCCCAGCCGTCACCTGGATGCACTCACCCGCGCCCATGCCCCAGCCAATGAGCGCGACGCTGTTGGCGTTCACGTTGGGCTGGGCACGGATGAACGTGAGGCTGTTTTTGATGTCCTCAAGCTGTTCTTCGATCAGGATGCGCCCGTGTTTGCCTTCGCTTTTGCCATTGCCCCGGTAGTCGAAGCCCAGGGTGATGTAGCCTGCCTGTGTGAGGTAGCTGGCAAACAGGCGCGGATAGATTTCGTTGAGGCCCAGGTAGCCTGAACAAGCAACTACGGCGGGGCGCTGCTCGCCTTCTTGCAAGTTATCAGGGAAGTAGAGGGTGCCGACGAGTTTGTACCCGTCGCTGTAAAAGTGGATCGGTTCTTCTCGCATTGTGGCCATCTCCCTTTTGCGAGTGCAAACAGTCATTAATTTTGGGCCAGGGGTTGCTAGCCTTCACGCCATTGTATGGGAGTTGGTGAGCAGTGGCGCACGTAACTTGTAAAAATGTGTAAAAGGGCTGCTCTGGCAGGGCAGCGGGGTGCACCGATGACTGCCGTCAGTAATGGCCCCGCTCACCCTACGGTTAAAACCCGCCCCGCATCCCCCCTACGGTGAAACTTGCCCTGTGGTAAAATCCCGCTCCGTACCTAACGTTTTCAATCGGCGGGGAGTTTATTTCATTCCCGTAGTATACCTAACCATAGGGGACGATAGTTTATGATCCAAGTTGAAAATTTGGTGAAGGAGTACGGCTCGTTTAGGGCCGTCAACGGTATCACCTTCACCGCAGAACCCGGCCAGGTGACGGGCTTTTTGGGGCCAAACGGCGCTGGGAAGACCACCACCATGCGAATTTTGACGGGCTACCTGCCGCCCACAGCCGGGCAGGCGACGGTAGCGGGGCACAACGTTTTTGAAGACAGTATGGCTGTTCGTAAGCGTGTGGGCTATTTGCCAGAAAGCGTGCCGCTTTACCGCGACATGAGCGCTCGTGGCTATCTGCGTTATATTGGGGAGATTCGCGGTGTGCATAATGTGGGCAAACGCGCTGACGAGGCGCTGGACCGCGTGGGCCTGCTCAGCCGCGCCACAAGCCGCATCCGCAACCTGTCTAAAGGGATGAAGCAGCGGGTGGGGTTAGCCTCTGCACTGCTGCACGACCCGGATGTGATTATCCTGGACGAGCCGACCATTGGCCTGGACCCGATTCAGGTCGAAGAACTGCGCGACCTGGTGCGCGAACTGGGCCAGGATCACACAGTGATGTTTAGCACTCACATCTTGAGTGAGGCGGAGCAGGTGTGCGACAAAGTGGTGATTATCAACCGGGGTGAGATTGTTGCAGAAGGTGCCCCAAGTGCGCTGCGGACTAACCTGGAAACGGGCGGGCGCATTCTGGTTCGCCTGGAAGACGATGGCAGCAACCTGGAAACTGCCCGGATCACCTTAGAGAAGATGGCCGAGATTAGCAGGGCCACCATTCAAAATGAAGCGCTTGTGGTTACCCCCGCGACCCCGAACCTGGACCCGCGCCCGGAAATCGCCCGTGTGGTGATTGAAAATGGCTGGGACTTGATGGAACTCCGCGCCCTGGCCGCCGACCTCGAAGAAATTTTCCTGGAAGTGACGCGCCAGCAGCAGGCCGCCCAGGAAGACGAGGCGGTTACCGTCACGGAAGCTGCTGGCCATCAACTGGCTGAGTCCCAGGCACCCGCTGCCGAAAGCGCAGACGCCGCCGATAAGGAGAGTGACGCATCATGAGAGCGATTTGGGCTGTTTACAAACGTGAACTGGCGCTTTACTTCCGGTCGCCCATTGCCTACGCCATCGCGTTTGCGGTGTATGGGTTTATCGGGCTGTTGTTCGTGGCCAACGTGATTCAGGCAGTTCAGATCAACGCCGGGGGCGGCGGGCAGTTCCAGCAGGGCGGGCAGATTCCGGCCTCGGTGCTGTTTAACGTGACCAACCTGCTCACGTTTTTGATGTTCCTTGTTGGGCCGCTGTTGACGATGCGCCTGCTGGCGGAAGAAAACCGCGAGGGCACGCTAGAAGTGCTGATGACGCTGCCCATGAGCGAAAGTGCTTTTATCATTGGCAAGTACCTGGCGGTGTGGACGTACTACACACTGCTGCTGGGCGTTTTGTCGCTGGTGCAAATCTTGCTGCTGGAGCAGGTTGGCAACCTGGACTACGGCGTGATGTTCACGCAGTTGTTGGGGGCGTGGCTGTACGGCGGCACGGCGCTGGCCGTGTGCCTGATCTGGAGTGCCATCACCGAAGACCAGATCGTGGCCGCCTTCCTCGGCGCTGCCACGATTTTGGTGCTGTATTTGGCCGATGCCTTCGCCATCTACATTGATAACCTTAACACCACGGGCACCAATCAGGTGTTGAACCTGTTTGGCACGTTCTTCCGAGAGATTGGCATCAACGTCCACTACAACACGGGCCTGCTTAACGGCCTCATTCGTGCCCAGGACATCGCCTACTACCTGTTGATGATTATCGCGGCGTTGTTCATCACCACTCGTGTTATTGAAACCCGCCGCTGGAGGGGCTAATCACCGATGACGGAACAAGACGTACAACAAACAGACATGGTCGAAGCGCCGATCAATAATGAAGCGCCCGAAGCACCGGTTATCCCGCCGGTGGCGCTGCTGGCGGTGGCCGGTGTGGCGCTGCTGGTCGCCATCAGCACAGCGCTGGTCACAGGCCAGTTCGGGGTGATTGGCTGGGCAGCGCTGGCGATTATGCTGCTGTCGCTGGTGTTGGTGGTGGTGCTGGCCCCGCAGCAGGTGGTGGACGCCCTGCGCGGGCGCACGCTGCGCTTTGGCGGGACGAGCGTGCTGGTGACGGTTATCTTTTTGGCTGTGCTGATGACGGTGTACTGGTTTGTGGCTACGCTCGACCTCACCCGTGACCTGACGCAAACCAGCCAGTTCTCGCTGGATGACACCAACCGGAGCGCGATTGAGGTTTATGCAGCCGACCCGACCCTGCCCACTGTGGAAATCCTGGCGTTTTTTGATGCGGCTGCGGCCACCAACCGCGAACAGGTAGAAACGCTGCTGGAAGACTACCAGAGTGCCAGTGACGGTAAAATTGTGTATACGGTCATCAACCCGAACCGCTCACCGGCGATTGCGAACCAGTATGGTGCCCAACCGGGCAGCCTCGTCGTCCGCAACCCGGAGGTTGCCGACCCCGAAGCGGCAGAGGTCATCAATACCAATTTTGGCTTTGAGCAAACCAACATCACCAATGCGATTTTGGGCGTGAGCGCCAGTGGTGACTTCCGCGCTTACTTTATCAGTGTGGAGGAAGGGCTTTCCATTACGAACACACAGCCGGAGGGGGCGTCTGATTTTGTGGAGGTGCTGGAAACCCGCTTTAACTGGGAAATCCAGGAGGCGGCGCTGGTTGATTTTATTGCTGAGGAAACCGACCTCGAAATTGGTAGTGCCGGTGTAGACGGCGAAGTGCTGGTCATCATGGGTGGCTCGCAGGAACTCAGCCAGATTGAAAGCAACTTTATCACGGATTACCTGGATAACGGTGGTAATCTGGTGGTGTTTGCCTCGCCAGACCTGGAAGAACAAGCGTTGGCGTCTTCTGGCGTGTTGAATGACTACCTTGAAGCCAACTACGGCCTGCGCTTTGAGAGCAACATCATCCTGGACCCGCGCCAGTCTATTCAAACGGCAGAGACGATCTTCCTGGCAGACTTTTCGCGCACCAACCTGATTACGTCTGGCATTCCGCAGCAGTCGATTATCGTGGCACCGTTCTCGCGCAGCATCAGCATTAGCGAAACGCTGCCGGAGGGTGCGCAGACGTTTGACCTGGCCCAAACCAGCAGTGATGCCTACGCCAAGACGATTGATGAATTGCTGGCGGAGAATATCCAGCGTGAGGATGACGACCCCAGCGGCCCGCTGACGGTTGTTGCCGCTGCCGAAAATAGCAACACCGGCTCACGGGTTGTGCTGATGGGCAGCAGTACGATCCCGACGAATCAGTTTGTGGCCATCCAGCAGGCTGCGAATGTTCAGGTGGCGCTCACGTCATTGGTGTGGGCAACGCGGTTTGATGAGTTTGTGGGTGAAATTGCCCAGGTGACCGAACTGGAAGTGACAGCAGCAGACGAACCCGTTTTTGCAACGGGGCGGCAGCTTAACCTGATTAACGCCATTAGCCTGTTCTTCCTGCCGTTTGGCATTTTGGGGATTGGCGTGGTGGTGTGGGTGCTGCGCCGCGAATAGGCCGACGTGTGTTCAGTTAAGCCATCCGAACCGAGGCGGACGGCCAGAAGACCTTCCCTGCATGGCGCAATCTGTTTGATGACCCTGTAAGGAAGCGCTTCAGCGCGTCTGACCTCGTAAAATAGATGCACTGCGGTTTGTCTTTACATCATCTACATCAACAAGGAGGAACCCCATGCGCTTGAACCCGCGCAACCTCGCCCTATTGGGCGGCTTAGTGATTGTCATGATTATTCTCATTGTGGTGGGCAGCCAGCGCGGCGGCACCGACGCTGAGCCAACCCCCGCCACCGCTGGCGAAAGTGGCCCGCTGCTGCCCGAAATCGACGAGGCAGCGATTGCCCGGTTTGAGATACGGGAACTGCCGCAGTCGCCCGACCCGGACGCGACTGAGGAACCCACTGCGCCGCCGTCGCCCACCCCCGCAGAAGCTGCACCGCCGCAACCCACCCCTGTTCCAGAGGGGCCAGCGCAGACGGTCATCCGGCGTGACGCGGACAACTTCTGGCAGATTACCGAAGCCACCTTCGCCACTGACCGGGGCGTCGATCAGGTGACGGTGACGGGCACCATTGCGAATATTCTAGGGATCACCTACAGCGATAGTTTCAACATCAGCGATGTAGATGCCGACCTGGCCGACTTCGGCCTGGAAGAACCCGTTAACGAGATTGTGCTGGCTACCAGCGAGGACGAAACACGCATCCTGATTGGTGACCAGAACCCCAGCGGTAACCGCTACTACGTTCAGTTGGGCGGCGACGACGAAATCGTCTATCTGGTGCCGACTACCGTGCTGGGTAATGTGCTCAACTACATTGAGCAGCCGCCTTACGTCCCGGCACCGACGCCGACGCCGACGGCAACGGCAACGCCTAACCCGTTCAGCGAGGTTGAGCAAACGCAAACCGCTCAGGCGCAGTTTGATGCAACGGCGACGGTCATCGCTACGCTGACGGGGGCGCAAACCGATGGGGCTGGCCCTGCTGCGCCAGAGGGTGCAACAGAGGTGGTCGTGGCTGATGGGGTCGTCACGGCAGAAGCCGCTACCGAGGAGATGACGGCAGAAGCCGCTACCGAGGAGATGACGGCAGAAGCGGTTGTCACGGCAGAAGCGACTGAGGAAGCCACCGAAGCCGCTACCGAGGAAGTCACGGC
>DAOTTY010000374.1:0-2133 GCA_034437575.1 Anaerolineae bacterium | reverse complement strand
GGGTACCTGTCGTTGGGTAAGCATTGCCTTTGCAGCGCTGCTGATTTGCGCTAGGATTTGGGCCATCTTTGCACGGCTAGCGGCTACGAAAGCGTTGCGATTATGAAACTGGCAAATCTCCATGCGCACAGGCGTGTGTTCGGGCTAGCAGCGGTGCTGCTGGCGACTTTGGCGTGTTCGCTCACGCTCCCTGATGGCGTCTCTTTACCAGGCGGCGGCGGTGACCCCCCCACCGTGCCAGACGACGCACAGGATGCGTCTGTGCCGGATGAGAACCCGGTTGTGGCCGACGCACGCGGCCCGCAGATTGTGCTGGCGGCCCCGCTGGACGGTTCAGTGTATTTTGAAACGGTACCGGTGAATATCCTGGCCCGTATCGAAAACACCGGCGATGATGTGGCCCGCATTGAGGTTCGCGTTGACGATGAAATTGTGCAAACCGTCAATACGCCCAACCCCACAGGTGCCCCGGTGTTCCCGTTCGCGCAAAGCTGGATTGCCGCAGACCCCGGTCTGCATGAGGTCAGTTTGACGCTCGTCCGCAACAATGGGGACGCGGTGCGCTCACCCACGCACACAATCGAAGTTCGCAGTACCGACCCGGCAGCCCAGGCCACTATTGACGCGGCTCAGGTGTTGGCGGCCAGTGAAGAGCAGGCCGAAGAAAGCGTCAGCACTGATGCCGAACAGCCTGTCGAAGAAGCTGTCATCCCGGATGCGCCCGAAGACGCCGAGGCCGAGCAGAGCGAACCGGAACCGACCGACGAACCGGAACCCACCGCCACCCCGGAACCGACCGACGAACCGGAACCCACCGCCACCCCGGATACCAGCCCCAAAGCAACTGTGCTGGTGGGCGCTAACGTCCGCACGGGGCCGTCCACCCAGTTCGGGCTGCTAGGACCGCTGGCCCCCAACAGTGAACAGGACCTGCTGGCCGTCAACGAGGATGGTAGCTGGTACAAGATTCAGTATTACAACGCTGAGGGCTGGATTTTTGGGGAGTTGGTCAGTGTGGAAAATGCCGATAACATCCCCGTGGAGAGCGGCCCACCCACACCGACGCCCGTCCCGCCCACGCTCACACCTGTCCCGGCGACGGCTACACCTGTCCCGTCGAACGTGAACCTGGTGTTTGACGGCTCAGTTTCGGTGGACCCCTACCCGCCGGACTGCGGCGAAACAATGACCATTCGCGTGAGCGTCCGCAACGACGGCTCTAGCGGTATGGAGAGCAACGCCGCCATGCAAATCCGCGATATTCATGTAGACAGCGGCACAGTCACGGAAGTAACAGCCCCCATCCCGCAGTTAGGTGCGGGTGAAACCACGACGGTTGATAACATCTTCCTGACAGTCGATACCAATTTTGGCACCACCCATCGCATTCAAGTCGTTCTGGACAGTAACAGCCAGATCAGCGAGAACAATGAAGATGACAACGCCAGCCGGGCCGAGGCGCTGGAATACACGCTCGACCCAGGCGATTGTTAGTCGTTGTGGGGGTTGGGTAACGACCCAGCCCTCGCCCGAACGGGGAGATTGGCTCAAACAGCGGCCCCCGGTGGCCTCCCCCCTTGCCTAGCCGCGCAGCGGCGGTCGGGAGAGGGGGGTGAGGGCGAGTGCGTTATGCCCACATACACCCGGTGCCTGAGCAGTTACGATACGTGGGAGAAAGGGCAGGGGGAAAATGGGGCATCCAGGCTATTTTGTGAGCGTACCTCACTGCCAAAGAGCCGCTTGATTTGCGCGTTAAATTACATTACATTAAGGGGCATACGTGAGCGGCATTTTATATGCCTATATTAGAGGTATCCCCATGACTGTAACTGTAACGTGGCTAGATGATGCCCAGACCATCATTCATTATGATGTTGCCCCCGACTGGAGTTGGGAAACGGTTTACCCTGCGTTGGACAAGGCGTTGGCGATGGAGCGCTCTGTAGATTGCCGCGTGGATGTGATTGTGGAACTGCCCACCCCGCTGCGGATTCCATCCAAGCTGATGACCCACCTTACATCTATCGCCCGCAAACAGCCCGAAAACCTGCACAAGACGGTACTCGTTAGCAACAACGTCGTTGCACGCAGCCTGCTCAATGTGGCCGGGCGTCTTTCCTCCACGATTGCCGC
>DAOTTY010000373.1:0-1597 GCA_034437575.1 Anaerolineae bacterium | reverse complement strand
CCCATGTTGTCGTTTCAATCCTCCGTGAGGATTAACGTGGGTCCGAACCCACCTCGTTGCCTCGTGGGGGGGCATGGCGGTCATGCGTTTCAATCCTCCGTGAGGATTAACGTGGGTCCGAACTTGATACGATTCTCCCCGACCTTGACGAGCCTGGAGGGTTTCAATCCTCCGTGAGGATTAACGTGGGTCCGAACAGTTTGGACAGATATAGCGTTCCTGCTCTACATTGGAGTTTCAATCCTCCGTGAGGATTAACGTGGGTCCGAACTCCTCCATAGCCTCAGTTGTCTTGTCTGTTTCCATTGTTTCAATCCTCCGTGAGGATTAACGTGGGTCCGAACAAGGGGTGATGCGCGGGGGGCTTTGCAATCGCGCATGTTTCAATCCTCCGTGAGGATTAACGTGGGTCCGAACGTTCCCTTCCCTCCCCACTGCCATTATAGGGGCGGGTTTCAATCCTCCGTGAGGATTAACGTGGGTCCGAACAAGGCACTGGCAGGGCGCACGCCGTTCCTGATGGTGTTTCAATCCTCCGTGAGGATTAACGTGGGTCCGAACGACGAGAAACCGACAATCACAGTGGAATTGTGCTCGAGTTTCAATCCTCCGTGAGGATTAACGTGGGTCCGAACATTGTCGAGGCATATAGATCAACGGCAATGAAAGGTTTCAATCCTCCGTGAGGATTAACGTGGGTCCGAACCAAATGACGGGCGAGGAGGTACAAGATGGATACGAAGTTTCAATCCTCCGTGAGGATTAACGTGGGTCCGAACGTGGTCCACCCTGTTGATCAACCCGATGCATCAGAACGTTTCAATCCTCCGTGAGGATTAACGTGGGTCCGAACTCCACAGAAATCATATGTCTCAAGGACATCCCCAGATGTTTCAATCCTCCGTGAGGATTAACGTGGGTCCGAACGCCGCAACACCTCTTCTGCCAGAGTAGCAGCGTCAACGTTTCAATCCTCCGTGAGGATTAACGTGGGTCCGAACTCCCCAATCGTTTTCCCTTATTTCATCATCCAAATCGTTTCAATCCTCCGTGAGGATTAACGTGGGTCCGAACGAAGATGGAGATATGCAAGATAATCATCGAGAGCGGCGTTTCAATCCTCCGTGAGGATTAACGTGGGTCCGAACGTCGCAATCCGCGAACCGAACGGGCCGCTGAACGGGTTTCAATCCTCCGTGAGGATTAACGTGGGTCCGAACCGTTGAGCAAGGCGGCGTTGCTCTCGTTCTCAGGGAAGTTTCAATCCTCCGTGAGGATTAACGTGGGTCCGAACATTCTGTGGATTATATCTATGCATCCCATGTTCTGGGTTTCAATCCTCCGTGAGGATTAACGTGGGTCCGAACTGGAAGACAACAAGCAACTCTGCCAGGAGAGATTACGTTTCAATCCTCCGTGAGGATTAACGTGGGTCCGAACCAGCCAACGAACCCCCCTAGCTACTAATAGGGGGGTGTTTCAATCCTCCGTGAGGATTAACGTGGGTCCGAACTCTGCAACTTCCTGGTTCGGCCCGATATTGGACCGTTTCAATCCTCCGTGAGGATTAACGTGGGTCCGAACGCTGTAAGATTCT
>DAOTTY010000372.1:0-3358 GCA_034437575.1 Anaerolineae bacterium | reverse complement strand
AGGGGAACACCGCCGAAGGCGGCACAAACCCCTCCCTCCCGCCGCGTAGCGGCGATAGTGGGGGAGGGGTGGCGCTTTAGCGTCGGGGTGGGGGGCAAGCTGAGTCGTTACCAAAATATTGAAATACACCCAAAAAGCGTTAAGCGCACAGCAGACGGCCAGCAGGCCGGGTATGTGGCAATCACCCGCCGTAGGCCACCGGGTCTACGATGAGCAAAAACAGGATAATCAGTGAAGCCATGCCTAGCGGCAGGCCGAACGCCCACACAAAGATGCGGCTGTCTTCGCGCAGGTGCATGTAGTACAGCACCACCAGCACCGCTTTGCCCAGCGACAGCGCCGCCAGCAGCGGGAAGGCGATGCTGTTGGGCATCCCGGACTCAGCAATCAGCACCTCTAGCGCGGTGACGACGGCCAGCACCGCAAACACCACTGTGTACAGCCCGCCGGGGACTTTTACCTGTGTGCCGAACAGGTCAACCGTATCACTGTGGAGGGCGTGGTCGTGCGCGTGGGGGGTATCTAATTGTTCCAGGCCGCGCTCAAAGCGATCCAGAAACGGCAGGATAACCGCATTCAGGCCCGCTTCAAGGTTGAGTGCTGCCGCCTCACTGGTGGTGACCCCATCACCCTGAACCCCTTCGTTAACGTGCTGGCTAAAGCGTACCCCCGTGCGCGGGTTGTTGATGGCCCCGTGCATGATGGCCGTCAGGTGCCTGGCCGCTGCCGGGTCGCCTGCTGCGGCCATCAGCGCGTTGATTTTGGCGATGGCCTGCTCGGCTATCTCGCGGGATTCGGCCTGCGCCTGCTGGAACATACGCCGGGCCTGGGCGATGGCTTCTGGGCTGCCGCCGCCATCAGCGACAACCTCTGCCGCCTTAATCTCGGTGGCATTGAACAGGGCTTCGATTTGCGCTTCTGCCTGCCGGAGCGCGTCAACGGCCTGCTCGTGTAGGGTGGTCTCTCTGGCTGCCATGCTCGCCTCCTTAAATCAGGTAGATAAACGTGAACAGAATAATCCACACCACATCCACAAAGTGCCAGTACAGGCCGAACACCTCAACCGCCGCGTAGCGCTGTGATGTGAACTGCTTGCGGTGCGCTTTGTTGATGATCCACAGGCCCCACAGCACGCCGACGATCACATGGGCACCGTGAAAGGCGGTGGGGGTGTAAAAGCGCTGCCCGAACTGGCCCAAACTTTGCGCGACGGTGGTGGCCTGCTCGTTAAAGGTCAGCTCGGTGAAGGCGGCGGCGGCGGCGGTGCCACTGCGGACGGTTACATCGGACGCGGCGAACGCCTCAATGCCCTCGTCAAGCCACGCCGGGAGGGTGCCGCTTTCAACAACCCCGGTCACTTCTTCCGCATTGGGCACCGTTAGCACAACGCCGTTGTGGGCCAGTTCAACGTATTCCACCACCTGCAAGCCGACGAACACCGCGCCCATCACCACCGTAACGCTCAACCAGCGCACAAGGCCCTGGTTGTTGCCGCGCTGCACTTCGCGCAGGCCCATGACCATCGCCCAACTGCTGGCCAGCAGTAAGAAGGTATTGGCGCTCACGAGGGTGATGCTGAGGTGCGATTGGGCCAGTTCAATCGCCTCAACGTTGTAAATGCGGAAAATCAGATAGGCCACCAGCATCGCTGTAAAGATCATGATTTCAGAGCCGATGTACAGCCACATGGCGAACTTGGCGTTTTCCAGCGCCGCTTGTGGCGTGAAGTGGCCGTGATCGTCGTGGCTGTGTTCGGCGTCTGCCGCGGCCATGCTCATATGCTGCGTGTCGGTCATGACGGCTGCTCCTCTTTAGCGACAACAACCGTGGTGTCTTTGTCTTCCGGTGGGGCGATGCGATCCGCCAGGCGTCCGGCGAAGTCCCCGGCGCTGCGTAACAGCGGGTTCACCTGCTCATAAGCCGCACCCGGCTCACGGACGGGCTGCGCTTCGGCGTTCTTCACGCCCCGGCTAAGCGCGTAAAACACACCGCCAAGCACAGCGCCCGTCACGGCCAGCGACAGCATCGTAATGGCAATAAAGCCCAGCAGCACAAACCCCTGGTTGATGGGGAACGCCTCACCGAACAGTTGCAGGTTAAAGGTGCCAAACCCCTTGGGGCTGGCTTCCGGGATGCGGGTGACGTTGATGCCAAAGCCGGGGATGAGCGCAATCACAATGATGGCGAACGTTAGCAGGGTAACCGCCGCGCTTACCTGCCATGTGACGTTACTCAACACACCGCGCCAGCCGGATTCTTCCGCCATATCGTTCAGGGTTGGTTCGGGGATGCTGTCGTCGGGGTGTTCGCTCATGCGCGGGTTAAACCCGCCAATCCCCCAGATGGTGCCCGCCGCTGTGCTGAAAATCCCCAGTACCAGCACCAGGCCCAGGTTCCAGTACGGCGTGAAGCCAAAGGCCACGCGCAACAGAGTGACGACCAGCGCACCCGCCGCAAAGCCGATGACGGCCCCAACCGCCCCCCTTGAAATTCCAGGTCGCATAACGCTCTATTCCTTCCCAAATACAGTCAAATATTCCGTCAAAGTCGGCTGCGTTGCACATTCACAAGTGAAAGATGGCACAAGTATAAATGATACGTGAGAGCAAGCCAAGTTGCCGTCATTCTCTACGGCCCCGTTCATTGGCGTAACCCGATGCACCCCGCACTATACTCCCCCTACGAGCGCCACCAGTACAGCACCACATAGAACAACAGCCACGCGATGAACACAAAGTCCAGCATTTTGGACGCGGCTTCGACGGCCCAGAAGTTGTCGCTGCCATAACGCACCACTGCCGCGTCGTCCTCACGCTGACCGCTATCCACGGCGCGGGCTTCGCGGGCATTGAGCAAAATGCTGACCATGTACATGCCAACCGCCACTGCGTGCAGGCTATGAAAGCCCGTCATCAGCCGGAAAACGCTGCTGTACTGCGTGCCGGTTTCCACGCGCAGCCACTCCCACACCATGATGCCCACAAACACAACCATTAAACCGAGCGTGATGCCCCACTGCCGGATGAACGCGGCCAGCGCAGCGGCCTGCACGGCTTTACGAGCGCGGCGAGCCAATAGCGCAGCGGCCAGCAACAAGCCCGTTGCGAGGGTGGGCAGCGCTACACCCATCGCTTGCACGCCGGGGGGCGGCCAGGTGGTATAGCTAAACCGAAGCTGCCAGTTGACCACAATCAGCGCGACAAAGGCCAATATCCAGCTTAGCTGGAAGATGAGCAGGCCCAGGCGCTTGTTTTCGAGGGCTTGCTTGGCTTCGCGTGCTTCACGGCGGCGTTTGCGTTCTGCGGGTGTAAGGGTGTCGCCAAAGTAGTCTTTGCGCGGCGAGGTCATGGGTTGGGTC
>DAOTTY010000371.1:0-5623 GCA_034437575.1 Anaerolineae bacterium | reverse complement strand
AAGCAAACAGATTCCCGTTGTAGATATTTGCAAAGCGCTTTCATTCCCTGCCTTGTCCTCCACCGTCTGGAGCGTGGAAGAGAGCGCTGCATCTAGCTTCAAGGTGCCTGCGGGCAAGTCGCTAGATGCTAGTGCTCTTGCCGTGAGGGCACTTGTACCGGTGCCGCGAACGATGCCAGTCAAGGTCGTCGCCCCCGTGCCGCCCCGCCCCACAGGCAGCGTCCCACTGGTAATCTTGCTAGCGGACAAGTTGGGGATGTCGCTCGCCGTCAACGCCGCCGCCGTCAGTGCGCTCGTCCCTGTTCCCTGCACAAAGCCCGTGAGGGTCGTCGCCCCCGTGCCGCCCCGCGCCACAGGGAGCGTCCCGCTGGTCACTTGCGAAGCGTCAAGGGAAAGCTCGTCCGTGCCGCCGTCCTCGTGGCTCTCCGCGTGGGTTGTGGGTGTCCTGGCATCCGATAGCCTGCTATCCGTTGTTGCCACCGCGCCCAAACTGGTTAGTGCATCTCCTGCCGTTGTGGCGTTGGTGCCGCCGTTTGCAATAGGCAATGTGCCTGTGATGTCCCCCACCGCGTGGGTGTGCGATGGCAGATCTGTTGCCAGGAGCGTTTCTAGTATCTGTTCTGGTGTCATCGCCTCGTATATCCCCCCCGCCGCGGGCTGAGACAACAGCAGCGCGGTTCGGGAGGGAGTGGATACGGCGGCATAATCGTTTATCTGTTTATTTGCCATCAGGGGAGCCTCGCAATGCCCAAACCATAGCTATGGGCGTGAAACTCGACGGGGTGCGGGCAATAGTCCTCAATAGCGCGCCGCACGTCGGGTAGTTCGGTGTCGTGGAAGAGGACAGTCCCGCCAGCGTTCATTCTCGGCACCCACACCCGTAGCTCGTCCCTCACCTGTTCGTAGGTGTGCAGGGTGTCCACAAGGAGCACATCCACGCAACCTGGCAGCCCCGTCGTATCAGTGCTCTCCTGTTTATGGAAGTGCCATCGGGTGTCATTGTGACTGTGGGGACATGTCTTCATGTCAACGCTGTGGACTTCTATCGCCTCGCCCGCCAGGAACGCCGTTGTACTTGCCCCATAGCGACACCCCAACTCGACGACCACGCCCCGCGATTCCGTGCGGAGCGTTTCCATGTGCCCCAACATATCGTGGGGAGTACACAACCACTCGCGGTATCGCTCCGCTATGCTCTGGTCGTCTATGTGCCTGAGTACGTCGCCATAGGGGACGTGGCGTTGCAGGTTGCCCTGCAACCCTTGCGCGACGGGGTAGATGGTCGCTGGGGCAGGCGCGTCTGTGATGTGCCCCAAGACCACGCCGCAATGCACGCGGCAGTCAAACTTGTCTTTGGTGTCCAGCGCGAAGTACCAATCGCAATGGGAAAAGTGTACCGCTTCGGTGCCCGCGCCGTGTTGCTTGTCCTCGTATATGGCGAAGGGCACCCGCTCCAGTACCTTGCGGTGGATGAGGGTGCAGCCCAAGCCCACGCCGTCGGTACGCAAAACCTCGCCGCCCTGCAGTGCCGCCTGCGCCCGCTTAGGGATGCCAGACAAAGGGAAGCCTAACATATTCGCCTCGTCCATCTCAATATAGGCATTCCAGTCAAAGGGGTGGCGACGAAAAGCGTACAACCCGTAGGCAACGTCCGCCTCCACACTGAGGAGTTCCTCCAGCGCGTCAGGCGGGGCTACCATATCGCTCTCCATCGTCCACATATAGTCGTAGGAGCCTTGTAGGAACTTGTCCCGTGCCTCGTTGTACTTGTCGCGTATGGTATAGCGGCTGTCCTTTGTCCCGCACCCATAGCCCATATAGGGCATAAAAATATCCATCACTACGCCGTCTGGCAGCACTTGCGTAAGGACGCTCCGCAAGCTCTCATCCACCAGACGGTCGTACACGGGCATCACCACTAAAATAGCCGTCATCCTTCGCTCCTTTGGCACTGGCGTGACCCGTAAGCCACGCCAGTACGGGGGAAAACTATTGCACCAACAGCACGTCTGCGACGGTGTCCATATCGTCATCGCCAGGCTCAAAGCGGTTTGAGCCTATGGCGATGACGGACGCGACAAGCCCCGCGTCAACGCTAGCGCTATTAACGACCGTGAGCAACGCCCGCATATACCGGTAGTGGTTGTCCTGCAGGGCGCTGGCACTGACCTCGATGCGCGCCTGTTGGTTTGCCGTCATCGAAGCGCTGGCACTGGCAGCCGTTGCGGTGCCGATGCGCCCCGTCAATTGCACAAAGTCGCTGGCATCCGTCGAGGTGCTGACCTCAACCTTCAACGTGGCGGTTGCGCTCGCCCCCGTCGCGGTCTGGGCACACCAGAGCACCTTGTCGTGGTCTTTCATGTCCACGACGTTACTGGTCGCTTGCCCTGCGGTGTTGACCATCGCCGTGTGGTGTCCTGCGGTCGCCCCGCCACCCGTAGACGCGGTAATCTTCCCGCCCGTTGAGTACCCCGCCCCGTCAATCTGCGCCACAATTCCTAAGCGTTCATATAACTTTTGCATGTCACACTCCTATGTCGTGGTTGCAATGAACGCGCTCACGTAATTCGGGGTCGCGTCCGTCTTAATCTTGCCCCTCATCCAGGGGGTGCCGTTCGTGTAGCAGACAATCCTCAAGCCCGCCTTGTTGGTTCCAAAGTAGGCGTTGTTGTCGAAGACTATCTCGATGGCGTTCATCGGCCCCACCAAGTACTTACTGAAGTCCGCAAGCAACAGCCCGCCAGTCGCCAAAGTAGCAGGGAGTTTGTCGCTGAATATGAGGGGCAGCCCCGCGAGGGTGCCCGTGACGAGCGACTGCCCAATGCCCTGTACATACGTCACCAAACCCGCTAAATCCCCGCGCAGGTGCTGGTTGCACACAAATACCGCGTTGGCACCGCTGCCCTGTACGAGCTTGCCAACCATACCCTCCACGTCTTCCATAGCGAAGGTGCCGACGGAGTAGGTCGCCAGCGCATCGCTGTTGTACACCCCTAGCGGTTCCCCAACGCCACTGCCGCGTAGGTAGGCGTAGTCTTCAGCATAGCCCACCCCTTCGCTAATTAAGCGGGTGAGGTATGTTTCCAGCCCGCTAACCTTGCGAAGCATTGAATTGGCAATCTTCGTCACGCCCTTGAGTTCGATCTCGTCCATGTGGACGTTGTAGAATTCGCCAGTGGTCTCGCCGATAGTCTCGTCCGCGTCGCCCCAAGACCATTGCATCCCGCCAAAGTAGTGGCTCAACCCATTCGCTGGCGTACTGGTACTGTACTGGTCAAGCGCGGGGATGTCGCAGGGCAACGGCACGGGCATCGCTCGCGGGCGCACTATGGTCGCCTCCGCCGTAGCCCGCATAATGTCGGCAATGAAGGTTGAGGGGACAAGGTACCCCCCCGCCTCGCCTGTCGTGTTGGTCATCCCATCCTTCGTGGCGTAAGACTTGAGCGTCTTGGCATCGTCGCGGACGACCGCCACGAGCCAGTTGCCAAACGTGCGTATGGCATTGTTTTTGGTGCCGCCAACGACATAGCCGTCATTGACGTACCCTGCGGTTTTCAGTGCGGGGCTACGCTCGATAGCGTCCGTCATCTCCTTGATACGCGCCTCCATCTGAGTCATCCGCACCGCCATCGCGTCCTTTTCTGTCGTGGCTTCCTCTTCCTCTGGGGTCTCTTCCTCTTCCTCTTCGTTCGCCTCGATTGTCCCTGAGGTAGTCTCGTACATTGCTTTTGTTTCCATTTGTATTCCTATTGTTCGTGGCTCGGCGGGGGTAACGGTCAGGCTGACCTCCCCAACGACCCAACGGCTAATGGACTTAGTATCCTTTTGCACCAGGTGGCTCAATGCCCCTGTGCTCAAACCGACCTTGCCTGCCTCGACTAAGCGCAACACCTCGTCAACGTACTTTTCGCTGCGCTCCAGCTCCAACTCAAAGAACAACCCCTCATCATCCTGGCGTATCGCCAGAACGTTTCCGATTTGCCCCTTGAGTGTGGGGTGAAGCTCGTGGTCGTAATAGACGGGCATCCCCCGCGCTTCCCTGCTTAGACCGTAGTCCGTTGCCGGCGTGAACGTGTCACCCACCAGGTCGCGCCCGCCAAAGACCACGCCATACCCACACAGGGTCGCAGTGGCATCGGTGAGGCTCTTTATGTGGACAGTACCCCCCACGGAACGGGTTGCCAGGAGCGTGTCCACGCCCTCGCGTATAGCGGCGGCGTGCTCGCGTATCTCATCGAGCGCGGTGGACCCCACCTTGATCGTTTCCATGTCATCATTTGGCATATCTAGTGTCTCCTTCTACAAATTGTACCATATCTAGTGGTAGCCCGCATCATAACGCCTCTACATATTCTCCATTCGCATCAATGAGAAATGCGCCGTCGCTATCAATGATGGCATTGTCGGAAAGCATGGGCACTTGCGAAAGGATTTCCTCTCGCACCCGCGAGATTTCGGACGCAACAAACTCGTGCATCCGAGCCTCAAATAACTTGTGGTACCTTTCTAATGCGTTCATCCACTTCCTCCAATGCCGATGAAACTCGATACCATAGCAGGTGTCACGCCCGGAGGGAATGCCAGGGTCGCCCACGCAGTCCCGTCGTAGAAGACAATGTGCCCCTGCGTCACATTCATTGTCGCTACGTGCGTGGGCGTGCAAACAATGTTCCGCCCCATTGCGTCGTAGCGACTTGCAGGGGAATACTCATTGCACTCCGAACCTAAATGAGCAGGGGAGGGGAGTGCGCTAGTAGCAAGAACGTTCACGCCCGCGCCATGATTGCTACTTAGATAATTGTTATACGACCTTACAAAGTACAGGTTGCTGCCCTGTAGACACACAGCCTGCCCGTACCGCCTTGAACCGCCTGCGTAAGGTGCTCCTTCTGCGATGTAATCGTTTGGCAGGGTCATGTTGTAATCCAGGCAAGAAAATGAGCTTACAGAGGCTGATGTTATATCCACGTGCGCAAATATCAGGTAATCCCCCACGCGCACCATGTCGCTATCATAGGGGTAGTTGTACATTGTCATCCCCTCTCCCCATCCATGGTGCCCCCACGTCCACGTAACAACCCCCTCTGTCTCCTCGGTGGTTCCTCTGATGAATGCAAAGGCAGGGTTGCGGCTTCCTTTGTTCCTTCGCAGAAACCTGAATACGTTCCCATCCTCGTCGAAATAGTTTGACGAGGTTTGGGATACCCCAGGTAGGGGGTCGAAATTGCTACTTCCATGCCAATAGCTGGGGTAATAAAAATCGAGATTTAGAAAGGTCTCTTCCTCGTTCTCGTCGTATTCCAATTCCGCAGTATTCCAGAAATTGTAGCTTAATCCTGGTATAGTGCCCCCATTGATTGTCATTGCAACATAAAGTTTTGTCTCTGTGAATATCACAGATTGGAACGTAGCACCTCCCCGATAGGCAGGGTGGGGTTGCCAGTACCTCTCAAAAGACGCATTGACATACCAGTACCGCACCGTATACCAGTTTGCGCCGCCGTCCTCGCTATAATAGGAGCCGCAATTGGCATTTACAGAGCCAGTCGTATGATAGCCTATGAAGATCTTCAGGGGGTCGTACGGGGAGACTACCACCTTATCCCATTGCTTCCCCGCCACT
>DAOTTY010000370.1:0-4382 GCA_034437575.1 Anaerolineae bacterium | reverse complement strand
TCTCTGTTTGCCTGATGTCCAGTATAGACGCAATCGCTTTTGCACGCACAAGCCGGAACGATAAAGGCGGCTTCAACGATATGATTCACATGACCTAAGAAGCGGGCGTTTTTGCCGCCTCCCAACACAGATTTAGAACATCTGGCCGGAGCAGATTTCGTCACCGCTGCCCTATAAGCGCCTCACCACGTCCCCTTCACCTCATGCTAAGCCGTGCCCGGTAGTCTTTGCTTCAGTTCGTAGCAAGGAGCATGGGCGTGGTGATGCGTGTGACTTTAATTGTATTTATCGGTATGCTGTGGCTATCGGGGATCGTCATGGCTCAGGAGGATGGCATGTTTATTGATCGGACAGACCTTATTGAGGATAACCCTACCCAGCGCAACTACGGTGTAGCAGTCACGGATGTGGACGGCGACGGAGCGTTTGAGTTGTTTGTGGCCGGTTTTGGTACGGCGAACCGCAACGGTGCCCGCAACACGGTTCTCAAGTGGAATGGCGAGCGCTTTGTGGACATTGCGCCAGATGTGCTGGCGGATAACGACGGCATGGCCATCGGCGTGGCGGCCTGCGACATTGATGCGGATGGCCGTGAGGAAATCTACGTACTCAATACAGATACATTCGGCGGGCAAAAGCAAATCACCGACCGGCTGTTCGCCTACAACGGCAGCGAGTGGGTTGACCTTTTCGAGCTGCCGATGAATCAGGAAGACCTGAACTTCACAGCAGGGCGGTCCGTGGCGTGTGTAGATCGGATGGGCACAGGGCGCTATGGGGTGTTTGTGGCCAATTATGGCGGCCCGATGCGTCTTTACGAAGTGAATGACGATGGCGTGGTGCGGGATGTGGCACCGGAGGTGGGCGTTGACCTGACGACGGGCGGACGGGCGCTGCTGTCATTCCCGCTTGTGTCAGAGCGGATGGATGTGTTTGCAGGCAATGAGCAAGGGGCGAACTTCCTGTTCCGCAACAATGGCGACGGCACGTTTGAGAATGTGGCTGTTAGCGCGGGCGTGGCTGACCCGTTCGAGAACGTGCGCGGCATGGCCCCCATCGACATCAACCGGGACGGCCTGATAGACGTGATTTACGGAAACTGGGAAGGGCCGCACCGCCTGTACATCAACAATGGTGATGACACCTTCACCGAATCTGCCCCGGCTGACATGGCCACCCCCACACGGGTTCGCACGGTGATTGCCGCTGACTTCGACAACGACGGCAGCGAAGAAATCTTCTTTAACAACATCGGCCAGCCCAACCGCCTGTTCCGTGTGGTGGACGGGGTGCCGCAGGAAATCGCTATTGGGGATGCGGACGAACCCGATGGCCTGGGAACGGGCGCGGCTGTGGGCGACTTTGACGGTGACGGCCAGCTTGAACTGCTCGTTTCACACGGCGAATCGGGCACACAGCCGCTCACGTTGTACAAGGCTGCTGAGAACGATAACAACTATCTGCGTGTCTATCCTGTGACGCAGTTCGGGGCACCGGCACGCGGGGCTGTGGTGCGCTTGTTCAATGCAGATGGGCAGCAAATGCGCGTGATCGACGCGGGCAGTGGCTATCTGTGCCAAATGGAACCGGTCGCGCATTTTGGCCTGGGCACTGCTGAAGCCGTTGAACGGGTTGAGGTGCAGTGGCCGGATGGCGCAACGGCAACGATTGACGCCCCCGACGTGAACCAGCAAATTCGTGTAGTATATCCGGCGGGGAACTAGAGCATCACTTAGCCCGCAGCAGCCACACGTCCCCGGCGGTGAGTTTGTCGAAGACAATCTCACCGCCTGTTGCCATAACTTCACGCCCAGAAAGTACGTCGCTAAGCAGGGTGCCATCTTCGATGGCTCCCTGCCACACCGGAACGCGCACGTTAGACCCGTCGTCCCCGCCGCGATAGGCAATTATCACCAGCGTTTCGTCGGCGCTGGCCCGTGCGTAAGCCATTAAGCCGCCCGCCGCCGCCAAAAACTGAAACCCACCCCGCCGCAGCGCATCCGATGTACGGCGCAGGTCTATAAGCCGCTGATAGTGACCGCGCAGGTCGGCATTCCAACGCGCTTCATCCCAGATCATCGTGTGACGGTTAGACGGGTCACGCCAGCCCTCCATGCCGATTTCATCACCGTAGTAGATATTGGGCACGCCGGGGAAGGTCATTAGCAGCACAACAGCCAGCTTATTCAGCGCCGCATCACCGTTGACGACGCTGGCGAAGCGCGGCGTGTCGTGGCTGCCCAGCAAATTAAACTGCATCCGGGTGATGGCCCAGGGCACCGCCGCCATGTAGGTTTGCATTTGCTCAACGGTGGCTTCCGCAGGCATGGGCACCGGGTCTGCAAACGGGGCGGGCGGTGTCATCCATGCGTTGATGTCGTGGCCTGCCAGCCAGCGCCACACCGGGAAGGCAAACCCCTGATAGTTCATCGTCGCGTCCAGTTCGTCGCCCTGTAAGTTCGGTGTGGAATCGAAGAAGTTTTCCCCGAATACATACGCCTCTGGTTTGACGGACTTGACCGACTGCCGCAGCTCACGTCCGGCCTCGTGCCACAAATCCGCTGCACCCTGGCGGGCGGTCATATTCCATACATCCAAACGCCAGCCGTCCGCGTTGAAGGGCGGCAGCAGCCAGTAGCGCATCACGGCGTCATCGCGGTGGAACATGACATCGCGCAGGGCGGCACTGCGGTAGTTCAGCTTGGGCAGCACGCTGACGCCCAGCCAGTTCTCGTAGGCGTTTGGGCTGTTGTAAAACGTGAAGTAGCCGGCTGTGGGGCTGGTCAGGTCAGCTTGGGCGGCTGTGAACCACTTGTGGGTGTGGCCGACGTGGTTCGGCGTGATGTCCAGCACATAGCGCATATCACGGGCGTGCAGCGCATTACTCAGGCTGATGAGGGCATCATCGCCGCCCAGGTAAGGGTCTACACTGTAGAAGTCGCTGGTGTTGTAGCGGTGGTTAGA
Organism: Anaerolineae bacterium; assembly: GCA_034437575.1. GTDB lineage: Bacteria > Chloroflexota > Anaerolineae > Aggregatilineales > Phototrophicaceae > DAOTTY01. The sequence goes on along the minus strand of DAOTTY010000370.1, from coordinate 1,418 downwards.
CGGACTGGTAAAGATCGGGTTGAGATAGAGCGCCGTGATGCCGAGGTCTTGCAGGTAGTCGAGTTTTTGCTCAATGCCGGGCAGGTCACCGCCGAAGAAATCGACGGTGCCGCCTTCTGCAAATGGGAGCGGGGGGGCATCCCAGTTGCGCTGCTGGCTGTAAAACGTCCCCTGCGGCGGATGCTCGAACGGGAGGCCCTCCGGTGGGGTAAGGGAGGGGTCGCCGTTATAAAACCGATCCGGGAAAATCTGGTAGAACACGGCGTCTTCCAGCCAGGCCGGGGATTCAAAGTCGGCCAGCAGCTTGAAGTCGAATGTATTGGGCAGGTCGGCCCGGTTGATGCCCCTGGCCGTCAGGTAGAACGCGCCTGCATCCGTCATCAGCTTGAAGCGGTAGGGCATCAACCGGTTTCGCATGGTCAGGGATGCCGTATACCACACGCTCAGCGCATCGCTGCTGCTAACAGACATCTGCGTGAAGTGCTGTTCGCCGTCGGGTTCGCTGCGGAGGAACACACGCTGCACCGGGGCGGTCAGCGGCACGCGCAGCCTGATCTCAACCGTTTCGTTTAAGGTGGGCAGCACATTGGAAACATACAGGGCGCTGCCGTCATGATGCACGCCTCGCGTCCATTGGGGGTAGGGCATGGGGTGTCCTTGTCGTTGTTGGTGTGAATTGCGCCTGACTATCATATCGCACAGGCACCCTGAAAGAAAATGTGCCACAATAGCCACGCTTGAATGGCATACACAGCAGAGCAGGACGCTATGAACCAACAAACAGACAACAATCGCACATGGATGATGGTGGGCATACTGGTCACGGTAGTGGGCGGGTTCGCGGCCATCGTGATTATCGCGGTGGCGGTTTTCATCTTCAACGCCACCGCCCCGCCTGATGACCTTACGCCAACAACCGTCAGTGCGGAAAGCTCGGCTATGCCCGCTGCCACTGAGGAACCCACGCAGCCGCTCATCCGCACCCGTGCGCCCACTGGCGTCGCGCCAACTGCGCTACCGCTGCCGTCAACGGGGGGCAGTGGCAGCGTGGGCGGTGGCGGTTCGGGCGGCGGGTCTACCTACGTGGAGTCGCCGCAGCAGTCAGTGGTGAACTACTACCGTGACATCACGGCTGAGAACTACGAGTCAGCCTGGGAGCAGCTTACCGACGACTTCAAGCAGGCGTTTAACTGCTGTGCCCCAAACTACGACTATGAGGGCTATTTGGGCTGGTGGACAACCGTTGACCGGGTGGACTTTGGCGAGGTGCGGCTGGTGGAGCAAAACGGTGATAACGCGCTGGTATATGCAGATTTGATTTACACCATGGAAGACGGCGGCCAGTTCGAGGACAGCGACCCGTACATCGAACTGGAATATAGTTCGACGCAGGGCCGCTGGCTGTTTGCGGATAAGCG
>DAOTTY010000369.1:0-10564 GCA_034437575.1 Anaerolineae bacterium | reverse complement strand
CGAGGGGACTTTCAAAGACCCTGGTGGACCCTGTGCTTGCTCCCTTTCTCCCCACTGTGGGAGAAAGGGCTGGGGATAGAGGGGTAAAATAAACGACTAGCAATCAAGGTACCTTTATTTCTGTATAGAAGGAGTTATGGTTTATGCCTCAGTATTTTATCGGCATTGATGTGAGTACCACTGCGTCCAAAGCCGTCGTTATTGATGAACAGGGTAACGTCATTGCCACCAAAGGCTACCCGCACCCGCTTTCTACCCCTAAACCACTGTGGTCAGAACAAAACCCGGAGGACTGGTGGACGGCTACGAGTGGGGCGCTGCGCGACATACTCAAGGAGGTGAGCGCAAATGATGTGGCGGCTATCGGCCTTACCGGGCAGATGCACGGCCTGACCCCACTGGACGAAAACGGTGAGGTGGTGCGTCCGGCCATCTTGTGGAATGACCAGCGCAGCAACGCCCAGTGTGATGCGGTGATGGCTAAGGTGGGCCACAAGCGCACCTATGAACTGGTCGGCAGCATCCTGCTGCCCGGCTTCACCGCGCCCAAAATCATGTGGATGCGCGAAAACGAGCCGGAAAACTACGCCAGGCTGCGCCATGTGCTGCTGCCAAAAGACTATGTGCGCTACCGCCTGAGTGGGGCTTACGTGGCTGATGTCGCGGACGGGTCGGGGTTTGGTGTGCTGGACATTGCCAAGCGCGATTGGTCAGACGAAATGCTGGAAGCGTTCGGGTTCCCGCGTGAGTGGCTGCCTGACCTGTGCGAATCGCAGGCGGTGAGCGCCCATGTGAGCGAAGCCGCCGCCGCCGCTACCGGCCTCAAAGCCGGTACGCCTATCGTGGGCGGTGCGGGCGACCAGCCAGCGGGCGGTGTGGGCAGCGGCATCGTCAAAATGGGTATGGTGAGCCTGTCTGTGGGCACATCTGGGGTGGCTTATGCCAGCAGTGACCGCTACTCACCGGAGCCTGACGGACGCCTGCATACCTTTTGCGGGCCGGTGCCGGGGACGTGGTTCCATATGGGGGTGATGCTGAGTGCAGCGGGGGGCCTGCGCTGGCTGCACGACGAACTGGCCTGCGGGCGCAGCTACGACGAGATCAACGCGATGGCGGCCAACGTGCCGCGTGGGTCATACGGCCTTATCTTTGCGCCGTACCTCACCGGGGAGCGTAACCCGCACCCGGACCCGTTCGCACGCGCCGCGTTTATCGGGTTTACGCTGCGGCACGGCATTGCGGAAATGGCCCGCTCCGTGATGGAGGGGGTGGCCTTTGGGATGCGTGACCAGCTTGAACTGCTGCGGGCGCAGGGCGTCCACCCAACGGAGGCGGTGATTGGCGGTGGCGCGGCCAAAAGCTCGGTGTGGCGGCAGATGATGACCGACATCATGGGGATGCCGCTGTATACAGTCAACACGACGGAAGGGGCGGCGTTCGGCGCGGCGATTCTGGCGGCAGTGGGGGCCGGAGCCTACCCTGATGTACCGACGGCCACCGCTGAGATGATCCGCAAGGTTGACCAGACCGACCCCGACCCCGAAGGCGTCAAGGTGTATGAGAGCTTGTATCCGGTGTATCAGATGGCGTACCCGGCGCTGAAAGACTCGTTCCGGGCGATTCACAACTTTGAGGAACAGGCGTAGTGGTTTGCGGGGCGGCGCTGCGTCGCCCCTACACCCCTGCCGCCACTTGCAGGAACATAGCCTACCACGCTCAAAATTGAAGATGGTTTATGCGTTATTTGCTGCTTATCCCCCTTACCCTATGGACGCTTGCGCTGGTCGCTATCGGTGCGGGGCCTATCACCCGGCTGCACCCCACCCCCCACCTGACCAAACTGCCCCATCTGTGCGCGGGTTGGCCCTGCGTAGAGCAGGTTGCCGTAGGCCAAACCCGCTGGGGCGACGCCATTAACCTGACGAACACCCAGCCAATAACCCGGCGCTTTATCGAAATCGGGATGGGGGAGGGCAACACCGCCCGTTTTTACCCGTCCATTGATGCGGTTCACGTTGGGCGCGGCTACATGCACACGGCCACGCCCGCCGGGTACGTGCTGCTGTGGTACGGTGAGCCGTGCGCTATCAGCTACTATCCAGCATCCCGGCTGCTGGTGATGCGCTACCCGCACACGCTGGTGAACATCCAACTTGGGCAGGCCAACTTCACCCCACGCACGCCCATCAACATGTTCACCTGGCAAGACCCGGCCTATCAGTCCGAGATGCAGCCGGACATCTGCGTAGACAACATCACGGACGGGGTCGTGAACACTCCCTGGCGCGGCTTTACGTCGTATGCGCCCTAATTCGTATCCTCACTCACCTGGCCCTCACTGTGTCCCTGGAGAGCGGCGACGGAGAATCGAAAACACAACGACTCAGGCACCGGGGACGCTGTCCCCGCAATGTGAAAACTTGACTTTGCGATAGCCCTGGGTTCGGAAGGGGTGAGGGCCAGCAAACTGCGAGTCCATGCTAGCCTGTGGTGCTACCGTAAGTGGTTTGGCGGGCACCATTAACCGCTCCAATTGGACTGATGGCCATACATCCTCCTGGTGGCCTGCGATAGAATCGCGCCTGGACGACGGAATCAATCACACTACAGGACACGGTTTATGCAGCAGGCCATCACCCCAACCCGCCAACGCATGTTCACTGCCGGAATGCGCGATACGCTGCCGATGATTATCGGGGCCACGCCGTTCGGCCTCATCTTTGGGGCGTTTGCCGTCACGGAAGGCGGCCTGGGTGTGTGGAGCGCGATGGGCTTTTCGTTGTTTGTGTTTGCGGGCAGCGCCCAGTTCATCGCCGCCACGCTGCTGTCGCAGGGCGCGACGGTGGCCGTAATTGTGCTGACCACGTTTGTTGTCAACGTCCGTCACGCGCTGTACGGCGCATCACTGGCCCCGCACACAAAGCACCTATCGCAGCGCTGGCTGCTGCCGCTGGCCTTCTGGTTGACGGATGAAACTTATGCGACGGTGGTCGGCCAATGGACGGAAGACCAGCCCCGCGCCGAGTGGTATCACCTGGGCAGCAGCATCGCCATGTACATCAACTGGAACTTCTGGACGTTTATCGGCATTTACTTCGGCAGCCGCTTTGAAAACGCCGCCACCTGGGGCCTGGACTTTGCGATGGTGGTCACGTTTATTGGGATTGTGGTGCCGCTGGTGGTCAACCGCCCCATGCTGATCTGTGCGCTTGTAGCGGCGGGCGTGGCGGTGCTGGCCTTGAACCTGCCGTATAACCTGGGCCTGATCCTGGCGGCAGTGCTGGGCATTGCGGCAGGCTACATTGCAGAGGAAATCATGCGGCGGCGCGAACCGGGCCGCCTTTCGGGGCAAACTGCCGCTGACGGGCAGGGAGATTAACACAATGGAAACATTCTGGCTGATTTTAGGCATGACGGCGGTTACGTTCGGGGTTCGTTACCCGCCGCTGGCGCTGGTGGGCAAGCTCAACCTGCCAAATAGCGTGGTGCGGACGCTGCGCTATGTGCCCGTCGCCGTGCTGACGGCGATCACTGTGCCGATTATGCTGTACCGTGACGACGTGCTAACGTTGAGTTACACCAATTCGTATCTGGTAGCGGGGCTGTTTGCCGTGCTGGTCAGTTGGCGCACCCAAAACCTGCTGCTGACGATTAGCCTGGGGCTGGGGTTCTTCTTTGGGTATCGGCTGCTGCTGGGCTGGGCGGGATAGATACGCGAGACGGCTGCTGCTATGGTTGCAATGGGTGTGTGGCTCGTCCGCTGAGAAGTAGACTACTGTAGAAGGCTGTTTGATGTTGAAGCTCTTTCGCTTGTTACTGCTGGTGGGCGTCATCACCCTGGCCCTGCCCGCCCACGCCCAGGATGCCGGAACCATTCACGCGCAGCGGGCCATCGCAGCAGCCCAGGCCAGCGGCAGCGCCGCGCTCGACCTGACGGGCCTGCACCTGACGCACCTGCCCCCCGACCTGTTCACCCTCACTGACCTCAAAGCGCTCTACTTGCAAGACAACGCCCTGACCGCGCTGCCGCCGCAAATCCAGCAGATGATCGCGCTTGAAAAGCTGTACCTCTCTCGCAATGACCTCACCACCCTGCCGCCGGAAATCGGCAACCTGCCCAACCTGACCGCCCTTTACATCTCTGGCAATCGTCTGACTGCCGTGCCGCCGGAAATCGGCCAGTTGGCCCGGTTAGAGGGGCTGTATCTCGATGGCAACGCCCTCACCGACCTGCCACCGGAAATCGGCCAGTTGACGCGGCTGCAATCACTGCATGTGTACGGCAACGCCCTCACCACGCTGCCCCCGGAGTTGGGGCAGCTCAAGCAGTTGCAGATGCTGCACATTGCCAACAACGACATCAACGCGCTGCCGCCCCACACCCGCAACCTCACGCGCCTGAGCGCCATCTACCTGCACGATAACCCCCTCACCTACCCGCCGCCGCGCATCAGCGGCAGCAGCACCGACGAAATCATGGCCTACCTGCGCCGTCCCATCCCGGACGCGCCGCGCCGGGTGAGTTTGAGCGTCCTGTGGGTGATGGTCACGTTAGCGGTGTGCCTCATTGTTGTGTGGCGGGGGCTGCGTCAGCGGTTGACGGCGTAAACCTGTGCGCCGTTGTCATCAAACACCAGCGTCAGGGCGGCAGCCTCACTCACGGCGCTTTGCATGTCAATCAAGTTCGTGAACGGCGCTCGCCAGCGGTAGTGCCCTGCGAAGCTGGCCGGGTTGCCCACCACCTGCGGCACAATCACATAATCGACGCCCGCCTCACGCAGCAGATTCGCGTTGGCCGGGTTAGCGGGGTCCTTCCAGAAGGCCCGCAGCGCCACCTGTTCGGGGGTGTCTGCCAGTGGGTCACCGCCGATGGGCCGCTGGAAAAACGGCTGCGGGCGGTAGTACACGCTGCGCCGCTCTGCGATGACGGGCACCCAATCGCCTTCCTGTGGGCCAGGGAAGTTGAGCAGATAGGCGTCCGGGGCGGTGTTATCGCGCAGCCATGACATCGCCGCTACGTCAGCATGGGAGGCGAACGCGCCGAAGAAGGTCACGCGGCCTTTGCTCAATGCCAGGATTTGCCTGTTAAACACGCCCGCCAGAATGACCGCAACCGCAGCGAGGATTAACATGATGCGGACGCCTGACATGGCCTTCATTCCCCCAACCCCCCTGAGGGCGAAGGGGGAGCCGAGGAAGTCCACCGGGGAGAGGGATTTAGGGTGAGGGCTTTGTGTTTGCGGGCTGGCACGTCGGTCGGCCCCTACGCTATCGTCCGCTGCGCGATCTCCCCCTTGCCGGGATGCAAGCCACCGCCACGCCACATCGAAGGCCAGCCCGCCCAGCAGCACATACGGGATAATCGGCCCGTGCCACGCAATACTAAACGGGTAGTCGTAGCGAGCCACTGGCGCTATCAGCCAGGGCAGCGCCCGCTCCAACAGGCCAAACGCGGCAAAGTCCAGGATCAGCAGCAGCCAGCCCACCGCCAGCAGCGCCTCATGACGCCGCCCCCGCAGCCCCACCACCGCCCCGACTGCTGCCACCAGCACAATCCCCCCCCCGTGATACAGCAGTTCTGGCGGTGCAGACAGCACCACCCGCCAGTAATTTACATCGCGCACAAACGGCGACTCAATGTCCGCGCCCAGCAGATGCCGCACACTCAGCAGCCAGGGCAGCACCAGGGCCAGCGCCGCCGCCGGAACGCCTGCCGCGACCATCAGCCAGCGCCGCCACGATGGACGCTCGCGGGCGACTGGCAGCAGCAGCAGCCACGCGCCATAGCCCAGCCCGACGATGATGGTGGTATCTGGGTGGGTGAGTACCAGCGCCGCCAGCATGAGTGCGCCCCCAGCCGCGTTGAACAGCCGTGGCCCCCCCATCACCAGCCGGTAGACGAACGTTAGCAGCGCCGCCCCGAAGACCAAACCGATAATCGACGTGTAGTGGCTGTCCATGTAGGCGGTGAACAGGCCGCTGCCCACCATCACCGCGATCACATGCGCCCGTGCCCGCGTCAGGCCGCCCAGTTCACGGCCAAAGTCGTAGATCACCAGCAGGAAAGCCAAACTCAGCACGGCGGCAGCGCCAAACTGCGTGACGTGCAGCGGCGTGCCCAACCGCTCGCTCAGGTAGGCCACCAGCACCGTGAATCCGGGCGCGTACAGGTAGTCAATCTGCGGTTGGAAGGGGGCCAGTGTGGTCAGGTCACCGTGCAGGCGGGCAGTCAGCGCCAGGTAGCCGAACCCCTGTGCGTCGGTATCCAGCGGGACGGGCAATACAACGGCAGGCACCGCGAATATCAGGGCCATCACCGTGATGAGCAGGCCGTCGGTGGTCATCACATGACGGACGCCTTGTATGGCGTCCCAACGGTTAAACTGCACTCTGTAGGGACGCGCAGCGGCGCGCCCGCTGCCGGGTTTGGCACGCCAAACCCCCGCCCCAACGATAACCCCCAACAACACTGCATCGCCCAGCCCTGCCCGCCAGCCGAACGGCATCGCCACCGCCAGCGCGATCACCAGCCACAGCCCCAACCCCACCGCCGCCGCCAGTCCGGGGCGGGGTAGGCGCAGCGCCCCCATGACCAGCGCCGCGACGACGGCCCACACCAGCGCAAAACTTAACATGACCCACACGGCAGCCACCAGACTCCGCTCCACACATGCAACGATCAAGACAGCAGCGTAGTGTATCGTAATGTTGGTGGAAAGAATAGTTAAATTGCGTGACCCGCTTAACTTTTCCGCAAATGTATGTTAAGGTATGCAGTATAAACTGCTGTTATCGAGTGTGTTGTGTTGTGATAAGGTATCGGCTCATGAATGACAAGTACCCAACTTATAAAACGCCACAGGAAAAGGCCCGCAGTCTCGCCTTTGTTCGTTACGGCCTGGTAATTTTGCTTACCGGGTTCATCCTCCGTGAATTGGTTATCATGAACGCCACACCGTACCCCGGTTGGCTGTTTGTGGTGTTGTTTGTGAGCCTGTGTGGGCTGCTTATCCCGGTTGAGCGCTGGTTGGGCTGGACGGTGTAACCCATCTGGCAAAAGGCGGGCGGGGATGGTAAGTGACGCCTTTGCAACGGCATCCCCAATAGGGCTATTGCAAAGTCAAGTTTTCACATCGCGGGGAGGTAAGTGCCGCTGTTTGAGCCAATCTCCCAGGGCCGCAGGCCCGTTCGGGTAAGGGCTGAGTCGTTACAAAAGTGACGGGTTTGGGCAGCGCCCAACGATTAGCCCTGCAACTTTGCAAAAGCCCCGGCTTCCCCAAACCGGTAGTGTCCCCACCTGCTGAGCGGCGGTATCATGTGCTTTTCACCATCCATCACAACGGAGAGAGAGCTACACCATGCGTTACAAATTACTCGGTCGCAGCGGCCTGCGCGTTTCTGAATTGTGCTTTGGCACAATGACGTTTGGCGAGGATTGGGGGTGGGGGGCAGATAAGGCCACCAGCCAGCAGATGTTCGACCTGTTCGCAGATGCGGGCGGCAACTTCATCGACACGGCCAACCTGTACACCAACGGCACCAGCGAGGAATACGTGGGCGAGTTTATCAAGGCAGACCGCGAGCATTTTGTGGTTGCGACGAAGTACACGCTTACGCCTGCGCCCAACCAGGGCAAAAAAGAAAAGCGCCCCAACGTGATGGGCAACAGCCGCAAAAACATGATGCAGGCGGTTGAACACAGCCTGCGGCGGCTGGATACCGACTACATCGACGTTCTCTACGTCCATGCCTGGGACTTCATGACGCCGGTTGAGGAGGTCATGCGTGGTATGGACGACCTGATTCGCCAGGGCAAGGTGCTGTATGTGGCCGCGTCCGATACGCCGTCATGGATTATCAGTGAGGCCAACGCCCGCGCCGACCTGATGGGCTGGTCGCGCTTTTTGGGCATTCAAGCGCCGTACTCGCTGCTGCAACGTGACCTGGAACGGGCGATTATGCCGATGGCCCGCCATCACGACATGGCGGTGCTGACGTGGGGCATCCTGGGTGGCGGCGTGCTGACGGGCAAGTTCCTCAAGGATGTGGACGAACCCACCCGCGTCAACCCGGACACGCTCAACTTGAGTGAAGGTAAGCTGGCGGTGGTGCGCGAGGTCGTCAACATCGCGGAAGAGGTGGACAAGCCGCCGTCACAGGTGGCGATTAACTGGGTGCGCCAGAACCCCCGCGCCCAGGTCATCCCGATTTTGGGGGCGCGGCGTGTGTCGCAAATGCAGGATAACCTCGACTGCCTGACGTGGACCCTCACGCCGGAGCAGATTCAGCGGCTGGATAAAGTGAGTGACTTTGAAATCGGCTTCCCGCAGGGCTTTATCGCAGGCAATCGCTTTATCTATGGGGATACCTACGACACGATTGACGATCACCGCGACTGGCTGCCGTATCCGACGGCTTAGGTTAACAAGTGAGAGGGCTTTTCGTTGTCGGAATGGCCCCTCTCATTTCTTAATCTGAATTCTCCTTCACAAATGCAGATTGTAATCTCAAATTGAGCAAATTGAACTATAATGTCAAGTGTAGACTTTCTTGCATAGTTTAGGGGAATTCAGGTATGAACAGGGTGGTTTCGGCTTTTATTTATGTCTTTGTAGTGCTTGGCCTCGTGGCGTGTGGTGGTGCCACCGTCAGCACAGGAAGTCCTGGTAAAGCGGCTGGCGACTTTTTGCCTAATTTAGAGGAATATAATAGCCCAAATGTCGAATCTGTTGCCAACACCGCCGCCAATCTAGGCATAACGACAGCGGTACTGTCACAGAGTCCTATTCTTGCTGCACAGATCGTCGTTATTGATGAGTTTGCAACATGCCTGAATCGGGTTGGTGCGGTTGCGATGGGCTTTTACCAGCATCAGGAATTTCCTCAAGCTGGCGGAATGGTAGCCGCTGTGAACCAAAACCGACTGGTTAACATAGATACGCTGATGACCTGCCTGAACCCAGGCAATGTTCTGACGAGTAGTGACCCCGAGTTTCAGCCATGCTATGACATCTGGGAATACCGTGAAAATGGCATCACATATCGCTTTTTCTATCTGGGAACCGCGCAAATGGTTTGTGATGACTTCAATAACAGTATGCCGCGCAACGAATAACAACTACTGTTCCGTCTCAGACGGTTGTGACAAAGCAAGTTGATAATCACCGATCGGATGTAACGCAGTTGAGTCTCTGGAATCCCGCGCCACCATCACCGTAAAGACACCACTCAATTGGGGGGTAAATCGCACACGAGAGGCGCGGGTGTTTGTTCCGTCTAAGTCGGCATTGAAACCAACCAGCAAATTCGTTGGACCGTACAACCAGAGTTCGGGGTCAAACACGTTGGGTTCCTGCGCGGTTACATTGACCACAATGTCATCACCAGCCGTAACCTCAAATGACCAGCAGTGACGGTCTAACCGTTGTTCAAACGTCCCCTGGTGAGTACCAATTTCAAAAAGATCGTTTTGAGGCGCTTGCTGACGGCTCAGGTATTCGTAGACAGTATCCAGGTGTTCAACACTGATGGCAAATGAGATTTCCTGGGCATCCTCAATGCGTAATGTGTTTAGACCAATGAACTCCCCCGAGTGCGTGAACAAGCCACCACCACTTTGCCCTGGGTTAACTGATGCCTCATGTTGAATCAGGTTTTCATACGGGGGAACAGCAACCCCAAGTTGGCTTATGCGACCGTCATTGGCAACGGGCAGTTCGGCATTGAGTAGCCCATCACGGGGGTAGCCAATGGCAATCACTGGCTCGCCAATACGTGCCTCAAGCGGAAGCTGCTTTTCCACAGGAGGAACGTCTATTTCGGCATCTAGCTTGAGCACCGCTACATCATCGCACGCAGCAATGCCTGCGATTTCAACGTCCTCATAGACTTCGTCAACGTTTGTAAGCGTTACGACCACATTATCAACTCGGCCATATCCCACCACATGCGCGTTGGTGACGATGAAGCCATCAGACGTGTAGATCACACCGGATCCGTTATCGACAGGTAATCCATCGAGAAAGCTTGCAATGTGTACCACTGATGTAGCAGTGGCTTCAACGACATCCGGGTAAAGTTCCTCTTGGCTTTGTGCAGTAGCGAGCATGTCCGCGATGTCGGCTGCGTCCGCCATCATTACCTGCGCTGTTGCAAAATATGTGTTAGCCTCCGCCAAGCGGTTTGCAGAAGTGATGGTGAAACCCAACCCAACAACCAGCATGACGGCCCCAGCAACCAACACAGCTATGTTTGCTCTACTCATATTGTATCTGTCACCGATTCTGTTTTGTGGAGAACAAGTCTATCGGATTTTACTGCTATGCCAAATATCTGCAAGCAAAGAGCTAGGCAGTTGTGTTTGGCGGCGTAAAGTAACACGGCCATGCCGTCCCGATTTGCACAAAGCCTAACTTCAGCAGAATGGGGCGGCTCATCGGGCTGGCGTCTACGGTGATGTACGTAGCGCACCACCGGGGGCACATGCTGGCGCTTGCTGCCGCCAAACTCGGTGTCCCGACGCATGTGGGTGTTGTAAAGGTCACGTACCGCGTTGATGTCCAAT
>DAOTTY010000368.1:0-6756 GCA_034437575.1 Anaerolineae bacterium | reverse complement strand
CACACCCTCATCGTCATATTGTGTGCGGAAGCGCTCAACAAATTCTGCCAGCGCGTAGTGATGATTCTGCGTGCCTACATGCTCCAGCGCATAAGTCGCGCTTAACGCCCCCATGCGCGTACACAGCGTCAGCGGCCAGCCTTCCGCCAGCCCGCGCACCAACCCCGCCCGGTACGCATCACCTACGCCCGTCGGGTCCTTGATGTCGTCTGTCTTAAAAATGTCTGTATGCGACACCGTGTTGCCCTCATAGATTTCTGAGCCGCGTTCGCCCTGCGTGATAATCAGAACATTCACCAGTTCGCGCAGTTGGTGCATTTGCAGGCCCGTCTTTTTGCTGATGATCTCGGCTTCATAGTCATTCACCACCATGATATACGCGCCTTCGATGCACTGACGCAGTTGTTCACCATCCAGGCGCGGCACCTGCTGCGACGGGTCCGCCATAAACCGGATGCCCCGCTCACGACACTCCTGCGACAGTTGAATCATAGCCTGCGGGTCATTCGGAGAGATAATCACGAGGTCCGGTTTACCATCGTACACATCAGCCAGGGTGTAGTCACGGGCCAGCCCCATCGCCCCGGTATAAAACGACGCAATCTGGTTATTATCCAGGTCAGTATTGACGAAAAACGACGCGGTGAACACCTCATCGCGCACCTGTACCGTGCTGCAATCCACGCCCTGTGCCTCCAGGTGCGTGCGATAGTCGCCAAAGTCCTGCCCTGCCGTGCCAAACAGCAGCGGCTTTTGCCCTAGCAGCGCCATCGTGTAGGCGATATTGGCCCCCACGCCGCCGAAGTGCTTCGTCATCTCATCGACCAAAAAGCTCAGGCTCACATGATCCATGTGCCCATCCACAAAATGATCAGCAAAGCGCCCCGGAAAGCGCATCAGGTAGTCGTAGGCAATTGAGCCGCTCACGACAATAGAATCCATCTGGTTATTTCCTTTATTTTGTCTGAACTACGTTCCGTATTTGTCCAAGCGCCTTATCATAAAGCAAAGACCCGTGAATACAAGCAATCAGGACAAACCGTACCATGAACACAATCACAGAAACACGCCTCACCAATGTCGATTTTGGCTTTAACGCCGATAAGCTGCGGCGCGGCTACTATGCTGACAAATACTTTGACAACGTCCGGACTATTCTGCAAGCCATGGCCCACAACCGCATGACCTACGAAGCCATTGGCGGCACCAACCCGCGCAACCTGCCCATTGACGCAGCCAACGTTAACATTGGGGACATCATCGTAGAAGCGCAGGTGTTCACCCGCCGCAAGCCGCGTGCCCTCATCGCCGGGATTGACGCCACCCTGTGGATGCTGCGTCACGGTACGGGCTACTTTGATAACAACGATGAGTTTGTAGAAACATGGCAAAACCTCGACGTAACTGCCGTTCATGACGGCGTGTGGACCGAGTACGGCGGCGACCCGATGAACGTCGAAACCGTGCTGGAAATTCGCGGGCGCTACCGTGACTTCGCCGTGCTGGAAACCACCATTCTCGGCGTACTCTCCCGTGCCAGCCGCCTTGCCACCAATGTGTATGACGTACAATCCGCCACCAATGGCAAGCCACTGCTGTTCTTCCCGGCCCGCTTCGACCTGCCCGACGTGCAATCGGCTGATGGCTATGCCTACTGGCTGGCCGTACAGCGCTACAACCAGGATACCGGCCACAACGTCCCGCCGCTGGTCAGCACAGACGCGCAAGCCGCGTGGTGGGGTGGCAAGGGCAGCGGCACCGTCCCCCACGCGCTCATTGCCAGCTTCCTTGCTGATACCGCCGCCGCCATGCACGCCTTTGCCGATTACATCCCGGCAGGCGTGCCACGCATCGTCCTGGCAGACTTTGAAAACGACACCGTCCAGGCTGCACTTGATACACTCCGGCTGTACTGGAACAACTACGCCCTCGCCGTTGAAAGTGGCAACGAAGACGCCCAACAGCGCTGGACGCTCAACGGCGTGCGCCTGGATACCAGCGGCAGCCTCGTAGACAAATCCCTGCAACCCAACGGCACCCCCGGCGTCAACGAAGACCTCGTGCGTACCGTCCGCACTGCGCTAGACAATGCCTGGAAATCCTGGAATCTATCTGCGTTTTGGCAAGAGCGAGCGCAGCAGTACTGCCAAAACGTCGGCATCACCGTCAGCGGTGGCTTCACCCGCGAAAAAATTGAGCGCTTCGAGCGTGACGGCGTGCCCGTGTCGTCGTATGGGGTGGGGTCTAGCCTGTTTAGCAACGAAAGCAGCTTAGGCACCAACACCGACTTTACAATGGATATTGTTCGCGTCAAGCTGAATGGCGAGTGGCTGCCGATGGCCAAAGTGGGCCGCCAGGCGTGCGACAATGACGACCTGCGCCCCATAGACCTGAGCATATTTGGCTAATTGCGGTTATCATCGGGTAACATCAAATAAAAACAACAGGGGCAAAACCTATGTCGCTACTGGACAAAATGAGCCAGAACAACGACCCCGATGACGATTCACAAAACAGCGCTTCCAGCTTTGACAACATCCCGCTGGACAGGCCCCGCCGCAAACGCACGCCGCCCCACCTGCTAGAATCACGGGCGGGGCGGCGTAAAATCTCGTTTGCCGCGCTGATTGAACGCATCGTGACGCAGTTCGAGGAAGAAAACACCCCGGACGACAGCGCCGTCCGCGCAGCCCAAACCCCCGCTGACCGCGCCAGGCTGCTGCTTCCTGTTGTCGATTACGTCTTCAGTGTCGAGTCGATTGATGCGGATAACGAGGTCAAAGCGGGCGTGATGGGCGCGGTCTACAGTGAGCTATTCGGCCTCGGCCCGCTGGACCCGCTCATTGATGATGACACAATTACCACGATCACGCTTGAAGGCGCAGAGAAGGTTTCCATCCGCTACGGCAACAACGACCTCATCGCCGCCAACCCCATCTTCGACAGTGAAGAGCATTTGCGGAAGATCATCGGGCGGTTGGTGCAGCAGGCCAACGCCACCCTGAACGACGACCTGCCGCTCATCGAAGTTGGGCTGCAAACGGAAAGCGACCGCTTCCTGTCAGCCAGCATTGCCGGGCCACCCATCGCCTACACCCTCAATGCAGACATCCGCCTGCACCCTACCACCGCCCCCACCCTTGACGGACTGATCGAGCGCGAGACGTTCACAGCGCAGGCCACACAGTTTATTCGGGCGCTAGTACAATCAGAATACGGGTTCATGGTCGCGGGCCAGCCAGAAAGCGGCAAGACGATGACGCTGAGTGCGATACTGGGCGAACTGCCCCATCCGGGTACAGCCGTTGCCGTTGAGCGCACAGGGGAACTTCACCTGCCAAACGGGATGACGCGGGCCGTGGTGCGCTGGCCTGTGGGCGATAACACCGGAGTGACATTCGGGGAACAGATTCAGGCACAGCTTGACGCAGGCCACACAACAATGGTGCTGGACGAGGTGCGTGCCGACGAACCCCACAGCATCGAGCCACTGCTGAAAAGGGACAGCCCGCCGCGTCTCATCTGGTCGTTCCGAGGTGCCCCAGATAGCAAACGCCTGCTGGCGTCCCTGGGGATGCTGGCGCGGCGCTCAGCCCCCGGCGGTGATGACAGCGACACACTGGTACAAAATCTGTTTGCGCGGCTGCCGTTTGTGGTTTCTGTGCGGCGCTTGAGCGGCAAAATCGAACTGCGCGAGGTGGGTGAGTGGGTGCCCGTGCCAAAACTTGACACGGTGCGCTACGTCACCCTGATGCAAACCAGCGGCGGCGATACCGAACTCACCGGCAACCAGCCCACACGCTCGCTGCCCGGCCTCAACGCCGCCTTCTGGCAAAACGGAAGGGCTTAATAGCCCCTCCAACGAACGGGTTAAGACTGGTTCGCCTGCTCAATCACCGTCCGCAGCGTGTCGTAAGCCGGGGCGCTGCTCTGGCCGATGGGCTGCAAATTGCCATCGTTAATGCGAACGCGCACACCCGGCGTGCCCGTAATGCCCGACCGCTGGCCAAGTTGGGCATCCGTCACAAACTGGTCGGCATTGGTGACACAGTTGAGCAAATCGCCGTAGTTCAAATCCATGCGCTCAGCAAATTCCTGCGACGATGTCTGCGTCCAGCCCCGGCTCGCCAAGTCATACATCACATCATGCGCCAACCAAAAGCTCGCGTCCTGCTCGGTTGCACACTCTACCAATTGGAAAGAAAACCCGGTGCGGTCAACCGTTGGCAACATGCGAAACTCAAGTTTCGCTTCGCCCGTCATCACATGGTTTGCAATCACCTGCTCCACCGTGTCACGATAGTTCTGGCAGGCCGGGCAGCGGAAGTCTGCAAATTCCACAATCGTGATAGGCGCATCCGGGTTACCCAGCACAAACCCGCCGTCTGCGGTGCGCGTCTGCGGCACGTCAGCGTAGTTGAATTTAGCCCCGCGCACCGCCGCACTCGATGTATTCAACCAGATGGCGACACCGGCCACCACCAGCGCAACGACCACAATCCCGCCCAACAAAATCAAGCGCTGTGTGTTGGCAGTGCTGCTTTTTGTCTCAGTCACGTTTTAATATCCTTATCAGTCATGTGTTGTTGCAAAACTTTAGGGCAAAAGCGCCCCACGAACAATACAGAGTCGTCACTCTCATACATTCCTTCACATCCGCATAAACGGGATCATCCAGGGCACCTGCTGTTGATACTCGACATACGGTTGCCCGAACAGCCTGGCCATCGTCCGCTCTTCCAACACAGACCCCACTGCAAAATAGAGCGTGGCCATTGCCGCGAACACCAGCCCGGTCAGCGTCATGCTCGGTGTGAACCACAACACCATCAGCGAAAACAAATACAGCGGATGCCGCACCAACCGATACACCCCGCTGGTAATCAAGGCTTCTTCCGGCAGGGGCAGCGGCTTGCCCGCAAAATAGGCCACCGCCTGCGACACACCCATAAAGCGCCAGCCGTCAATTTGCAGCACGGATACCGTCAGGCCAGCCAGCCCGGCCAGTTGCAGCAGCCGCAGCCCCCACGCCCCCATCCCATTGACCTGCCACACCGTCGGCCCTGGTGCCACGAACAACACTGCCACCACCGGCAGGAACGAGATCACCGAAAAGGCGTTATAAACCAGCCGGTAAAAGCCCTCAAAGGCACGCTCACCCAAGCGGTCGCGTATCCACGCCTTGACCGCCAACCGCGCTAGCATACTATGTAACACGCCAAAACCGACCATGGCTACAATCATCCAAAAAACAGGCATCATCACTCTTAAAGGACCCTTCAACATGCAAGCCACAGACATTATCGCAGCTAAGCGGGACGGGCTGCCACTCACCACTCGCCAGATTAATCACTTCATCACGCACTACACCCGTGGGGACATCCCCGATTATCAGGCCAGTGCCCTGCTCATGGCCATTTACCTGAACGGTATGACGCGCACAGAGGCGTTTGATCTTACGATGGCCCTAGCCAACTCTGGTGAACGCATCGACCTGAGTGACGTGACCGACTTCGCCGTTGATAAACACTCATCTGGCGGCGTGGGGGATAAAACCTCACTCGTCGTGCTGCCGCTCGTCGCGTCGATGGGGGTGCCCGTGGCCAAAATGAGCGGGCGCGGCCTCGGCTTTACGGGCGGCACACTGGATAAGCTCGAATCTATACCCGGCTTCAACATCAACCGCACCCCGCAGCAGTTCAAGGCGCAGGCGCGGTCAATCGGGCTGGCACTGGCTGGCCAAACAGGTGACCTGGCCCCCGCCGATGGCAAACTGTACGCGCTGCGCGACGTGACAGCCACCGTCGCCAGCATCCCGTTGATTGCCAGCAGCATCATGAGCAAAAAGATCGCAGGTGGGGCCAAAGGCATCGTCCTGGATGTGAAAGCCGGGTCGGGTGCGTTCATGAAAACCGTTGAAGAAGCCCGTGACCTGGCGCAAATCATGGTTGCTATCGGTGAAGAGGGCGGCACCGACCTGGACGTGACTGCCGTTGTGAGCGACATGAATCAACCGCTCGGTTGGGCAGTGGGCAACGCCCTGGAACTGCGCGAAGCGCTGGATACGCTGCGCGGTGAAGGGCCGCCACAGTTCCGTGACCACTGCCTGTTGATTGCCCTGCACATGCTCAAGCTGGCGGGGCGCGGCCAACAGTGGACGGATGACCCGAACACAACCCAGTTGCTCGCCAGGCAAATAGACAGTGGTCAGGCATTGGCCAAATTCCGTGAGATGGTTGTCGCCCAGGGGGGTGACCCTGCCGTGATAGACGACCCCGCCCGGCTCGATATTGCCCCTGTGCAGCACGTCATCGACGCGCAGCGCGGCGGTTATGTTGCCCGCTTTGCCGCCGATGAAGTAGGCATCGCTGCTATGCGCCTGGGTGCCGGACGCCCCACCAAAGGTGCCCCCATCGACCACAGCGTCGGCCTCAGCGTCCACATCAATGTGGGGGATAAGGTCACGAAGGGCCAGCCGCTTGTGACGGTGTATGCCCGCGATAACAGTGACCTCACAGATGCCATCAACGCCCTGAAAAGCGCTATCACCCTGAGCGACGACCCTGTTGCGCCGCTGCCGCTGTTTTACGATGTGATTCAACAGGCTTAGTCGCTTGTCCAGCGAAATGTCAGAGCAGGGCGTAGGTGGTAATGGCGCGATTCGGACGAACCATCTCGGCAAGCCTCTGAGTCGTTCAAACTGTAACCGTATCGGCAAAAAATGATGCTTAACTTCTATGACTCCGCTGAAAGAAC
>DAOTTY010000367.1:0-4456 GCA_034437575.1 Anaerolineae bacterium | reverse complement strand
ATTTCCAGTTCTTCGCCTTCAATAGTGGCCTGCAACACGCCCTCATTGTCGCCGCGCTCGGCACTGCGCCCAATGATGAGCATTTCCCCGGCATCCCCCGGCGCAGACGGCGGGTTCATGGCAATGCGGGCGCTGTTGGCGTTGTCGCGGGCAAAGATTTCCGCCCGTTTGGCCGCCCGCAGCAGGTCTTTCGTCTCGATGACGGTAGACGTGCTGTAGCTGCGCGGGATAATCGCGCTGAAGTCGGGGAAGCGCCCCTCAAGCAGTTGCGAACTGATTTCGGTATGTTCCGTTTGGAACAGCACCAGGTCACGTTCGCCAGGGAGCTGCACCCGCACAAATTCGTCACTGTCGGATATAATACGGGCTACTTCACTGAGTGTGCGCGCCGGGATGACCATCGCAAACGTGTCATTGAATGTGGTTTCCAGTTCCGTTGTGCGAACGGCCAGGCGGTAGCCATCCGCAGCGGCCATCGTGAGTTTGTTGCCGTCAATTTCGGTGAACAGCCCGGTGAGGATGGGGCGGCTTTCGTCTTTGGCGGCGGCGAACTCGGTATGCTTAATCATCTCTTTGAACTGTCGCGCCGGGATTATCAGTTCCGGGTTGCCACCCACAGGCACCACCGGGAACTCCTCGGCGTCGATGCCCTTAATGTTGGAGGTGGTGGCCCCGCAGCGCACATTCACCGTCTGCGTGACCGGGTCCAGCGTCAGGTCTACTCGCTCCGGGGAGAGATTATTGACCAGTTCGGCCAGCGTTTTGGCGGGCAGCGTGATAGCCCCCGGCTCATGGACTTTAGCCCCAATCCAGGTGGTGATGCTCATTTCGAGATTGGTCGCGCTCAGGCGCAGCCGCGAGTCCTCGGTGGTGAGCAGGACGTTGGCCAGCACCGGCAGGGTCGGGCGGTTATCGACAGCGCGGGCGGTAGAGGCCAGTGCCTTTTGTAAATTTTCTTGCAAAACACTGATTTTCATGGGGTCTCGCGGCTCCTGCTCCTGATATATCCCAAATTTATCCCAAATTATCGGCATTATACATGACCGTTGCCTATTTGGATAGCAGGTTTCCTACGAAACGGGGTGAAAGTGTAAGCAAGGTGCAACGTGCCATCACATGCTGGCGTATAGTAGACATATCAACAACCTACACAAGGACCCCATCCCCATGCAGCGAATTCTCAAAGAGATACTGATACTCGGCGTGGCCGCTGTGGCCATCATCTATATCGGCAACCCCGGCGCGGGCTTTATCGAACTCATCCCGGATAACTTCCCTATCATTGGCAACCTGGACGAAGCCGGGGCCGTGCTGATTTTGATAAGTGTGCTGCGCCACTACGGTGTGGACCCCACCCGCCTGCTAGTTCGTAACGATGAAGCAAAGCCCAAAGGCATCCCCCAGGAAGATGTTTAACCCGCCGGGGTCACTGGCAAATCGCCCACAAGCGCGTTGACGCTTGCGGCCCATTCATCGCGTCATTGGCGATGAAGCCCTCGCCCCCCTTTCCCAACCGCCGCTTCGCGGCTAGGCGAGGGGGGGCTAAAGCGGGCCTCCACGCTGTTCTGTACTTGTACCCCCCCATAAACCAGAGCTAAAACCCGCTCAAGTGGCTAAGGTCGGCACGGCCCTTCGCCATACCGCCGATGTGTTGCAGCAACCCCAACCGGTTGTGACGCACCGCCTCATCTTCCGCATTGACCAGCACATCATCGAAAAACCTGGCGACGGCGGGCACCATCGGCTCAAACGCACTCAGGAAGGCGTCTACATTGCTGGTGTCGTCCAGCCTGGCCGCTGCTGCTTGATAGGCGGCGTACAGGTCTTTTTCGGCTGGCTGTTGCAACAGGCTTTCATTGATGCTGTAAAACGTGTCCTGGTCACGGGTGATGCGAATGCAGCGGGCAAAGTTATCCAGCGTGGCTTCCCAGGTGTCGCGCTGCACCCACTCGCCTAGCTGCTCAATCCCGGCCACCAACCGCGTCGGATTGGCGTACTGTTCGGCCAGTACAGCCTGCACCACATCATGCGCGGCCTCACCGTCCAGCAGCCACACCTCCAAGCGCCCCTTGATGAAGTCCATCACGGCGGCACGGTCATCGTCGCTCACCTCATGCGGCTGATGCTCGGCAGCCACCCGCAGCGCTTCGGTCAGGTCTACGTCCAGCTTGTGATGGGTCAAAATTTGCACAACGCCCAGCGCCGCCCGGCGCAGCCCGAACGGGTCTGCACTGCCTTTGGGGGCCAGGCCCGCCCCGAACAGGCCCACCAGCGTATCCAGCCGATCCGCGAGGGCCAGCAGCACCCCCGGCTGCGATTGGGGCAGGTCGTCATCCGCGAAGCGGGGCAGCCAGTGTTCATAGATGGCGTTCGCCACGTCTGCCGGGTAGCCTTCGCGCAGCGCATACTCACGGCCCATGGTGCCTTGCAATGAGGTCATCTCGACGACCATTTGCGTTGCTAAGTCCGCTTTAGCGATGTGCCCGGCCTGTGTAGCGACGGCTATCGTCGTGCCGTTATAGCCGAACAGGTCGCCCAGCGGCTCCGTCAGTTGGGCCACGCGCTCGTTTTTGGCCAGCATACTGCCGACCTTCTCGTGAAAGGCGAGTGTGCCCAGGCGCGGCAGTTGGTCTTCCAGCGGCGTGCGGGTGTCCTCATCGTAAAAGAAGCGGGCATCGGCAAAGCGGGCACGCAGCACATGCTCGTTGCCATGCTGAACTTTATCGAGGTGTTCGCTGTCACCGTTACGAACCGTAATGAAGTACGGCATCAGGTTGTCGTCAGCATCAGCAACGGCGAAATAGCGCTGCTTGTCGCGCATGACGGTAATCAGCACCTCACGCGGCAGCTTGAGCGATTCCGCACTGAAGGTACCCATCAGCGCGGTTGGGGCTTCTACCAAATTTGTCACCTCGGCCAGCAGGCCGTCATCGGCCAGCACGGTGCCATTCACTGACTTCGCCAAATCCTGCACCTGATCCCAGATGGCGGCGCGGCGTTCGTCACGGCCCAGGACGACGCCCTGATTGTTCAGCACTTCGGTGTATTCTTCCACACTGCGGACGGTGTGCGACAGCGACCCATACGGGCGCACCCCCAATGTCACATCCTCACTGGCAACCCCGGCATAGGCAAACGGAATCACACGGTCACCGTGCAGGGCCAACAACCAGCGTATCGGGCGGCTAAAGCCGACGCCGGTGCTGTTCCAGCGCATGGTTTTGCCAAACTTGATACCCGCCACAAGGTCCGCCAGTGCCTCGGCCAGCACTTCTATTGCCGAACGGCCCGCCTCGAACACCTCGGCAGTGACGTACTCGCCACCGTCAATGGTTTCTACGCGCAGCGCACTCACGTCGATGCCCTTGCCGCGAGCAAAGCCCTGCGCCGCCTGGGTGGGGTTGCCGTCGGCATCGAAGGCGCGTTCGGCGGGCGGCCCCTTGACCACTTCGCTCTTGTCGAACTGCGTGGGCGGCACATCACGGGCAACAAACACCAGGCGGCGCGGCGTGGCATACGTCACGATACCGCTGTGGCTCAGGCGCAGGTCATCAAACAGGGTCTTGGCCAGGGTATCCAGTTGGGCCAGCGCGTTATCCACCTCAGCGGCGGGCAGTTCCTCCACGCCGATTTCCACCAGCACATCCGCATTGATCGTGAGCGGGTCGGGCATCGCAGGCGGCGCTTGCACGTCCACACCCGCCCATGCCCCCGTGAACTTGTCCAGCGGGTAGGCCATGCTTTCGCGCTGCTCCACGAACGCTTTAGCGATGCCGCGTGTCATGTCGCGCATCCGGCGGAAGTACTGGGCGCGTTCCGTCACACCGATGGCCCCGCGTGTATCTAACACGTTGAACAGGTGGCTGCACTTCAGCACGTAGTCATAAGCCGGGGTGACCAGTTCGGCGGCCAGGGCGCGGCGGTACTCACCCTCGTAGGTGTCATATACCGCTTTGAGGCCGTCCACATCGGCAATCTCGAAGTAGTATTTGCTGTGTTCAAACTCTGAGCGGCGGAAGAGGTCGTTATAGAGCAGGGTCGGGTTATCGCCGCTGCCGGTTCGCAGCCACTCGATGTCCCAGGCGGCGTTCTTGTCCTGAAGGGCCAGTACAATCCGCTCCAAGCCATAGGTGATTTCCACCGAGACGGGGTTCAATTCCAGGCCGCCCGCCTGCTGGAAGTAGGTAAACTGCGTGATCTCCTGGCCGTCCAGCCACACCTCCCAGCCCAGGCCCCACGCGCCCGGTCAGGCAGAGGGAGGCTGTCATGAGAAAGCCGACGATCCGGGTCCGCATGGATGCTCCTGGGTTGGGCCGATGGGTTGCGCGGAACAACAGGGCGTTTGGGCCTCTCGCTTGGTTTGCGGCCATAGGGGTGCACTTCCTCACATGAAGTGTCGGATGGGAATACGGACCTTCGTTACAGGGCTGAAGGATAGGCCCGGTTTGTTAGGGGC